>CAYTJF010000027.1:3923-36873 GCA_964437945.1 uncultured Granulosicoccaceae bacterium
TCACAGTTCACTACTCACAGTTCACCGCCGACATTGATTTTTCGAATTTCGTTTTGGCTAAGCAACTGCCAAATATCCAGTATCAATACCAGGGTGTACAAACCTATAGAAATCGATAACAAATAATAAAAAGGTTCAAACGAGATCAACAACTGTTGTGTGGTTTCGCCAAACTTGACAGCGCTAACACCAGATTCCCACAGTCGCCACGACATCACAGCCAGCAGAGCTATACCCAAAAGCTTAACGAACACCATGGACCATTTTGCAAACGCGTGCGACATTCTTGATTCGAGAACTTCAATTTCGATGTGCGCACCTGTTCTGGCCCCAAGCGGAACAGATAAAGCAACAATAACCACAAGTGAAAGTGCCAGCAAATCCTCCGCACCCTGGATTGGCAGGCCTAACGCTTTGCGCATAACAAGCACGTTAAAAACACTGTAGAAGGTCATGAAGGCCAAAGTGATGCCGCCACAAATGAGCGACACCCAAATCAAAATCCGATCAACCCACTTGAGCAGTGGGACATATCCATCTTTTTGCACTGACTGATTTTTGCCTGTCATTACGGTGTTGTTTTAATCAGTTCTACTCGCATTCATTGCGATAAAACCAAGTGCAATGGCAGCAAGCGTTGCCTTACAAAGTCGGATAAATCCCATGATATCTCCAGCGGTAGGGTCTCGATTTTGTGGCGTTCAGTAGTTTGGGATCCAAATACGGTCAATTTGCGCGATAGGCCCCACTTTCAAACACTGTTTTTCGCTAGTTAACACCATATCCGGATCCCAAATCAAGCGTTTTTTCATATTGAATACAAAGAACAAATAATTATCCTTGACTTTGGGATCCCAAATCAGCTCAATAGCGCTATGGAATCAATTGACGCAGAACTTGCGGCGCGAATCCGAAACGACATTATTTTGGGTGTCTATCCTGAAGGTGAGCGTTTATCGGAGACTCGCCTGTGTGAAACCCACCAGGTGTCACGTACACCGGTACGTCTGGCGCTTCGTGTTCTGGAGAGTGAAGGCCTGATTAAACGCGGCGAAGGACGCGGCTACACAGTACAGAGCCCGACCGTTGCTGATATTTTGCAAGCTGTGCAGGTCCGTGGACATCTGGAGAGTCTGGCTGCACGCTTAATGGCACAGTCGACAAATAAGACGGAGCACTTGCCAAAAATGGCCCATGCCATCGCAACCATCGAAGAGCTACTCGAACCGGGTCGAATTGATGAACCAATGATCCAGAAAATGCAGGCAGCAAACAAAACGTTTCATTCAACCATCATGGACGCCTGCGGCAACGACTATGTTAGCCTCGCTTGCAAACAAATAAGGCATTTACCGATGCTGGCGCTCGGCGCAATGGTGTTTGATCGAAGTGTACTGGAATCCCAGGAGCATATTGAAACCGGGCTTTTCCGGCTACGCATTGGCAATGTACAGCATCAGGTAATATATGATGCTATTGAAAGTGGCGATGCAGTACGTGCTGAGGCGATGATGCGCGAACATGCCAACATCATGATTGAGTATATTCAAACCGTTGAAAAACGAGATGCAACACTGAGCGTCAACGATCTTGTTGCTTACTCAACGACTGATTCAGGTACGGAAACTTGATATATCGAACAAGTTGTTTCGCTGTCAATCAATTCAAACAATCAATATTTAATTAGAAAAATGTTAAATCAAATAAGTCTCAACACACTATGATTTAACCGGAAGTTAAGTTCAGCGAGATGTGATCTATGGCAGACAAGAAGGTTTATGACGACATTCCGGGTACTATTGTTTTCGATAGCGATCAGGCGACCAAAGGTTATCACCTGAATCAATTTTGCATCAGTCTTCGACTGCAACCCAACCGCGATGCCTATAAAGCCGACCCAGAAAGCTATATTGATCAATTTCCGATGACAGCTGACCAACGTACGGCTGCGTTAAATCAGCAGTGGAATCGATTACTGGAACTGGGTGGCAATATTTATTACACATCCAAATTGGCAGCCTTTCACGGCATAAACTTTCAACAACTTGCCGGCTTGATGACCGGTATGGGACAAGACGCCTATCGCGAAATGATGATCGCTGGCGGGCGCTCGGTTGATGGCAATCGATATAAATCTGAGTGGCAGGACAAATAATGGCGTACGTATCTTCTGGTGTGGCTTGTTCGCACGTACCGGCGTTGGGAGTAGCATCGGACTCTGGAATATCTGGTGATGACTACTACGGTCCAATATTCAAAGGCTTCGAATTTTCAAAACAATGGATTGCAAAAGAAAAACCCGATTTGATTTTCCTGGTTTACAACGATCACTGCACCGCATTCGATGCACGCGTTATTCCAACCTTTGCCTTGGGTTGCGCAGCGCAATACCAACCGGCGGACGAAGGTTGGGGTCCAAGACCCGTGCCGGTGGTTAAAGGGCACCAGGCTATGTCTGCCCACATAGCACAATCGTTAGTGTTGGATTCATTTGATATCACCATCATGAACGAAATGGAAGTCGATCACGGACTCACCGTGCCGCTAACCATGCTGTTTGGTCAACCTGAAGCATGGCCTTGCCCGGTTATACCATTGGCGGTAAATGTAGTGCAGTACCCGGCACCACTTGGCTCTCGCTGCTACGCATTGGGTAAATCCATACGCAAGGCAATCGATTCATTTCCTGATGACCTTAAAGTGTGTGTGTTCGGCACAGGCGGCATGAGCCACCAGCTGCAACATCAGCGAGCGGGTCTTATTAATGCCAGCTGGGATGAGCGGTTCATGAACTTACTCGTTCATGAACCTGAAAAAGGCAGCATGATCGAGCATATCGAATACCTGCGTGAAGCAGGCTCAGAGGGTATAGAGCTTGTTATGTGGTATGTCATGCGTGGCGCACTTAATGAAAACATTGAAGAGATACACCGGTTTTATCACGTGCCGGCATCGAACACTGCTGTCGGACATATGATTTTAGAAAACAGATAAAAATGAGAACAGATAACATGGTAAAGATTGGAGTTGCTGGCGCCTATGGAGCATTTGGACTAAAGCACCTGGACGCGCTGGCAAACATTAAAGATGCGCAGGTTACAACTGTATTCGGACCGAACAAAGACAAAATATCCGCACTGGCATCGCAGCGCAAAGTACCAACAGCCTGTAGTAATTTTGACGATTTTCTTAATCAGGATATCGATGCGGTTATTCTGTCCACTCCAACGCAAATGCACTGCAAACAATCTGTTCAGGCCATGAGAGCAGGTAAACATACGTTCTCTGAAATACCAATGGCAGACAGCCTTGCCGATGCGCAAACAATGGATGCCGTGCAAAAAGAAACCGGTGTTACTGGCATGGTCGGGCACGTGCGCCGATTTAATCCATCGCACCAGTGGATAAAGCAACGTATTGATGCAGGCGAATTCAATATCCAGCAAATGGATGCACAAACGTATTTTTTCCGACGCACCAACACCAATGCAAAAGGTGAAGCCCGCAGTTGGACCGATCACCTGTTGTGGCACCACGCCTGTCACACGATAGATTTGTTTTTATACCAAACGGGTGAAATACCGAGTGAGGTACTCGGCCTGCAAGGACCAGCACACCCTGATCTGGGTATAGCAATGGATATGACCATTGGACTCAAAACACCGACAGGAAAACTTTGCACACTCTCTCTATCGTTTAATAACGATGGGCCGTTTGGTTCTTTCTTTCGTTATATTGGCGACAAAGGTACCTATCTTGCTCGGTACGACGATTTGTTCGATGGCAAAGAAAACCCGATCGATTTGTCGAAAGTGGCTGTCTCCAACAATGGTATCGAACTGATAGACCGCGAATTTATCACAGCAATTCAGGAAGATCGAGAACCTAATTCAAGCTTTGCCCAAGGTCTGGCTGCCATGCAAGTTATGCAGTTGCTAGAAGATCAAATGGGCGTGCTGAAAGTCTGATGGGGTCGGACCATGGTAAATTCTTGTTTTTATTAAAGAACTCCGAGATAACAATGGATAAATGACGCTTACATTACGTTTTCAACGTAAAAAAGACAATGTAAACACTGAGTTTTAGGGTACATAAAACACAAAGTGATAAACAGAACACTGATTACTTACAGGGCTGATGGGGTCGGACCATGGTAAGTTCTTGTTTTTATTAAAGAACTCCGAGATAACAATGGATAAATGACACTTACATTACGTTTTCAACGTAAAAAAGACAATGTAAACATTGAGTTTTAGGGTACATAAAACACAAAGCGATAAACAGAACACTGATTACTTAAGAAGACGATTTAGTAGTTAAAAACGCACTTTAAGCGTTCTAATACGACCAAATATGTATCTATTTCTCAACGATGTCAGGTACTTACGATGGTCCGACCCCAGCAGGCCGCCCTTACGATGGTCCGACCCCAGCAGGCCAGCAGGCCAGCAGGCCCTTAGGCCAGCGGATCTATCGTTACTACAAAAAAATTGTCAGAGCTGAAACTTTTCACCCACATATTGTCGGAACTATTCCGACATCAGAATGGGCACATCCAAAATGAATTTAAATCAATCCCTCGCATCATTGTCATTTGCGGTGGCGCTAGCCACATTTGGCTTTGTGGGTTCAGCATCTGCCGAAGATGCACAAATAATCGAACTGACGCAAGTTAACTGCCAATTTATTGAAAGTGAAAACGGCACAAATCATGGCTTTGAGTCGACCGAGAAAGCCGATTGTGAAGCTATTCACGAACAGTCCGGAGAAGAGCGGCTTGCTGCAGCAAAAACCATTGAGCTCAAACCAGGTAAGTATATATTCAGAGTAACAAACCAGAATGTTGGATATCCACTGGGGTTTTACGTTCGCGGCGCAAGCTTGTTGGATAAAGCACGTTTGCCAAAAGTGTCAGGCGGTGGTCTTGAATTGGGAGTGACCAAAGACTACGAAATTACACTGGAAGAAGGGGAATATGTTTACTCATGCCCACTGAATTCAACGCTAGACTACAAACTGAATGTTTCTGGATAGCTAAATTACCAGGCGTATTCAACAGATAACTTTTCGGCCCTGCTTTAGCTGGACACACCTCTATCAGTCCAGCTAGAGTAGCTTGTTCCGGCTCTAGTACAATAACCCTCAACATGGGTTCGCCGAGATGACTGAATCGGCATAATCTTTCGCGAACCACTTTACCGATTTCAACCCCACAATGAAGAAACTTCAATTCAATTGAAGCCTGGTCCACACTCGATAGCCTGCAAAATGACACGCCGCAATCGTTCTGAATTTCGCGTAACCCTGTAATCGGTTATCCCTTCTTTACAACAAACAAAACATCTTATCTAGAAAAACCCACTGAATTCACCTCTCATTTCAGGATAGAGCGATAACAAAAGTTCTATTAATCATAATTGTATTAGCGAAAACCGCATTGTTTTAACTCGAAGCAACTAATATTTTTAGTTTAAGCACCTGGCCTTATTGCATATTGAACTAATTTTTTGCCATCACGTCTTATCTTCCATCGGCAACTTGCGTTGCGCTTTGTAGTGATTGGATTTATGAACACAGAAATTCTGCAAAAAAAATTCGTTACATCCAATCAGAAAAAATTCGCAACGGCTGAGACAAATGTTATTGTTTTTTCAACAGATGAAGTTCTATTAAGTCGTGCCACTCATACTGCCCCTGCATCAAACGAAGACTTCAACTCACACCTAATTTACTCAGAAAACGTATACGCTCTCACCAACATAGATTGGAACGTACTAATTTTAGATGAAAGCATCGGAATCGACTCTGTTAGTGCCATTATTACTATTGCAAGAAAACTAAGCGGAAGAAAGCAAATTATATTGATCTCGACGCTCGTACCCAACCGGCACGAAAAACTAATAGCTCTTGATGTAGACGACTATATCGTCAGACCATACGAAGCTGAAGAAATCAATTTTCGCATATCGTTAGCACAATCCCGGAGCAACAATTTAAAGCAAGTAGGCTACAGTTCGTTAAAATATGATAATCGGCCTGATACACGAAAAAATAAATTGATCGAATCTCAAATAACTGCGTCGAGCGACAATATTTATATTGCTGGTGAGATAACAATGCATCTCATTGAGAAAAAGTGCTTCATAAGATCGGTGCAGATACGATTGACTAAAACCGAATTCGATTTGCTAATCTATTTAATCAAAAGTCAATGCTGGACATGTTCAAACCACGAGCTTTTGGAAAAGGTACTCGGCTATAAAAACAACGAATATTTGCCGGCACTTTATTCTCATATGCAAAGGCTACGGCGCAAAATAGCTTCTACCGGAATCATCAATACTCGAATAAAGACTATTTGGAAACACGGATACCAACTCGAAGTTCTCAACAATACCCAGCCAATAGCTATTAGTGGTGGCGAGTTTGCGAATAAAAAAAATGGCGATCAGAAATTCACAGCTGATCACTGATCGCCAATTTCCTATCCGTTACAGCAGTCGTTGAACAATTGGACAGTTCACTATTATTCCAGATGAACCGTAAGGACCACCTCCAGGGCCAGTAAGGAACCCGCGCTCTACCATACCCAGTATGGCAAACTCTTCAAACATTCTGGAGCGATACCCATTGTCGATGGCTTCTTGTGTCCACTCGCCTAAATTGACATCCCAAAGAGGACTGTAGTCGGTTGCAATCGTTGGAATGCCACCCAAAACGTTCAGCGGGCCGCCGCCGTCAACTAAGGCGCTGTTAAATCCTTGTCGTTGTGGATTTCTTTCATCAAACTCATCGACAGGTCCGTTAGTAAACCCAAACAACCTTTCCACAGCGCTGAACAGTGAATCATCTCTACCCACAGGTACATTACCCAGAGCCGGAGCGAATGTAGCACCTTCTAATGCGGCTGCAGCTTCTACTGTAGCATCAGATGACACATACAGCACAGGACGTCCAAAGCTAAAACCATTGACTAGCTCAAGGGTTACTGTGCCAGGCTCGCCGGGACCACCAGGACAGATCGATACCACACTATCATGTAGCACCTGTCGCGCATGTTCTAGCTGGTCTTCGGGGATACCATCGCAATACCCAGACAAACGAGCAATTTCATCATTGGTACCAGAAGCAACAATAGGTGCATTGTAAGTATGATCTCCTGCATTCGAGATCATCACTAGCGGACTGTAAAACCCATCTGGATCGCCTACATCAGTACCCACTGAACCAGCTTGGAAATTAAGCGAATCAATTAAATTACTGGTACCCGAAGTATCCGTTGATTGAGGATCGACGATCCGTTCCGGTTTGAAATCGACAAACCCACCACTAACAATCAAAGAACCTTGCGAGTCATAAAATCCGCTTCTGACACTGGTGGTCATAAACGAATCGACCATATCGGGAGGTAGATCAGCGAAATTTAACTTGGCACTAAAGTTCAGTCCAAGCCCCGCCGCATTATCTCTATCCGATGTGTCTGTGACTATATAGAAGAACGGATACCCATCTCTCGGCCCACCCGAGGCTAAGCGACCATAGTACAAAGGTAGCGTTACAGTCGTTGTCGGTGTTGCGTCCAAGTCAACGGTACCTGCTGTGAGCAGCTGAACAGGACCAATTAAATTTTGGTTAACAGATGATGGTGCAGGACCAAAATAGGTAATCGGGATATCTGCACCAATCGACGGTGGAGCCGGTGCAAAATCATCTTCTTCGCCCTCTTCAATTGCCAGTGGACTGCCAGGAACAACGCCGTTTATCGCGTTCGTTGTACTAGCCGTCTCATCAGCGATCTGCTGAGCAAGAGAGCCTCCGGCCAAAGGTGGAAGACCTTCACCCGTACGCAGTTCGTCTGTATCTAGACGTCCAGTATCGCCAGGCACCGTATTGGTGTTTGGCACCACACTGGGAGTAGATTCAGCGCTATCAGTTATAGCACCTTCATCTGAACAGGCGGACAACAAACCCACACTGCACAGGGAGACATATAATATCGTTCGTTTTAACGTGTTCATATTTTTTTCCTGAGTAAGTTAGCAATTGCGACTTATAGAAATCGATGTACGATCGGACAATTCACAATGAAACCTGTCGATCCATAGGTTGCACCGCCAGGGCCCGTTATGTATCCCTGTTCAACAAAACCCAGAATTTGAAACTCTTCAGTAAGCCGAGATCGGTAACCACGATCAATCGCAACTTGGGTCCATTCACCCACATTCACATCCCACAAAGGACTGTAATCAGTAGCAACTGTTGGAATACCACCTAACACGTTAAGCGGACTGCCTTCACCAAGCACTGCGCTATTCAGCCCCTGACGTTGTGGATTTACTTGGCCTGGAACATTATTGACAGGCCCATTTGCAGTCAAGAAGATACGCTCGACAGCACTGAATAGTGAATCGTCTCGACCTACCGCCACATCTCTGAGCCCTGGCGCATATACAGCACCTTCTAATGTAGCCGGCAGAGGATCGTTTGCGTCAGTACTTAGATAAAGCACCGGTTTGGCGAAACTAAAACCTGGGGCTAGCGACAGAGTGACTGTTTCGTCTTCAGGGCAAATAGCCACGACGCTGTCGTGCACAATGCTGTGATCTACACCGCCATCGCAATAGTCAAGTTGGTCTGCACCCACATTGAACGCGACCATCGGAGCATTGTAAATGTGGTCTTGGTTGTTGGTGATTCTGACAAGCGGAGAGTACAATTCATCGCCTACGGCGCCAGGAGAGAACTCAGATGGCGGAAATGCTGGTGCTGAGGGGTCGTCGACATTTCCTGGTACAAGAACGCGCTCTGGCGAGAAGTCTACGCTGCCAGCGTGAAACAGTAACGTGCCATCCTGACGCGTTTCCGCAATTCTTACTGCTCGAGAATGATCAGCAAAAGCAAGCTTGCCTGAATGATTGAGACCAAGGCCTTCGGCAGCAGCCGCGTCTGTGGTATCGGTAACGATATACCAAATTGACTCACCGGTTTCGAGCAACTGACCATAGTATAACGGCAGTGTGATTGTGCCAGCATCTTCGTCAAGCACACCTGCTGTTAGCAGTTGTACAGGCCCAATTAACTCGGGTTCAACAGACGACGGGGGTGGTCCAAAATAGGTAACCGGAATATCAGTACCAATTGATGGTGGCGATGGCCGCACGTCGTCATCTTCTTCGACTTCCTGAGCGTTCACCGACGTATTGATTGTAAAAAATGTCACTGCCACGAACAACAGTGAATGAGTTATCTGCTTCACTTGATTACTCCTCATTAATTGCGAAAAGATAAAAAATTGCGAAAAGATAAAATTGAACAGCGACAGACAGTTGCCAAAACACGCCTAACCGCCTTGAAAACCTATCATGTAATTTATCCCGGATTGTTAACGTATTTCTGTCTATTTGACTCAGGTTTGAATCAATTTCCGTCTGACTTCTTTGCTTTATTGTCTATAAACAAAGAAATAAGCGCCAATAAACAAGCACCAATAGATACTATGACCAAATACGGCTACTTCGATAGGGTAGTAATTAAAGCTGGTAGGGGTATTAACAACGCACTCACCGCAGTGAGACACGATCATCGGGTATTACTTCGAAGACAACAGAAATTTTAATCTATATAGAGTAGTTAATGACACGCTTGAAATATTTATGGGGCGATGCAGCCTGCTCGTTTTCATACACGCTATCAGCCTTTCCATCGGCATCATCATCTGCCGGGGTGGTGACATACCAACCGCTTAATTCGAAATTCTCGCCTGGCGATTGGTCAGTGCGCAGGCCGAACATCCCTTGTCCCTGGCGCTCGGTCAGTACGGGTGTTTTTGGTTTCTCGACAGACTCACCGCAACCAAACGCAGTCAATTCAACAGTACTGTTCCAGTCGTTACTGTCATTTCCATTGCCAACTATTTGGACAAAGCGTGCTTGAACAGGTTCGAACTCGTTGGCCTCCAGTTCAAGCGTTGTACCACTGGATTGACGCTCTGAAACAATGGATTGAAAATTTTCACCATCGGCTGACGCTTCAATTGAAAACGTTGATTTGCGACTATCACCCTTGTACCAGTGTACCAGGCGATGTTCAGCGATTTAAGAGTTTGCAGCGCACCCAGATCGAGTAATAAGCTTTTTGCACTACCCTGGGATTCATTAGACCAGCGTGATTCCGGATCTAGAATATTGTCAATGGTTTTTTCCGGACTATAGGTTTCATCATAAAAACCATCATCGGTTGCTGAAACTATAATCAACGGATCATTGGCGTCACAAGTGCTATTGCCAAAAACTTGTGAACTGAATGCTGTGGCAATACAAACGACAAATATTTTCCAGAAATAATTTTTCACATCGATCTCCAGGTGGCCGGAAGTAGGTTTTAGTATTTTTTAAGTGGCAAAACCAATCTACCGTACTAGAGGACTAGCGAAGCATTACGTCACAGCCGACTAACATACGGACACAAAATATAAGAGGGTCACAGCGCAAATTACGCTGTTAAAAATGATCGGTGTGCAAATGGGAATTCAGCTAGTCGACAAGATAGAATGCCACTTGTTCTGGAAGCGTAACTTCCGGAAGCGCAATCTGAAAATCTTGGTTTTCATCTGCCAATTTCGCAAACACAAAAGATAAGAAATACTGAACCGTTGTGTTAGTTGAGAATACCCGTGCTCAGAATCGGATACTTAATCAACAGAATCAACACCAGCAACATGACAAACGCAAACGGCAAAGCACCAAGAAATACATCTTTGAGTTTTATACGATCATCATTCAACGTGGATTTGATAACAAAGCAACTGATACCCAGTGGTGGAGTGAGCAGACCAATTTCTGCACCCACAACAGTAACAATGCCAAACCATACAGGACTTAACCCCAACGGTTCTATCAGTGGTAAAAAAAGCGGAACAACAATGAGAATAATGGAAGCTGTGTCCAGCAGCGTGCCAAGAAAAAGCATCAGAATGACATACAGCACCATGATCACAGTAAAGCTTAGTTGATTTTCTGCAATGATGGCAGCAAGCTCATTGGGAAGTGCTGCGAGTCCCAGCATGCGGCTGTAAATGGACGCAGCTGTAATCAGAAAAAGAATAGCCGCTGTTATATGCCCGGTTTCGAGCAAAGCTTCCCAGAAGGTTTTCCAGGTCATTCGGCGAAGTATGAGCGCCAATATTAACCCGACACCAGCGCCAGCAGCACCAGCCTCTACCGGTGTAAAAACACCCGTGTAGATTCCGCCGAGCACCACAACAATCAGCACTAACAACGGCAGCGTTTTACGAAGCAGCTCACCTGTGGACATTGGCTGCTGTTCAGATGCTGGTCTACCACCAACAAATTTTGGAAAAAATTTACCGGCAAAAGCTATTGCACCGATGTAGGCAATCGCCAGCATTATGCCAGGCACAATTCCGGCAAGAAACATGTCACCCACTGATTGCTCAGCCACAAACGAATAGATAATAAGCATTGCCGAGGGCGGAATAATCATGCCCAATACTGATGAGCCAGCCACAACACCTACGGCAAATCTAGGGTTGTAGTCGTAGCGCATCATTTGCGGCACAGCAACTGTTGCGAACACCGAAGCTGAAGCAATTGATGACCCTGTTACCGCTGCAAAAATAGCATTGGCCCCAACGGTTGCCATCCCAATGCCGCCCTTAACTTTTCTAAATGCCGCATTCATCACATCATAGATATCGCTACCGAGGCCCGCCTTGGAGACAATTAACCCCATAAAGGTAAACAGAGGCACGGTAGCGAACGTGTACTCCATAACACTGTCACCAACCGCTATTTTGAGCAGGTTCATGGCCAGATCAAAATTGTCACGCATGAGCCAAATAGACACAAACGACACAACACCAAGAGCTATAGGAATATAAACGCCAAGGTAGATCAGTATGACAATGGCCAGGACGGATATCAGTCCAATTTCAATCGGGCTCACGACTGACGAGGTTCCGTTGACGAAAACTGTGAGGGCTTTTTGCTGTGCCCCGATTTACTGTATACCGACGGCATAAATAATTTCAGCAAAAACAAAATACAGCACAAGCAGGCACTCAAGAATATCACCAGCTTGATTGGCCACCATGGTGCTGTAAATACGCCAGGAACGCCAAAGTAGTCTTTGGTTTCAAACATGTCGACAAACTCAGGCCAAATGGCAATAGCAACCAGTAACATGAATATGCAAGCAACCAGGTTAATAGCCTTGTCAATAAATGCTGAGACTCGCGGCCAGCGAGCACCGGCAATGGTTAGAAATCCATCTGATCGTGTTAGCCGGTTCACTCGGGTGACATCAGGGAGTTGCAGAAAAACAATGAGTACCATCGAGAATTGCACTAACTCTACTGCACCATGAAAGGGTTTACCAAAACCGCGCGCTACCACGTCGTAGTTAACTACCATTACCAATGCCAGCACCACCAGCGTACCGGCGGCATTGGCGAATATGGCAATTCGCTCTGCAGTCGTTGCAAAAATCTGAAGCGGCTTATTCACTGACCTTATCTAACCGATTTACTAACAGGAAAACTGATCGTTCGATCAATCGCAATAGACAATCTACAAAGCGTGCCGAGTAAGAAACCGGGATGATATTGTATCCCGGCTTCTCGTTAGTGCCCTGCAGCAAGCCAAGCGTTTACTCCAGCTCAGATGCCCAGTCACGCAAGGGTTCAAAGCCAGCTTCGCCGAGCTTACCAAGATAGGTTTTGAGCATGTCAGAACCCGGTTCACCGTTCTCGTCAAGATTCTTTGCCCATTCAGCGGCAATATTCGGCATAGCAGCGGCCCAGGCAGCCCGATCTTCAGCCGATACGTCTATAACAGTGCCGCCGGATTCTTCATATGCCTTGCGACTTTCATCAGCTCTGTCCATGGCAACTGATGCAACATGATCGCGGTAGGCAACAGCGACTTCAAGCAATACGTTCTGAACTTCTTCAGGCAGCTTTTCCCAATAGTCTTTGTTAACAGTGACTGTTTTGGAATTGACAGCACCCAGATCAGCTTTAAGCATGGTTGGAGCAACTTCGGCAATTTTGAATGTCTTCGCAGCTTCTGGCCACAACATGGCGTGATCAACCAATCCAGTTTGCAACATGCTGTAGAAATCAGTCAGGCCGCCACGAACACCCACAGCGCCCTCGATGCCTTCAACGTATCGCATATTCATGCCAGCACCAGCAACCTTGCCACCCTCGATATCTTTAAGTGATGAGATTTCTTTGGTGCTGAAGAGTTGGTAGGTGTCAAGCACGACACCCGTTGCCAGATAAACCTGGTTCTGTTCGTCGAACTCCTTTTGCATAGTCGGAAATTCTTTAGCGATTTCATCAACCGCTTTCGCTACCGCACGTGCGTCTGCAGCAACAAAAGGTGTTACAGCCGATAATGCCTGACTCGGTAGTTTTGAGTTATGGAAAATCGTAGTAACAATGCCAATATCACCCAAGCCAAGTTTTATACCTTCCAAAACACCTTTTGGCTTAACGATTGAGCCGCCATAGCTTTCCTGCCAATCCATTTCATAGTTGCCTTTTTCAGCCAGACGTTTATTTACTTCGGGTATAAAAAAGCCAGTAAACTCCTTGACCCACATAGCCTTGGCCGGGTAGCCATCTATGACAACAGCTTTGATTTTTTCAGCAGCGAAACCGGTCAGCGGTAATGCAAGCATAAAACTGGCAACAGCAAAACTAGCTAATCTTTTTAATGGTTTGCTTAATGTCATTTATTTCTCCAAGTTGAACGACAATTGGTTGGTTGTTTCTGGTTTTAATTTATAGTTATTAGTTTGCTACAAGATCGGTTTGCTATAAATAGCTGCACACCTTGTCAAAAGAGAATCGTGGCAACTTATGGAACAAGGCCGTTTCGTCAGCGTAACCAAGATTGCAAAGGAAATTTGACTTCCAGTTTTTATCAGCAAAAAATTCCCTATCGACAATCTCGTTTGAGAACCCAGACAAGGCGCCCACATCAAGCCCGACTGCACGCGCCGCTATCATGAAGTAAGCACCCTGCAAAGTGGAATTACGAAAACCTGTATCTTCTATATACGCAGTTTTACCTTTAAAAAAAGGTCTTCTGTCTTCATGCGGAAACAGAAATGGCAACTGCTCCCAAAAATCGACGTCATACGCGATGATGGCTGTAACCGGTGCAGACATCACTTTTTCGATATTTTTTTCTTTTAAAGATGATGCTAATCGCTTCTTGGCTTCATCTGAGGTAACAAAGACGAATCGGGCAGGACAGCAATTCATACTGGTGGCGCCAGCTGCAGTAATATCGTAAATGGTCTCGAGTAATTCGTTGGGTACGGGTTTGTCTTTCCAGGCGTAATGCGAACGAGCGCCACGCAAAATCAAGTCAATCGAATCCTGATCAAGAGCGTCTTTACGCTCACGTAGCGCACGATAATTTGCCTGCGCCGCAGCTCGAGCCTCTTCCAGGGCTGCACCTGCCAATGCACTCATATACCAACACCTCAATACTAAAAAACCAAATTCCTACTCAAAGGAATTCCAGACACGTTATTTTTGGCGATTTTTTGATATAGTGTCAAGTAATATCGATTTTTTTAACATAGTTTCCGAGATTGTCGTGATCAAATTTTGCACGAGGGGTTCACATGCCAGCCTGGGACGAATATAAACGTATTGCACAAGAACGAGGCTCTCTCGCACACGAACTATTCGTGGTGATTAGCACACCCGCGGCTGAACCAGCGCAACTAAAAGAGCAACTGCCTGGGCATTTGGCGTATCAGGCGGAACAGGAGCAAGCTGGAAACCTGGTGATGGCTGGTCCAATGTCCGATCCGAGCGGCGAGAAAATGGAAGGCACGGGAATGATTATCTATCGAGCAAACTCAATGGATGCAGCCCGCAAGCTGGCCGAAAACGACCCTATGCATAGTTCAGGAACCCGCACTTTCGTTATGCATCGTTGGCTTGTTAACGAAGGCAGCCTGTGTATAAACGTTAAGTTATCGGCTCAGTCGGTTACGCTATAAGTAGATTGCAACAGTTAGAATGCAACAAGTAGACTGCAACGTAGTAAACCTGAACGTGCACCACCAGGCAGACTAATCAGGCAGCCTGTTGCCTTACTTTCGCAACAATGGCCTTGAACTCGTTATCGCTGAGAATATCGCGCTTTTGTATACCCTGCTGTTTAACTTCTGTGAGCATAGCCGTTACCTGATCGTCATCTGCTTCACCGAGTCCAAGCTCACCAAGTTTGTAAACGATAGATGCTTTACCACTCTTTTTACCCAGTACGACTTCCCCAGTGCGTCCAGTGAGTTGTGGGTGAGTACCAAACATGACTAATGGGTCTTCCATAACATACTGAATGCCAATACCTGATTCACGAATAAAGTTTCCCGAACCCAGAACTGGTTTGTTGCGTGCAATATCTATGTTAGACATTTTCGACAACATATCGCCCAGTTCAGGCATTTTATCCAGGCGATAGCCCGTTTCGTATCCGTAGAGAAGATCAAGACCCAGCATTAGCTCTTCAAGTGCCGCATTTCCGGTACGCTCACCCAGACCGTTACCGCAACTATGAACAACTTCTGCACCTGCAGTGACCGCCGCAAGCTCGGTTGCCACACCCATACCAAAATCATTATGCGTGTGGATTTCAATAGGCAGACCCGTCATATCTTTTACCCATCGCACCATATATTTTATGGCCTCAGGTGTTGCACAACCCATGGTGTCAACAATACCAATTGAATCTGGCATGGACTCCTGAGAAATGGCTTTGCATAGATTGGTTAGATCTTCTTCACGAGCACGTGTGGTGTCGTATGGAAAGTAAACGGCATAGAGGCCTTGCTCACGCGCATAGTTAATGACGTCTTTGCTCTTCTTGAAAACGTCTTCCCATGTCCAGCCAAATTGAGTGACTAACTTTGGGTAACCGATCGGTACTTCGATGATAACGCCATCGGCACCGCATTCAAGTGCCATGTCGATATCCTGTTTCATGGCACGGGCAAAAGTGAAAATACGGGACTTCAAACCGAGCTTGGAGATTTCTTTGATCGCTTCAGCATCCTGCGGAGAAACTGCTGGCATACCTGCTTCAATACGCTCAATACCGAGCTCGTCCAACTTGGTAGCAATTTTTATTTTGTCATCAATGGAGAAAACCACACCGGGTGTTTGCTCACCGTCTCGAAGCGTGGCATCATGAATTTCGACTTTCTCCGGAAGCTCCAGAGTGCTTCTGACATCTGCCTTGAAGTTGTAGGGGCTCACCCACCACTTGCCGTCTACCGAGTGCGTTTCGCGCATTTGTCTGTCTCACTTTATAAAGATCACTGCCTGCGTTCTATCATATATTATTAGACAATTCAACAAAATACCCATATTATTAATTGAATGGCAAAAATGTTATATATTAAATTACCAATCGCACCCAAACTCTGGTCAGATCCGTACCGCGCAGCAACACTGCGAGCGAAAACATGAACAAAAAAAACGGCATAGAAAGCGGACCTCAGTCAACCACTCAGCGCGCGTATGTTGCACTACGCGAGGCAATCATTACTGGCGAAATTGCACCTGGCGAAAAACTCAAAGTTGAGAACCTTAAAAGCACACTGAATACAGGAGCATCGCCGGTACGAGAAGCGCTCAGTTTACTGACGTCAAATCAACTTGTTGAACGCCGTGACCAACGTGGATTCAGGGTTGCCCTGGTAAGCCGTGAACAATTTGACGAAATTCTGGGTTTACGCTGCCAGCTTGAAGATCTGGCGCTTCGCGCCAGCATCGAATCGGGTGGCCAGGCCTGGGAAGAACAACTGGTTCTTGCTCATCACCATATGGTCAAGTCGTACGCCGGTCCGCACGAACAATTCGAAACACATCACAAAAATTTTCACATGGCTCTATTGGCGGCCTGTGCTTCACCAATACTGCTACGCTTTTGCGAGCAGCTTTATGATCTGAATATTCGATATCGATATCTTGCGGTCAAGTCGCAGAATTATTCAAAACGAAACGTAGCTGCAGAACATCAGGCAATTCTTGATGCGGCAATTGACCGCGATGTTGAACTAGCCTGCACTGAACTGGTCTCGCACTATCGCGACACAGGTGAGTATCTGGCTGAATTAATGGAACTAGCGTAAGTAGCAACGCAGCATGCAGGCAAAGTAGACGTAAACGTTAAGTTTCAGACTTATCCACCAATACAAAATCAAAGTCTACTGTTAAATATGCCCCTGGTACCTGACCGGAAAGAACAAAACCATCAGGGAAACTGCCAGCGGGTTGTTCGTGATATTTCATGACTAAGTCTTCCCGAACGCCAAACACCGTATCCTGATCCAGATACGGATCATCATCTGGAAACACCTCTGTTACCACGCTGCGAAAACCTGTAGCGCTGGTTATAAAGTGTAAGTGCGAGGGTCGCCAGGGGTGACGACCAGCAGCATCAAGAATCTGCCCTACTGGTCCATCGCTTGGCACGGTATAACAAACAGGGCGTACCGTTGTAAATGCATAACGACCGTTTTCATCGGTGGTCATCAAAGCATGAAATGAGTGGATGTCTTGTTCTTCATCCTGACTTGAGTACAAGCCATTGGGCGCTGTTTGCCAAATGTCGAGTGTGGCGCCAGCTATAGGATTGTTGCGCTTGTCGCAGACACAACCTTGAACCAGCAACACATCTCCTTCGTAGTGACGCTTCAAGTCACCGCCAATAGGCAATGCCGGAGGATTGGAAATATGAAACGGTCCTAACACGGATGAACTAGTGGCTTCAGGGTCAGAGTGCATCATGTCTACCAGAGATGACATGCCAAGTACATCTGACAGCAGCACAAACTCGTTGCGCTCGGCGGTTGTAATATTGCCGGCCCATTGCAGAAATTCCAAGCCTTTTTGCCATTCTTCGTGAGTAAGCTGTGTCTCTCTGGCGAAGTCGTGCAGGTGTCGAGCCAGACAGGTCATGACCTCCTTCACCCTTGGGTCTGTGTCTTCACCAAAGTAGTCGGTAAAAACGTCGGTAATATTGTCTTTAGTCACCGTGCGCAAGGGTTGTTACTCCTGTGTTTCAGCCTAAGCAAGTTCCAATCTAGTGTACCTTTTCATAAAAATACTGTCTATTTTATTTACTTTATGCAAAAAATATCGATATTATATTGAGCGCAGTGAGACACTGTATCCTTGGTTTTCCATCGATACAAAGTGAAGTGCAGTGCTCTGTCCAGGAAGACAAGCTAAAACAAAATCGCAGATCAAATGTTCCACCGCTAATCGGGTTACCTGCATGGTTTCAAACCGAGGGCTGACTGGTGATTGATAACAACGAGTTCGTCAGCCACGACGCGTTACAACAATTTATTAAGGCCAGCTTCGAAGCCGTGGGTTTGCCGGCAAACGATGCCGATAAAACTGCTCGTCTGATGGCGCGTGCTGATCTTATGGGTCAGGACGGTCATGGCGTATTTCGCTTGCCACAATACATAAACCGAATTCAGGCTGGTGGCTTGAATGTTACGCCCAACATTCACTCCATTGAAGATCGCACTGCAATGGCGTTAGTTGATGGTGACAACGGCATGGGTCATTTGGTGATGAGTCATGCTGCAGAGTTGGCTATGCAAAAGGCTGCAACCACAGGCATCGCCTGGGTCGGTGCACGTCATTCCAATCACGCAGGCCCAGCCTCTTTGTATGCAATGATGCCATTGAAGCGCGACATGATTGGTATCTATGTCGCTGTTGGCAGTGCAAATCATTTACCGCCCTGGGGTGGAACCGACATGCTATTGAGCACCAATCCAATCGCTGTTGCCGTGCCATCAGCCACCAACCCGCCAATTGTGCTTGATATGGCAACCACTGTAGCCGCATACGGCAAAGTCAAAACTGCAGCACAACGTGGAGAAACAATGCCCGAAGGTTGGATGATCGATCGCAACGGCCAACCACTAACCGACCCTGCAAAAGCTGCCGATGGATTTCTACTGCCTATTGGTGGGCCAAAAGGTTATGGCCTTTCACTGGTATTTGGCATACTCGCAGGCACTTTAAACGGTGCAAATTTTGGTCGAGATGTAGTCGATTTCAATGCCGATAGCACAACAACAACCAATACCGGCCACTTCGTTATTGCCTTGGATATCGCTGCATTTACAGACCCGGAACGCTTTAAACTTGGCATCGATGAAATCTGGCAGCAAATGAAATCATCAAAACTGCTACCAGGCGTCGAAGCCATACGCCTGCCAGGTGAGCGGCTCGCTAAAATTACAAACGAGCGCACGCGAAATGGTATCCCGATTGCTAATTCCTTACGAGCAGTGCTTGCAGAGCTTGCCAAACAACTGGATGTCAATCCGCTGTAGCATCATCACATTACTTTAAAAACAACGCTAAAAATAGCATGCGAAAACGACAAGAATGATCGTCAGATTTGATTGTGTCTGGCTGTATTGCTGCAAATGCCGTTATACATTAACACTGGCAAGATCTGCGTTGAACAATTCAATTAGTTCTGGCTTAAACCGCGAACGAAACTGACCAACAACATCATCAGTAGCAGCGCTAAACTCTGCCCGCTCCTTTTCACTTAGCGTAACAATCTCACAGCCATCTGCTGCCAATGCCTCGAAGCACAGTGTGTCGTCCTCTTCGGCAAATCGTCGTTGCTCAACAGTGGCCTCAGACAATGCACGCCTCACGGCCAATCGAACTGGTTCTGGCCATGCAGCAACAGAGTGTTTATTAAATAACACTGGCGCAACACCCAGTATGTGCTGAGTTAAAGTAAGGTGCCTGTGTGTTTTATGAAGTCCAAAGTTATAAATATTGGTGAGCGGGTTTTCTTGAGCATCAACCTTGCCGCTCTCTACTGCTTCAGGTAAATCTCGAACATCGATGACTACAGGATCGAAACCTAACGCACGAAACACGCGTTGGTGTTGTTCGTTTTTCAAGGTTCGAATTTTCAGCCCTTGACAATCACGCGGATGACGAATCGCGCCAGTGGCTGAAGAGATATGCCGCAGTCCGTTGTCCCAATACGCTAGTATGGTAAAACCTGTGGTTTGCTCTACAACCGTTGCTAATCGTCGACCCAAAGCTCCATCAAGAATGGCATACGCATGGCGACGATCAGGCACGGCGAAATGCTGATCGAAAAGACCCAACTCGGGAACCCTGTCGGCCAGATAGCTTGATGAAAAATAGCATCCATCAAGCTCACCATTTTCTGTTCTGGTCAGTAAGTCTGCTGCTTTGCATCCGTTCTGAGTGATATTTTGCTCAAACTGAATATCGATTGCAGCTCCCACATCACCTAATTCTCCAGCCATCCGGCGAAGCGCTTCACAAAAACGATTGGCCGCCCTGGTGTGTACCGATTGCTCGCCTTGATAACCAGCAAACTTGATTGTTGTTTTCATGTAGTAACCAATTGTATTATCGCAGTTGAACTCTTGTATGGAGAACTGCGTTTCCATTGAAACGAACCTCAACATACAAGCGCATATTCCGATCTCAGCAAAATTATGATTTCTGATAGCAGCCAGTAGAGAATGTGATGTCTGGTCTGGCTTAGCCAGCACAATGAGCCTTTGATTGAGAAAGAACCGGTGATATAGTCAATGAGCTAGAGAACGGTCAGGCAAGAGCTATCAGGCAAATTTGTGGACGCGAGTAAAAAGGACATTCTGTTTGGTGTTATATCAGGCGCCACCGCAGTAGCTGCCATTTTGGCTATGCCTGTTCTTGTCGCCAGCCCCAAACTGCTTTTCGGTCGATCGCTATCAGCCATTGCTCCATCGCTGTTCCCCTATGTCACTTTATCTCTCATTGTATTGCTCTCTGTTGCCTTGTGTATTGTCTCTTTAGTTAACACGAGATTGAAGCAAACGGGCACTGCCACTAATTCAGAAATTGCCAATGGGCCAGTAACCCCCGATGCAAATCAAACTTCTGATGCAAGACAAGACGGCAATTGGGTAAGTCAAGCGTCGTTTTTTTTGCTGCTTGTGGGTTATGGTCTGCTGTTAAAGCCAATCGGTTTTTTTCTCAGCTCTTGTATTGTTATTACATTAGCATCGATTTTACTGGGCAATCGTCACTGGGTTCAAATTGGCTTGCTCGCTGTGCTCGCACCAATTTTCCTGTACCTTATTGCGACTCGCGGCATGCTTGTCTCGTTGCCTGAACTCAACACAATTGAATTGCTATACGCACAAGTCATCGAATGGATGCGAGGATTGGTCAGCTCATGATAGACCAATTTTTTGCAGGTCTTGAACTCGCACTACGGTTTGACACATTTGTCATGGTAGCTATTGGCCTGTTTGCAGGTATGTTAATAGGCGCACTGCCCGGCTTCACTACGCTTATGGCCATGGCGATACTGCTACCGGTATCGTTTTTTTTAGAGCCAATTGTTGGTATACCGTTTTTGCTGGGGATATATAAAGGCGGTATTTTTGGCGGTAGCATCCCCGCCATTCTGGTATCCATGCCCGGTACCGGTGCCGCTATTGCAACAACCTACGACGGTTACCAGCTAACCAAAAAAGGTAAGTCCCGAAAAGCGCTGGATATGGCTTTGTTTTCATCCATATTTGGGGATACGTCTAGCGACATTTTCACTCTGATCATGATTTTTCCGATTGCACTGCTGGTTATGCAATTCGGTCCGCCTGAACTTGCCGCCATACTGTTCTTAAGCCTTGTCATTGTTGCAGCTACAGCCGGTCGAAATCCATTAAAAGGCCTGCTTATGATGGCCATCGGTTTATGGTTCAGTCTGATTGGCACTGACCCGATTGGTGGTGTCGAGCGCTTTACGTTTGGATTGTTTGAATTAAAATCAGGCATACCACTGTTACCCATGCTGATTGGTGTGTTTGCGATACCAGAGATCGTGAATGTTATCGGAGACCGCTCGCAACAAATTAAGTCAGCTGGAAAAGTACTTGGTGAACGCCTGAAACTCAGCGAGCTTAAACGCTGTTTTAAAACAATCTGCCGCTCTACCGCTCTGGGCACAGGCATCGGAATCATACCAGGGCTGGGTCAGGTGGTGGCTGCAATGATGGGCTACACTGCAGCCAAAAATGCATCCAGCACACCCGAAAATTTTGGTAAAGGTGAGCTTGAAGGGGTAGCCGCAGCAGAGGCTGCGAACAACGCTGTTAACGGACCCACAATGGTACCGCTGCTAACACTTGGTATACCGGGCGACAATATCACTGCCATTTTACTAGGCGCTTTCATTGCGCAAGGGCTTCGGCCCGGGCCAGAATTGTTTGAGTCTCAAGGAACGATTGTGTTTGCTATTTTGATTGTCATGATCCTGGCCAATGCATTGTTTCTTGTTATCGGTTATCTCTCTATTCCGTTTTTTGCTCGCATCGTATCGATCAAAAGCTCACTACTCATTCCGTTAGTCATTATGTTTGCGGTGGCAGGTTCTTATGTCTTCAGGTCCGACGTGTTCGATATTTATATGCTCGCTTTCTTTGGGCTATTTGGCGTAATAGCCAAAGCAGCAAAATTTGATGTGATGCCAATGGTGATGGGGTTCATTCTGGGAGAACCGCTGGAATACGCATTTGGCCAAACTGTTGCCATGGCAGATGGTAACTTCTTGCACTTTGCCATCTCAGAACGGCCCAGCATGCTGGCAATACTACTGATAACACCGGTCGTCGGGTATTTACTTTGGCGAAGTATGAACAAAAAAATGAAACCTATTATTGACAGCAGCTAGTCAGGCTAGCAAGGTGTAAATTAACAAGAACAATATCGCCAAACTGAACTGCATAGCGAAATGTGTTTTTAACAACGAAATGCGCAACATCAGCATTTTCGTACTTCACTACACACCACGAGGAGAAAGTACACGATGAAAATGAAACGCTTCACAACGGCATTAGCAAGCCTTGCCACAGCGCTTACCGTTACCGCTGCCATAAGTGTCGGTATTGCAGGTAATGCACTGGCCGCCGACTACCCGGAAAAACCAATATCGCTGGTTATTCCACTTGGTGCTGGTGGGTCGCATGATCTCAACGCACGGGTAATGACCAGTGTTATTCCGCAATACCTTAATCAAGCCATGATTGTTCAACTCTCACCTGGTGCTGCCGGACAGAAAGGAACGAACGAAGTAGCCACAGCCGAAGCCGACGGCTACACACTACTGTTCACTCACAACTACATTGATCAACTTCAACAACACGTTGAAAACCTGCCCTACAATCCGCTTGAAGACTTTGTTACTGTGGCGCGTATCAACTTTGCACCTATTGCCATAGTCGTGGCAGCAGACAGTCCTTATCAAAGCGCTGAAGAGCTCTTTGCTGCAGCCAAGGAAAATCCGGGCAAGATAAAAATGGCACACTCAGGCAACTGGGGAGCTCTGTTCGTACCAGCTGCTCAATTAATGCAGGCCAATGGTTTTGAATTGAACCTGGTTCCATACAAAGGTGGTGGTCCAGCAATGCAGGCTTTGTTGAGTGGCGATGTTGAAATCACAATGGGATTCCCTTCTACCCTGGCAGGTCAGCTATCTGCCGGAACGGTGCGCGTTCTGGCTACAGCCGGAGACGAGCGAATCTATGATGACGTACCCAGTTTCTCTGAGCTAGGTGTTGGTGGTGATGTTGGATTCATGCACAGAGTGGTGCTTGCTCCAAAAGACATTCCAGAAGATCGACTGACTCTGTTGCGTGATGCATTTGGGCAACTTAACGATGATAAAACCTACCAGCGCATGATGGGCCGAATGGGTGAAAACATCGACTATATGAGTGGTACTGACTACGACAAGATGCGTGCTGATCAGAAGGAAGCCTACGAATCACTGGTGAAAGAGATCACTGGCGGATAAATTTAGTAATGATCAGGAAGGTCGCTTACGCCGACCTTCCTGCCTTCTTATGATTGCAGGAATAGTTATGTCGAATGTTAAAGAAAAAGCTGTTTGGAAATTCAGGCTAAATGGAAAAGCAGAATCTCATACTCGCACAACAGTGACATCCCGCGATGTGCAAATGACCATTGACGAACCGATTGAACGAGGTGGTACTAACGAGGGCCCCATGCCTGTAGAAATGGTTTTTGCCGGATTAATAGGCTGTACGCACGTTATTTCAAATAAGTTAGCCATTGCAAACCAGGTGGATATTCTCGATATGGATATCGATGTGGTAACCACAATGGATAGCCGTGGAACACGGTTAATTGAGCCAATCGATGTCCCGTTTCCAGACACGGTCTTAACCATTAAAGCCACCATGAAAGGTGACCAAGCTAATATCGAAACTGTGATAAATAGCCTGAAAGAACATTGCGCAGTATCAAAAATGTTGCGTCAATCAGGTACCAAAGTCACCGAGAATTGGGTCGTTAACGATCAACAATACACAGTTTAACGACCACTTTTTTGACGACCATAAAAATAGTATAAGAATAGTTTCATAGCGGTGATAGCCCAGATATTTACCGTCACGGCACCCGTTTTCTGTATTGTCGCGCTCGGCTATTGCTGGTCCCTATGGCAACAATCTTTTCATACCGAGACACTAACCAACCTGGTTGTCAAATTAGCCACCCCGTGCCTCGTCTTCACCACTTTAACCAAATTTGATCTGGGGCTTGAAACCATCGGGCTTATGGCATTAGCGGCAGTTTGTGCACTTATGCTGTCAGCTCTGATCGGTACCATTGTATTGAAGTTATCCGACCTTCCACTCAACACCTACCTTGCCTCTTTAATGCATCCGAATACGGGCAATATTGGCCTGCCTTTGGTGTTTATGGCTTTTGGGGATCAAGGCCTGGCTCTGGGGGTTGCTTATTTTATTGTGATATCAATTTCCCAGTACACTGTTGGTTACGGCCTTGCAGCTGGCACACTATCACTTAAGAACCTGCTGCAACAACCTTTAATCTATACCGTGCTGATCAGTCTCACGGTAGTTGCTACTGGTATTCAGGTACCTGTCTGGATAGCAAAAACCACAGAACTTATTAGCGGCATCGTCATACCGGCGTTACTAATGGTGTTGGGGTATTCACTGGCACAACTAAAGATCAGCGATTTGCGACTCGCCATCTACCTTGCGGTTGTTCGCTTGATTATGGGATTAGTCGTCAGCACACTGCTCATTGTTGGTTTAAGTCTAAAAGGCGAACTTGCGGGTGTGGTCTTTTTAATGGGCATTATGCCCATTGCTGTTTTTAACTTCGTTTTTGCTAAACACTTTAACCGCTCACCAGAAACCGTTGCAGGTGTTATTGTAACCTCTACCCTGCTCATATTTACGCTATTACCAGCGTTGGTTTGGATAGCGATCAATATCTCGCAGAGTCAATCACTACAAAAACTTTAATTTTAGACAACAAGCAATCAATGCTTTGCACGAGGATACCGGCGTGAATAATAACCAGACACTAAATATAGCTATTGCAGGTTTTGGTTGGTGGGGCCAGCATATGGCAAAACGCCTAAAAAACAACAATCGATTTTCGATCACCGCAATCATTGAGCCAGAAGATAACCTCGCAAAAGAAATCGAAGACGCAGGTTTAACCCGGTTAGCGAGTATAGATCAAGCCCTTAAAAATACCGATATCGAGGGCGTTATATTAACTACACCAAACACTCTGCACGAACAGCAAGTGGTGCAAATTGCGGCAGCAGGTCGGCATGTCTTTTGTGAGAAACCATTAGGACTAACCGGGGCCAGCGCAAAGCGTTCTGTCGCGGCATGTGAATCAGCTGGAGTTGTTCTAGGCATAGGCCATGAGCGTAGATTTGAACCCGCTATGCAACAGGTGTTAAAAATGATTGGTGAAGATTCACTTGGCACCGTCATGCATGCAGAAGCGGCATTTAGTCACGATAAACTCATTGGAGTTAAACCCGGCGATTGGCGCACCTTGAAAGATACCGCCCCTGCTGCGGGCATGACGGGTATGGGCATTCACCTGACAGATTACTTTATCGCCGCATTCGGAACGGTGAGCACGGTTCAAGCCTTAACGGCCAATCGTGTTTTAGAATGGGAGACCGGTGATGTAGTCACAGTACAACTAAAATTTGAAGCTGGAATGACCGCTACCCTCAGTGCAATACTCTACACGCCTCACTTTATTCGCTTACATGTGTTTGGATCAGAGGCGTGGGCAGAGGTGCGTAACGATACGCACCCTGATACGCCTGGCGGAAAAGCGGAGTTGGTTGTGGCAAGAACAAACAAGCCTCACAACATTAATCAATATGACTGGACCGATACGGTGGTAGCAAACCTGGAAGCGTTTGCTGATGCGGTAGCCGGTAAAGCTGCCTACCCATACACCCAAAAGCAACTTGTTCACAACATCGAAGTGCTGGAAGCGATCACTCAATCTGCCGAGACCGGCAAAACCATTCATCTTTAACAACAGGCAGGTAGTTTAAATGACTCAAAGCGTTGGCTTCATTGGCTTAGGTATTCTCGGTTCAGCTATTGTTCAAAATTTTATTGCAGGTGGCTTAAGCGTCGTCGGGTTCGATAAATCTGAGGAAGCTTGCTCAAAGGCAAAAAAGCTTGGTGTCTCTGTGCTCAATACGCCAGCTCAAGTGTCTACACAAGCCGATGCTGTTTTTACATGTCTGCCTAATGCGCAAGCTTTACAGATGGTATTAAACGGGCAGCACGGGCTACTGCAATCAAACGTCGAAGGACAGTGCATAATTGAGATGTCCACCTTATCCGTTGTCGATAAAGCAGCATTTGCCAGCGCATGCGAAGAACGTCAACGAAAACCCGTCGATTGCCCCGTCAGCGGAAATCGCATTATGGCTCTGAACAAAAAACTAACGGCGTTTTTTAGTGGAGAAGAATCAGATTACAAAAATTTAAAGGCCGTACTCGAATTAACCTGTAGCAAGACACACTACGTAGGTGAATTCGGGAACGGTATTAAAGTTAAGTTGTGCGGCAATATTCTCAATCTTGTACACAACAGTGTAGCAGCAGAAGCTATGGTTCTTGCCATGAAATCAGGCCTCGATCCTAAAATGTTTCATGACGTCATCTCGGGCAGTGGATCCAGTTCAGCGATGTTTGAAGTCAGAGGTGCGTTAATGGTAGAAGAAAACTATAAAAAAGAAGGTATGAACCTTTCGGTGCCATTGAAAGATGCACAAATAATCTCTGATTATGCAGCTGGACTTTACTGTCCAATTCCCATTTACCAGGTAGCGCTACAAAACTACTATGCAGCAGCGGCTCAGGGTCATGCTGATGAAGATGCGGCGGCTGTGTGTCAGGTTATGGAACGCGCCGCAAACTTGTCTCGCAGTTGAAAAATGCTCAACTACCGATTTAGTTGTATGACTAATGCTACAACAAGCCAGAGCATTATGAGACACTATCAATCAACAATTAAATTCAGCACTTGCTAACCGGAGAACCCTATGGCCATCAGACAAAAAACAACCATTAGTGCAACCATTACCGGGGATAGTCCTTCACACTCTTTATCAAATTGCAGCGTCCGTGATGTCGAATTTGCTATTGATGAACCGATTGAGCGTGGTGGTACCAATCTCGGCCCTTCCCCTACCGAAACTGCGATAGCTGCACTTATCGGTTGCACCAATGTCATTGCTAACAAATGCGCAGAAAAACTCGGCATCGATATTGGTCATCTTTATATTGAGGCTACCTACAGTCTGGACCGACGCGGGGTTATGTTGGAGGAAGAGATCGATGTTCCTTTTCCAAAAATCGTTCTCAATATTATCGCAAGCGGCTCCGCGACCGATGCTGAGCTGCAAAATGTATCCACGGAACTCAATAAATATTGTGCGGTGTCAAAAGTGTTCAGAGCGGCAGGTACTGAAATAGAAGAAAACTGGTCTCGCGCCTGAGTTACAAAGCCAGCCTGGTTTCGAACATGATTTATAAACTCAATGCATTGCGTCAATTGTTAATACCAAACTTTTACACCAATTATGATCAATCACAATGAGTAGACTGGACGCACCGGAAATAGACACGCTTTCACCAGAACAACGTGACGTACATGAGCGTATTGCATCAGGACCGCGTGGCAGTGTTCATGGTCCATTAGGCATTTGGTTGTGGCGTCCCGAACTCGCGTCTCATGCACAAGCTCTGGGTCGCTACTGCCGGTTCGACAGCTCCTTACCACCGCGATTGTCAGAGCTGGCTATTCTAACTACCGCTCGGCATTGGTCTGCCGAGTTCGAGTGGTTTCATCACAAACAACCGGCATTGGATGCTGGGCTTAATCCCGATATCGTTGAAGCTATTCGTCGGGCAAAAACCCCTGATTTTTCCAACGATGATGAAAAGGCGGTGTACGATTTTTCTTCAGAGCTTCAGAATAACCGTGTCGTATCAAATACAACCTATAACAAGGCCGTTGAACTACTTGGTCAGGAAAGCGTTGTCGATCTGGTTGGCATATTGGGTTACTACTCTTTGATATCCATGACCATAAACGCTTTTGAAGTCGATGCACCCGACTCCAATGATCTCCTGCTATAGCGCTAACTAAACGCCAGAGAAACGAACAGCTTTCAGTTTGGCTTTACTCATATCGAACAATCAGATCGAAGAATCAGAAGTTTAGTTATTCTTAGATGATAATAAACCTGATATGCAGCACATTGCACGAATCGTCGTCTATCCCCAAAAAGTCTGTCCCACAAAAACGGTGGGACAGAGCACCTGGATATGTTTAGTACGTTATTTTGAGTTGTAAGCCTGGCTTACAGCGTAGCTATCTTCAAACCAATGCCAGAGAACCACTTTTCCATCGCTGACTTTTGCTCGAAGTGCAAAGGTAAAGTCACCAATTTCTTTTCCCGAATGCGTTGTGATCCCGTTCATCTTGCCAAAGACGGCAACAGTGTCACCAGAAGCAAACGCATCAGTGTTATCCCATGCAGTTGTCTGAAAGTTTTCACCAAATATAGGAAGGAATTCCAGAATTGCGTCCTTGCCATTCCAGGGGCCAATCCAAGGCATAGAACTGTCACCTTCGTTATGCCAGACCATGTCGTCTGCCATAAGTGACACTGCGGTTTCCATATCGCCGGAACCAACTGCACCCATA
Source organism: uncultured Granulosicoccaceae bacterium (assembly GCA_964437945.1). Taxonomy (GTDB): domain Bacteria; phylum Pseudomonadota; class Gammaproteobacteria; order Granulosicoccales; family Granulosicoccaceae; genus Granulosicoccus. The sequence goes on from CAYTJF010000027.1 coordinate 33,091, forward strand.
AACGACATGACAGTATCAAATGAGGTTTGGCTAACCGCATCCATTTCTGCAGCTTTAGTATTTACGCTCAATGCGAATGCTAATACCACACCGAGTAAAATTTTCAATGTGACTCTATGTTTCATTTATTTCTCCAATTAAGTAGGATTGGTTCGACATCAAAGTTACCAATTTGCTTAGGTGTTTCAATTGGCTAAAATCAAAGTTGCAACGACTACTTGCCACTCAGTTGTTGTAATGCACCGGCCCAGTCTTCAACGTGATAGGTTTGGACAATTTTGCCGTCTTCAAGACTATGGATATCAATAGTCAGTATGTCGAAGCTCTTGCCCATGCCGTCAACGCCAAACAATGGGGCATTAGGAGTTCCAGTAGCTCGACTTCTAACAACGACCTTATCCCCTTCCTGAATCATCTCTTGTACTTCCCACTTCAGGTCTGGCATCAGCTTTGCGAAAAAACCACTAACCTGGCCAATAAACTCGTCTCGTTTTTTGTTTTTTCCAAAATAGTCACCAATACTCTCCCAGTTTTCAGCTGTGCTAGCCTTAAATGCTGCTGACTGCTCCTCTGACGCCGGATTGCTTAAAAAGTCGTAGAACGTTTGCACTACTGCCTTATCATCAGCAAAAGCACTGTTCGCTATAGAGCCAATCAGCAAAAGGGTAGAAACCAGTGTCACTCTAAATAATCTCATTCTTCTTTCTCCTTAAATCTCACGTAGGTGATTAAGTGTTCAGAAGCGAGGATAAAAGAGTTTTAATAAAATGATAAGGTAGGCTAATCAGTTTTCACTGTTCGGAATATTTATATAATGCTGGATGAATTACGTCAAATAGCCATATTCGCAAAAACTGTCGACCATGGGTCATTTCGGGCTGCAGCAAAAGCACTACAACTATCACCCTCTGTTGTCAGTCATCATGTAGCACAGTTAGAACAGCGTCTTGGCACTGCGTTGCTTTATCGCTCAACTCGAAATCTGTCACTGACACCTGATGGAGAACGGTTACTGGAATCTGCACACGCCATGGTTGAGGCCGCTGAATCCGGACTACAGATAGTATCCAACCAATCTAACCAACCCTCCGGTGTTCTGCGTGTAACAATGCCGGCAATATTTTCTCAATCAATACTAATGGAGCAACTGGCTGAATTTGCACTTGAGTACCAAAAAGTGGAGCTTTCATTAGATTTATCAGAAACACGACGTGATTTAATTTTGGACGGATTCGACATAGCAATTCGCGCTGGTAATATGAAAGACAGCTCATTAAAAGCACAAAAACTATTTGAATTTGAACGACAGCTTGTCGCATCACCTGCGTATATTGACTCTCAACCAACACCCAATTCACCAAAAGACCTAAGTGACTGGGATTGGTTAGAACTCGCACCAGTACCACATAATAAAACCGAATTTCGCAGTGGTCGTAAACGTCAAACTGTGCAAAAGAAGAAATCCCGCATCAGTGTGAATAATGCGCACGCACTGTCACAGTTAGCTCGAGCTGGAACGGGTTTAGCGATCATACCGGAGTATTTTGCTAAACCCTACACTGATACTGGAGAACTCGAACATATTTTTGCCGATTGGGTAGTGGATCCAATCAATGTTTTTGCGGTTTGGCCATCCAATGCCCCTAAGAATGGCCTGGTCAAACATCTGGTAAAGCATTTAAAATCGACGCAACAAACATAAAAAATGCAATTACCAATCAAATTCCATATCCATACTATTTTTGCGGAATCTTTGGTGTTAATAACGCTAATATTGTTGTAGTCAAAACTACAGGTATTAACATTTACAATAGGTCAGGGAAAAAATTAACACAATCTGTATTCGTAAAATAGCAGCCTACAGTCTAATTGGCTTAAGCTAAAATGAAGAAATCATCCGTTAACAATAAGATCAGCTGCTTTCTCACCGATCATTATTGTGGCTGCACAGGTATTGGATGATGTTACGTTTGGCATTATGGATGCGTCGACAACGCGAATGTCTTGCAAGCCGTGCACGCATAGATCGGAGCCAACCACCGCTAATGGATCACTTGCCAGCCCCATTTTACAAGTGCCAACCAGGTGGTAGCCGGTATTTCCCGTGTCGCGAACAAAGTCCAGAATGTCACTATCACTGTGCGCTTGCGCACCAGGAGTTTGTTCTTTCAAAAGGACAGATTTAAAGTTTTCTGCATGCATGATGCGGCGAGCGATCTTGACACCGTTAATCGCCATGCGTTTGTCTCGATCATCCTGTAAATAATTTGGCTGGACTCGCGGTTTGTCAGTTATGTTTGGAGAGTCGATTTTAACCGTTCCTTTACTATACGGGCGCTGCTGAGTAAAACCACAAGTAACAGCTGGAAAGCGATCCAACTCATAAACTTTACCAGGTCGATAACTACCATGACTGAAAACGAACTGTAAGTCTGGTCGACTTGCCGTGCTGTCTTCGCCCGCTAACACTGACTCAGCGTTTAGAAAAGCATAAGCGATAGACGGACTCCAAGCCAATATACTTGGCTTTTTGAATGCCCACCGCACCAATTCTCGGCCAAGGCGCCAACCTCGCGCTTGCATGTTTAGAGAATCAACGCCATCGTTAAGCCGAAAAGCCAAACGCGCAAAGAAATGATCTTGAAAATTTTCACCCACACCAGGTAAGTCATGAACTACTGGAACACCAACCGAGTGCAAATGCTTAGCATCTCCAACGCCAGAGTGCTGCAACAGAGTTGCACTATTAACGGTCCCTGCGCAAACCAGAATTTCTTTGTTCGCTGCAAGCTGATAATCGACTCCATTGTGAATACAGTCCACCTGCGTTGCGCGTCCGTCTTTAAATCTGACTTTTGTTGCCAGGGTGTTAGTCATAACCGACAAGCATTCGTGCTTGCGATATTGATCAAGGTACCTGCCGGCAACATTTTCGCGTTTGCCCTTATGAATAAATCGCTGATAATACCCTGTACCCATTTGCGACTCACCATTGTAGTCGTTATGTACAGGGACACCCGTTAACCCTGCAACAGCTTGAATGAAACTGTCGCACAGTGGAGGCGTTTGTTCACGTTCACCAATTCTTAATGGTCCAGAACCTCCACGGTATTGCGAATTTGCGCTCTCAAAGGTTTCAGATTTTCTAAAATAAGGCAGTACATCTTGATATGACCAACCAGCGTTGCCCTGCTCTGCCCAACGATCAAAATCTTCAACCTGACCTCGGTTATAAACCAGTCCATTAATTGATGTAGAACCACCAAGAATTTTTCCTTGCGGCATGTACACACTGCGACCATTTGTATTTTTGGTCGGTTCAGTACCGAATTGCCACATCATATTGGGGTTTTGTAGATTGCGTACGAACCCTGCCGGAACATCGACTAGCCACTTTCGATTATTACCTCCGGCTTCAATTACACATATGGAACCTGCATTCACTTGTGCAAGCCGCGCAGCAACAACCGAGCCCGCTGCGCCGCTGCCGATAATGATGTAGTCGAAGCGTTTGTTCACCGTGCATTCATCGTTAAGAAGAATTCATAGTCAAGTAAAGTTCATAAACAAGTAGAGTACATAGACCAGTAAAGTTCAAGTTCAAGGCCAAGTAAAGCTGATAACCACGTAAAAATGATAAATGACTAAAAATCAGCATAGATTAAGTAGACTGATCAAACTATCACAGAATTTCAATTTCAATTATACAAAATTCATTACATTCTGATACCTAGTGGTCCATCCACTTGATACGTTCGAGTTCAGCGTGACTGTCTGCGTTTT
>CAYTJF010000028.1:0-21058 GCA_964437945.1 uncultured Granulosicoccaceae bacterium
AACCGAGCACTTGAAAACAGAAATCTGTCAGGCATTCTAATTCCCTGTAACAACGACCAATTGAACAATAACAACTCCAAACTCAACAAGTGTAATGCCTCTATGCCACGCTATATGCTGGTATTAATACCTAAAATATATCAAATTCACTTATAAGCCAGTTCTAATAGTCGTTCTTATTTATTGTGTCAGCCAAGCGTTTTGAAATATCCAAGTGCATTCAATGTGAACTACATCTCAACCCGTTATCCGCTTGTTTAACACCAAGCACATTCCAGCCGGTAATTATACGCTCTCGATAGCGCTTTCGAAAATAATGCAATACCCTTCGCTCAACTTAACATTGACTGAACAACGAGCTAACCATGCGCTTGAATTTCACCATAAAAATGAATCGACTTGCTTCACACAGTATAGTCATCGCGTCTTTATTGATTGCATCTTTTGCAGTTACAGCTGAGCCAATCACGCAAACTCAAACAAGCGCGAGTAGCAACACAGTTTCGGCCCCTCAGCTCTCTGGCATTGTCTATTCACAGAGTTCTCTGGAACTGTTCTGGAATCGCGACAGTAATCCGAATGTAACCTATAACGTTTTTCGTGACAACGTACCACTGGTTACCGGCACAAGCGCTACCAGCTTTTTTGATTCCGGCCTTAGCGCAGGTACAGATTATGTTTATGGTGTATCTATCGATATAAACGGCAACACCGTTGCAGCGGCAGCCACCACACTGACAACACGCGGCACACCAACGCCACAAAGCAATGCACCCAAATTTGCAGGAGCTGAGCGTTACTCAAACAGTGCCGTGGAAATATCGTGGGTTAGAACACCCAATACCTTCACTGCATTTTATGAGCTCAAGCGTAATGGCGAATTAATTGACTCACAACTCGATGCACTCAGTTATTACGACAACACAGCCTTCTCTGATCAAGACTGGACCTACGAGCTTGTCGCTATTGACCGTGAAGGTAATCGCTCAGATATAGCTAGCATAACAATAGATGCCGATGGAGACACGCCAGAGCCACCTCAGGTTGAGCCACCTGTACAACCACCCATAGAACCACCAAGCGAAGTAACGGCAACATCGATCACAGGCACAGTGTATTCACCAACTTCACTGGAAATATTCTGGACCGACACCGGCAATTCCACCACGCGATACAACGTATTTCGCGACAACGTACCGGTGCTCACCAACACAAATGCATTGCGCTTTTTTGACGATGGACTCTCACCTGGCACCAGCTATGTCTATGGGGTTTCAATCAGTCGACCAAACGGTGATGTTCTAGCCGCAAGCTCCCGCACGTTTACTACTACACCAGTGGAAGGTGTGCAACCGGAGCCTAAAGATAGGCCGCTTTTTTCAGGCGCCTCTCGCTACTCTTTCAGTACCGTGGAATTGTTCTGGGTAAGAACGCCAGGCGAGTTTACGGCCTACTATGAATTACGTCGCAATGGTGAGATTATCGCTGAACGGCTTGATGCATTGAGCTACTACGACAACAGAGTCAACGCCAACCAAACCTGGACTTATACCCTGTTCAGTGTTGACCAGAACGGTAAGCGATCTGAAGCTTCAACAATTGTGATTGAGCCCGGCTTTACCTCAAACCTATAGTAAAGTTTTCATCAATTGCCTGTTCGCCACACCTTGCATTGTGGCGAACAGGCAAAAGTTATCGATGTGAGCAGAACAATGTGTCCGGGTTTGGCTTACTGATCAGGGCGGAAGTACCACTGCTGAGAAAGTGGCACTCACTGAACCGCCAGCTGGCACATCAATGCCAGTCCAGTTTACGTTGTTACCAGCAATGACAAGGCTCGACCCAGGTGGTGATGACACCGCCGTTACCGACGAGAAACCGGCTGGCACAGTATCTTGCACCGATGTCCCAATGGCGTCATCCGGGCCGGCATTGTTCACTTGCAGCGTGAACACAACGGTGGAACCAATATTCGGACTGGTGTTGTCGGCCGATTTATCGAAGGTGAGAGTAACCTCAGTATCGTCCTCTAACAAGGTAACCGTGGCGGTATCGCTAATGTCGATACCGTGTGTTGTGTTCGATAGATTTTGCAAACTCACTAATACGGTTTGATCACCTTCAGGAATAATATCTGCCGTGGGGTTAACCGTAAACGTTTGCGTGTCCCCCGCCTGGCCGTTAAAGGTTAGCGTACCCGATGCGGCTGTATAGTCGTTGTCGGCGACAGTTGCAGTTCCATCACCAATAAGGTAGTCGACCGTAAACGAAACAAAACCCGATGCATCTTGTACATCATGCGACAAGCTTGCCGTTACTGTGATAGGACCACCATCCTCTGGTGCGCTAACATCGGTTAAGGTAATTAATTCCTGAACATCAGCAACCACTAAAAATTCTTCATTGTCTCCAAACCCATTGTTACCACAACCATTAGCGGGGTTCGTGTCGTTGTAACTCAACATCACTCTGCCTCGGTACGTGGTGTCTTCAGTAACGGTAGGCAGTGTTATGTTTTGGGTGACAACACAACCCACCGGCACTGCCCCTGTATTAAACGAGCAAGATGCGCTGGACAACAAATCGGGTGTACCATCGTTGTTGGAGTCGATAAAAATCAGCACGTTTTCAGGATCGTTGTTCGAGGCAGAGGGTGCGCCGGGCTGTTTTGTATCGCCCACCGTAGTGGCGATTGATTGCACAGAGCCTGATGGATACTCAGTTGATAGACCTAAGGGTAAGGTGATGCTCTCGTACGTATTATTGTTGGTGATTGCGCACAAATTTGATGGCGTAAATCGCGCAGCCAATGCTGTTTGCGTCGACAAGCAAACAGAAATTAAAAAAACAGCAAAACAACTGCGCTTAATCACGTCATACCCTAACGAATCGATACTCAAAACCTGCACTAACTGCAGTGGCCAGCAATTAAACGCAGCCAGTTACATGCCAGTGAATAAAAAGCGTCGATATTCTAATGGGTAATTCATGTGTAAGTGCTAACTGTGTCAACAAACAAATATTAGCAAGCGCAGTAAACACGAAATAGAAAAGTCGAACAGCTCACACTATCGGCGTGAACGTCAGTCTCAGTTATATAAGCCGAACATCACTCAACAAATAAAAAACTTCAATAAAACAAACATCAACAAACAATCAGTGTGATTGGTTTCTTGCTACTCCTCCGGCACATACCCCTCAGGCATAGTTGCACTGTCGCTGAACAAGAACTTCTCCATCTCTTCTTCTAAAAACTTGCGTGCCTTTGGGTCAACCGGGGTTAATCGATACTCATTAATAAGCATGGTCTGGTGCCCCACCCACATCGTCCACGCCTCCTGCGAAATGTTCAGGTAAATTCGCTTGCCCAGATCGCCTGGGTAAGTTGGGCGTTCAAGGCCTTCGGCCTCTTTATTCAGCTTTACACACTGCACCATGCGGGACACGGCCGTTCTCCAGTTCAATTTAATCTCCTAAGCATACAAGCAATGGGCTTGGAAGTCTGACGAGAGCCAGATCACATTGCATCGCAATTATTACATGTGATATTACTTGTAATTTTACGTGTAATATTGTAAACTCTTGTTATGGCTATTAAATCATCAGCCCATTACCAGCGCGAGTACCGAAAAAGGCTGCGCGAACAGGGCCTGGTTAAAAAAGAAATCTGGATACTCCCCGAGAATCGCCCACAGGCCAGATCGATGGAAAAAGAGCTACGAAAGCCACAGATTTCACCTGCTTCAATTGGTGGTGACACGGCTGGCGTGAATCGTGCGACATGGCGCACTGGAGCGCTTTTTGGAGAATTAAGTACGTCAGAAATGGTTCGTGGTGGCAAAGCCGATATCGAGATAATCGATGGGCTCGAACCCACCATGATGATCACCATGCATGAATACGGCGATTTGCCGGTTTTCATGACGGTATCGGGTGATCAGATAGTAGCCGAATCGGTGTTGTGGCCAGCATCAGCTGTAAAAGATCAAGCGGCCTTTAACGACATGGTTCTACGCACACAAAACTATTACCCGCTGTCGACGATATGTCTAGGGCTACGAGCCGATGAAGATTACTACCTGATGGAAGGATGTTTAAGTGCATCAGCCGACATTAACGACATCATTCTGGAAATTGAGACCTTGGCAAATAACGTTATTCACGTAACCGAGGCTTACGTAAAACTTCTTCAAACAGGCTCAAAAAAATAAAGTGATGGATGTCTTAAGCAAAATAGTGACCGCGCTCAAAGGCGGTATTAATGAGGCCGGAGAGGCACTGGTAAATAGTCAGGACTTGCGCATTCTCGATCAGGAAATTCGCGAAGCGGGTGAAGCGCAGAATCAATCAAAAGATGCATTGGCTGCGATGATTGCCCGACAAAAAGTCAGCGAAGAGAAAGTCGGCAAGTTACAACTCGCCATTGAAGAGAACGAAGGCTATGCAGTCAAAGCATTGGAAAAAGGTGATGAACAACTGGCTGGCGACCTGGCTATAAAAATCGCCGAGCTTGAGAACGAATTGGTCACCGAGAAAAATACAATCGCAGAGTTTGCCCAAAGCGCTAATCGAATGCGTCAAGCCATTGATAAAGCACAAAGCGAATTGCAATACATGAAAAGCCAGGTTGACACGATAAAAGCAACCGAAAACGTACAACGAGCCGAGGCTGCTGTATCAGCACGACATAGTGGTACGGAAAGTAAATTACGCACTGCAATGGAATCGCTGGAGCGCATTAAAGAAAAGCAGGCCATGATAAACGCCACAATGAATGCAGCGGAAAACATGTCAACTGACAACGACGATGTCTCATTGGAAAAACGACTGATCGATGCAGGCATTAAAGGTTCAAACAGCGCAGATGATGTGCTTGCACGAATTAAAGAGAAACACACATAGCTTTAATCGAATAGGGCAACTTAGTCAGTTTACGTGAACTGGTAACTGAAACCGAACTAATAACTAAAACCGAACTAGTAACTGAAACAAGAGGAGGAGTAATCGATGTTTGCATTTTTATTTCATAAATCAATGGACCCGTTTTATCAAAACATCAGCTCGTTCCCGACAGCCTTGTTTACCATTTTGCTGGCCGTTTGTCTGGTTTATTGGGCGGGCGCTGTTCTCGGTTTACTCGATCTTGATCTGATCAACGTGGACGCAAGCATCGACTTGAATGCCGACTCAGGGCATCTGGTTCCGGATGTACTGGCAGGGCTGTTGATTAAATTCCGGCTGGTTGGTGTACCTGTGGTGATAACCCTGACGTTGATATTTTTATTCGGCTGGTTTATCTGCTATTACCTGGTGCACTTCACGCTCGGTAGTGTGCAGAACGGGTATATACGGTTTTTGTTCGGCCTGCCGATCTTCGCCATTTCGCTAATCGGTGGAGCATGGCTGACTACTTTCGCCATGAAACCGTTTCGCGCGATATTCAAAAACGCAACAACTCAGCCGCACAAGCACATTCTGGGACAAAGAGCCATCGTTCGAACCAGCCGCGTGGACAACCAGTTTGGTGAAGCCACACTCGATGACGGCGGTGCAGGACTTATTCTGAAAATACGATCGACTGGGAAGGAGACTTTTTCCAAAGGCGATCGTGTAGTTATTTTTGAAAAATTAAATGATGACACTATTTATCGCGTCATCTCTGAAAAAGAATTTTCTGGCCATTAACTCTGAAAAAAATGAATCTGAAAACCATCAAACCAGAAACCTCATTCAATATTAACGCTACTTAAAGGAGAAACGCCATGGCAGCATCAGCATTAATACCCATCGCAATCGTCGTTGGAGTCATCATTCTCGTACTACTGGGCATAGCAGCGATTTTTAAATCGTTCTACGTCAAAGTGGAGCAAGGCACAGCGCTTATTGTCAACGACATGAGCGATACACCGAAAGTGCGCTTTACCGGTGCTGTGGTGTTCCCAATCATCTACAAAAAAGAACTGATGCGCATCTCACTGATTACGCTGGAAGTGGACAGACGTGGCAGTGATGGATTAATTTGCGCTGACAACATGCGGGCCGATATCTCGGTTGCATTCTATCTGCGTGTCAACGAGACTCCGGAAGACGTTCTGAAAGTAGCGAAGTCGATTGGTGCCAGCAGGGCATCAGATAAAGCGGCTGTGCATGATTTGTTCGCTGCCAAGTTTTCCGAAGCGCTGAAAACCGTCGGTAAGCAAACTGAATTTGTCCAGTTGTTCGAGAATCGACAGGATTTTCGTGAGCAAATTATTGAGGTTATTGGTGATGACTTGAACGGCTATGTACTCGAAGATGTTGCTATCGACTATTTAGAGCAAACACCCAAAGCATCGCTCGACCCGTCGAACATACTCGATGCTGAAGGCATCAAGAAGATCACCGAGCTTACCGCCACACAAAATGTGCGCACGAACGAGCTGGAACGCGACGAAGAGCTGGCGATTAAAAAGAAAAACGTGACCACGATTGAGGCCATGTTAGAGCTTGAACGCCAACAGTCTGATGCCGAAGCACGTCAACAGCGAGAGATACTCTCTATACAAGCGCGTGAAGAGGCCGAGACCAGAAAAATTCAGGAAGAAGAGCGACGTAAAGCCGAACAAACCCACATTCAGGTCGTTCAGGACCTGGCGGTACAAACTGAAAACCAGAAACGTGAAGTGGAAGTGGCTGAACAGAACAGGCAACGCGCTGTGGCCATTGAAGAAGAAAAAGTCACTCGTGCGCGCGACCTGGAAATTGTTTCACGCGAACGTGAAGTGTCTGTTGAAGAAGTGCTGGCGCAAAAGGCAGTGGAAGTAGAGAAGAAGGAAATTGCCAATGTGATTCGCGAACGCACCATGGTGGATAAAACCGTGGCCGTTGAAGAAGAGCGAATTAACGAAGTACGTGAAGTCTCCGAAGCCGATCGTGCCAAGCAAGTGCAGGTTTTAGCCGCCGAAGCACAGGCTGAAGAAGACAAGGTTAAAGAGATCACAGCAGCCAAAGCACAAGAATCCGCCGCTGCGCACAAAGCCACCGAGATTACCACGCTTGCTGATGCTCGCCTGGCGGAAGCAAATCGTGATGCCGATGCCAAGAAAGTATTGGCAGAAGGTGTCAAGGCTGAAGAAGCCGCAGTTGGTTTATCACAAGCTGAAGTGATGCGTGCCAAAGGTACAGCCGAAGCATCAGCGACTACTGAAGTGGGTATGGCAACAGCCGATGTCACCAAGGCTCAGTTCCAGGCAGAAGCAGCTGGTTTGACCGACAAGTTTGCTGCCATGTCTGAGATGACGGGCGAAACACGTGAGCACGAAGAGTATCGCATGGCACTTGAAACGGCATTTAAAGAAGCACTGGCATCTATTGAAGCAGGCAAAGAGATCGCCAAGGAAAATGCCGAGATTCTAGCCATCGCCCTGCAAAAGGCACACATCGACATTGTTGGCGGGGAAGAGCACTTCTTCGATAACTTTGCCAAGTCGTTGTCTATCGGTAAGGCTGTTGATGGTCTGGCTGAGAAAAGCGATGTGGTCCAAATGCTATTGGCAAAAGCCGCCTCCATGGGTAAAGAACCCAATAAGTTCGGCGCCAGCAGCAACGGCTCCGGCGAACTGGCCACAGCTAGCTAAACGTCGCTACACGTTTATAAACGTGACTTGAGCCTGCGACCCAACGTGTATGGGTCGCAGCACTGCAATGCCGCTGCATGTTGTGCAGCGAGCGACACTTCTTCAATGATTGGTAACAGTGATTGGTAAAGGTCTGAGCAATGGAACAAGACAACCAAACAATCGAAAACACATCCGAAGCCGGTACAGACGCTGCCGGTAATCTGGTTGACCAGGCCGTCACCCAGGGTGGTTCTTACGACATTATTCGGCAGCGACTGATCGAACAGGGTAACCAGCTCGATCGGCAAATCAGTGACCTGAACAAAGCCCGTTCCGATGCGTTTGGCTCAACTGACTTAGCTGTTCTGGGTCGCTCTCGTGTACGTACCGAAAACAACTGCCTGGGACGCGACCTTGTTCAGGTTGGTCAGTTTCTGATATTCGGTTATAACGTTTTTATCGGCTTAAAGAAGCACACCCACATTGAAGATGTGTTCTCAGTGTACACACTCGAACAGGTTGAGGATAATTTCACCCTGCACCCGGTTGACATAAGCACAAGCTTCTTCGCAGACGCCAAATTCAAACACGACTTTGACGAGCTGTACCGTTATTACAAAGACACACGCCTTGTGCAACTGGCAATCAAAGACGGCAAACTACTGGCTGGCTTTCAAATTGGTGAACGCCTGGATGATTTGCGCGTTTTTCAATGGGCCGTATCCGCTGACGGGAACACCGTAACTTATTTAGACAATCGCGGTGAACGAGGGCTTGACCTACCACAGAAACATGATTTTGAATGGACTGAAACCGCGCGTGAAGATATCGTGCAAGGTCGATTTCCACACATCAATATTCTCGATCGGGTGTTTGTGGAAACCATTGGTGGTGATTTAACCGTAAAAATCGAGAACAACTCTGAAACCGGCGAAGGTATTTTCAGTGAACCGGTCGATGAAGAAAACCAGTCAATTAACGATGCACTGGTCGCTTATGCCGAGGTCGGTCATCTGTTATTGATCAAGGTATTGCCGTACAAGGAAGAACAGTGGCGCTACCTGTTGTTCAACCCGTTAAATTCAGACGTGCGACGCATCGACGCCATTGGCGATTCGTGCGTTGCCTTGCCAGAAGATCACGGAGTGATCTTCCCCGACGGCTTTTATCTTGAAACCGGTGAATACAAGTCATTTGATTTAAACCATCCCGGCCTGCAATTCAAACGCCGTATTCGTTCACCCAATGGTGAAGACATTCTGTTTATTTTCTATGAGCCGCACGATGGCACCTTTGCCTTGCTGGCCTATAACCTGATCACCAAAACATTGCAAAACCCGATTATCACCCACGGCTACGCTCTGGCTGACAACGGTACAGCCATTGTATTTACCGCCAGTGAGGAACCGGCCCGCATGCACCCGATGCAAATCTGGCAAACCCCGTTTTGCAGTGATGAGTTTGCCAATGCGGCCCCGACTGATGCGTCGTTTTATTCTCGTATCGGCAATGCTGAGCTGGTGCGCGGTGTGTCGGACCTTTACAGCGTGTCGCGCCTGATTCAATCCGATACCGTCAGCGCAAAACACTATGACTTACTCAGTAAAACCAATGCCAGATTATTCGATGACCATCACTGGATAAGTGAGCCGGATACCAATGGCATCGATACCACGATTAAACAGATTGCCAAAACCGTTGATTTAATTGTTGACGAATTCGAGAAAGTGGAGAGTATTCGCAGCCACTCCGCTGCGGAAATGAAAAAAGCGGTTAAAGAACAGAACACCATCGTGTCTCAAATCGGTAACGCCACTATGGTAAGCGTTGGGGAATACGTAGACGCGCTCGATAGCTTGCGCAAACAACGTGGTCACCTGACCACTATTCGCGAATACCGTTACATGGATGTTGACAAGCTCAAAGCGATGGACGATGAGCTTATCGAGCTTAACGACACCTTGAGCGAACGCACCGCTGTGTTCTTAAGCGATGATGCAGCACTGGTTCCGTACCATTCAGAAATCGATGAACTCGAAGCACGTTTACCGACACACACAAAAGTAGCCGATCTTGAGCCTGATCTGGAAAAACTTGAGGCTATTGCCGGCGGGCTTGACCTACTCTCCGAACTGATCGCCACTTTAAAAGTGGATGATGCCACAGTGCAAACCCGCATCGTTGATTCAATTTCTGCGGTTTATTCCAAACTGAACCAGACTCGCGCTCGTGGTAAGCAAATCAGAAAAGACATGGGTTCAGCCGAAGCGGTGGGTCAGTTTGCTGCGCAATTTAAATTGTTTTCGCAGAGCATCACCAATGCACTGGGTCTGGCAACCGACCCGGAACGTTGTGATACACAGCTGACCCGTTTGTTAGTGCAACTGGAAGAGCTGGAAAGCCAGTTCAGCGAACACGAGCAGTTTCTGGCCGACATACTGGACAAACGTGAAGAAATTCACGACACCTTTGCTGCACACAAGCAACAGCTTATTGATGCCCAGCAGACTCGCGCGCAAACCTTGTCGGATGCGGTTAGTCGCATGCTCGGTAACATCGAGAAGCGTGCACAGCGATTCGGTGAGATCGAAGAGCTGAATACTTACATGGCCTCCGATGCGCTTGTTTTAAAGGTACATGACATAGTCAAACAGCTTCGAGAACTCGACAGCGCGATCAAGGCCGATGATGCTGAAGCCCGCTTAAAAATGATTCGTGACATGGCCATGCGTGCATTGCGCGACAAGGGCGATCTGTACAGCAGTGATGGTAAAACCATTGCACTTGGTCCGCGTCATAAGTTCAGCGTCAATACCGAAGACCTGGATTTGACCATTATTCCGCGCAAAGATGGCCTGGCCTTGCACCTGGTGGGCACACAGTTTTTCGAGCCAATCGATAACGAGCGGTTAAACGCATTAAAGCCGTACTGGAATTTAAGCTTAACTTCCGAAACCGACGATGTTTATCGGTCGGAGTACCTGGCTTATCAGTTTATCCAGGCAGTCAGAAACAGCGATCACGAACTGGATTGGAAAACACTGGTAAACAGCGCAAACGATGCAGAAACAGTCAATGAACATGTTCGCGTGTTTGCCACGGCACGTTATCGCGAAGGGTATCAAAAAGGCGTTCACGATTCAGATGCAGCCAGCATTGTTAAAGCTATTGTGCCATTGATGGACAAAGGCGACTTGTTGCGTTTCTCACCAGAAGCACGGGGACTTGCACATTTGTACTGGCACAACCTTGAAATCAATTCAAACACCGATCACAAAACACAACTGCAATCCTTACAAACACGCGCGCGATCTGCCAGTCGTATGCATGAACTACTGCATGATCGCTCGGCCATGCGACTGATTGAAGCGGGGTTACTCAAATCGTTTGATGCATGGATAGCAAAACACAAATTCGAATTAAAACCACAAGTGGCGAATCAAGCGGTAGCTTATCTGGCAGCCGAGTTGGGGCGTGACACACTGAAATTTGTTCGATCGCGCCAGTGTGCAAGCCTTGAACGCTCGCTTGAACAATCACTGGATGCTGATGTTCTAAAAGAACTGCGTGCAACACTTGCCGCCTTGTCGGACAAACCTGAACAACAATGGCATCTTGCCCAGGCCTGGTTGCAAGCCACGTTTGCCAGCAGCAGCGATAAGAACATAAACCGCTATTTTCCTGAAGCCGCAGCCAGCTTAATCAGCGACGATCGGATTCTTGCACGCGATTTGGATATTGATGTTGAAACACAGGTAACTGATCTATTTGGTGAACACAACCGCATTGAAAAAGCCGGGCTATCGCTCACCCTCGATGAATTTCTGACCCGACTTGACCATCACTGTACGCATGTGGCCACAGGCTACGCTGAATACCTGCAACTACGCCATGACATTGCCAGCGAATCGCGCAATGCCTTACGCCTGGATGAATTTAAACCCAAGCCGCTTAGCTCATTTGTTAGAAACAAACTGATCAACGATGCGTATCTGCCGCTGATTGGTGACAACCTCGCCAAACAGATTGGTACCGTTGGTGAGAACAAACGATCGGACTTAAACGGTTTATTGATGATGATCTCACCCCCTGGCTACGGCAAAACCACACTGATGGAATACGTGGCCAGCCGAATGGGCATGACGTTTATGAAAATCAATTGCCCATCACTAAGCCATGATGTGGCATCGCTGGACCCGACAACAGCGCCTAACGCCACTGCCGCGCAGGAACTGATAAAACTGAACCTTGCTTTGGAGATGGGTGACAACGTTATGTTGTATCTGGATGATATTCAGCACACAGGGCCTGAGTTTCTGCAAAAGTTTATCTCCTTGTGTGACTCCACCCGACGCATAGACGGTATCTGGAAAGGCCAAACGAAAACCTATGATATGCGTGGGCGTAAGTTCTGCGTGGTCATGGCCGGTAACCCGTACACAGAATCTGGCGAAACCTTCAAAATTCCGGACATGCTGGCCAACCGTGCTGACATTTATAACTTAGGCGACGTACTCAGTGGCAAAGAAGCGCAGTTTGAACTGAGCTACATTGAGAATTGCTTAAGCTCCAATGCCGTACTGGCGCCACTAGCCACCCGCGACATGAACGATGTGTACAAACTCATCGACATTGCCCGAGGCAAAAATATTCCTACAACGGATTTATCGCACGCGTATAGCGCAGCTGAAATCAACGAGATAACCAGTGTGCTGAAACGCCTGTTTACCGTGCAGGATACCGTATTAAAAGTGAATCAGCAGTACATCGCCTCAGCTGCACAAGAAGACAAGTACCGCATGGAACCTCGTTTTCTGCTGCAAGGCAGTTATCGCAACATGAACAAGCTGGCCGAGAAAATTTCCGCGGTAATGAATGAATCAGAGCTTGATGAACTAATCAACGATCACTATCGTGGCGAAGCACAACTGCTTACTTCGGGCACCGAAGCTAATTTATTAATGCTGAAATCACTTCGCTCAAAGTTAAACGAAGAAGACACCCAACGATGGGAAGAGATCAGAAAAGACTTTCTGCGCAACAAAGCCATGGGCGGCGACAGCAGCGATTCTGGACAGCGCATTGTGGCGCAGCTGGCAGACCTGGTTGATGGTGTCGGCACACTTGGCGAGAGCATGAAGCCTAACGGTGAACTCGAAGCCCAAATGAAACACCAAACACAGACCGCTGAAGCGCAAATGAAACACCAGTCTGAGACTATTGAAGCTCAGATGAAGCAACAGGCAGAATCTGCAAAAGTGTTGCGCGCATCACTGGAGGCCATTGGTGAGTCGGTAGATCAGCAGAAGCGCTCACACATCTCCATTACCAACACGCCCTCGCTCGAGTTTGCGCAAGTGCTAAAAACCCTGACCGACACCATTGAAAACACACTGTTTCCATTGGTGCGCAGTATGGATAACCGCATTGCGCAGGACGTTGAAGCACACAGCGAGTTAAAACAGCTTGTCAATGAGGTTGCCGTACTCAAACAAAGATCGGGTTTGCGCTAGGCCATGGCCCGATTGGCTAAACCGTGCGAGCTGACTACCAGCATCGTCGTTGAATGTTCTGTACAGCAATGTTGGGACCTGTATATCGACAGTACTCAGGTTGCCCATTGGGCACCTGCTGTATCACAGGTGGAATGTGACAGCCCCGAAATAGATATTAATGCGATAAGAAAAAGCAGCATAAATGTCGACGGCAAGTCAGGCCACACCGTAGAGCAATGCACAGTCTTTGAGCCTTTAAAGCACATTGAATTTACCGTGCTTGAGGAAACCTTCGGTTTCGCTCACATGTTAAACAACTATGGTTTTGGTTTGACATTTGATGCAGAAGGCGAACACACACTACTGGTTATGACGACTCACTACACACCCAAGAAAATATTCGCATCGCTGATGACGTCCAAACCTACCCAGCAACAGCTAATCGACTTGATGACAGAAGCGCTCGATGGGTTTAAACACTATGCGCAAAGTCAATAATCAACTTTCCAATCTGGCCAGGTATAAGAGGTAACGAGTCGATAAACCTTCATCAAGTGCTAATAGATTCTCCGCATCTCAGACAAAAGTATAGCCATAGCTGAACACACTTATACTTTGGTATCGCAAAGCACGAGACGACGCCAAAATTACCCTTAAATATGTGGGGCTGTCGCAATCCAAAAGTGATACGGTATCTGTCTTAATTCAAAGTAGTATAGGACTGAGGTAGCACAGGTATGTGGGATTTTAAACTTTCAACCATCATTGGCCTGATGGTAAAGACGTTTCCGTTTCTGGTTTTCCGTTTTCTGGTTTTTACCAGCATAACGCTCATTGCTGTTGCGCTCACCGGCGGCGGTGCGGGTTTGGGCTGGATGGGTGGTGCCATTATGGGAGAGCCAGAAGGTGGCGTATTCTACGGCGGCATGGCCGGTGCAGGTGCGGCTTGCTACTTCCTGTACTTTATACGCGAGTATGTGCTGTACCAAGTCAAAGCCGGCCACATTGCATTACTGGTCAAATTTATGGACGGTGAACCCGTACCTGAAGGTCAGGGAATGGTTGTCTATGCCAAAGATCAAGTGAAAGCCCGTTTCAAAGAGTCCAACGTTTTGTTTGCTGTAGACCAACTTATTAAAGGCGTACTCAAGGTTATCTCTGGCATGTTTAATTCTGTTGCCAACTTTATCCCCGTACCCGGGTTTGCTGGTTTTATTAAGGTGGTTAACAAAATTGTTTCCATGTCGCTGACTTATGTCGATGAGATCATTCTGGCTTATTACATGAAGAACGACTCGGAAAACGTCTGGACAGAGAGCACCAAAGCGCTTGTGCTTTATGCTCAGAACTACGGAAAAATGCTAAAGAACGCTTTTTGGGTAAGCCTGCTGGTATGGGCATTAACCATCGTCGTCTTTTTTATCGTTCTGGCACCTTTTGCAGCACTGGTTGCAGCGGTTCCATCATTGGCAGGATTCTGGACCTTTGTTGTCGCTGCACTATTAGCCTGGGGCATAAAGTCTGCGGTTATAGACCCAATTGCAATGACAGCACTGATGCAGGTTTATTTTAAAACCATAGAAGGACAACACCCGGAATTGGAATGGGAACGCAGGCTTTCGCAACTGTCTGATAAATTCAGAACAATGAAAGAGAAAGGGAAGTCTTTTGCCTCTGCCTCCTTTAAACCATTTTTCAAAAAAACCAGCGAAGCGCTATAACCAAGTTTGCATAGTAGTGAATAAGAAATGAATTGGTAAGAAGAGAATAAGCCAGTGCAGATAGCTATTCTTACCAGTTCATACAGACTCTGCAATGTTATACAGGTAGTGACATCGGCCGGTTTACAAGCGATGGTCAGGCTTTTTTCGCTTCCGCAACACTTGTAGCACCTGTAGCGAAAGCATCCAACTTCAGCACTCTGTCTGCCAGATGAAAGAACTGCGCCTCATGCGTAATCACGATGACCAGCTTTCCGCGCGACTTTAACTCTGGCAACAATTGATTGTAAAATACTTGCTTGAATTCAGGATCCTGATTTTCCGCCCATTCATCGAAAATCATGATTGGCTTATCTTCAAGATAGGCGGCAAGCAGTGCAAGACGCTTGCGCTGCCCACGAGATAAACTGGTACTGGAAAGTCGCTGATTACTAACGCTAACTTTATGGTGCAGCTGTAGCTTTTCCAGATAGTAGGCAATTCTTTGCTCAGAATCGCCCAGACCCGAATCGTTGACATGCTCAACGTTTTCCATAGCCGCATTAACTTGAATGTCTTTTGCTACTGTTAGTCGATCAAATATAAAAGGATCGCTTAGCAATAAACTAAATAGCTCATTGTAACTGGTTCTATTCGCATCATTCACTTCGACACCGTTACACAACAAGCGTCCAGATTCATTTGCGTAAAGACCGCTTAATAGCTTGGCAAACGTTGTTTTGCCTGCACCATTGTGCCCGACAATAAAAACGAGTTCTCCACTATTTATATCAACACTAATTGGGCCAACCTTAAACGTGCTATCGTCCACTTCACTGGTGTAATTCCACGTTAAGTTTTCAACCTGCAAACTAATATCCGAGACACCGAACAGGGACTGAGGGCCTGCCCAGTTCAAAGCCCTGGTGCGATGCAGCTCTGTATACCCCTGCTCACGCATCCTGTCCAAAGCAATTCCGGCACGGGACCAAACTGGTACGGCTGATATTAAACTGATAACGTGTGATCGCATAAACAGCACCACCACCAGAAACGGCCCCAGAACAGCAGTGGTGAAATTGGTAAAAGCGATAAACAAAAGAATGGCTATTAAAAGCGCGAAAACGGTTAATTGCACCCATGCATTAGCAAACAGGTTATACAACATAAACTTTACGTAGCGTTTTTCATGCTCGAGCACCGTTGGTAAATATTCTTCATCAAAGAACTCGTGACGCTTGGTTGAATTCAGTTTCAATTCACTGACACCGCTCACCATATCTTTAAACTGACTGACATGTCGATCTCGATATACAAACGCTTCGCTTGCCAATCGGCGGGATACACGATGAATACGCCTGTAACCTGTCATTGCCAATAGCCCAACAACGATTGTTATGCTTAACAGACTGAACGACAGATAGGCAAGATACCCAAGACACCCTAAAACCACGAAGAAGCTGGTTCCAACGCTTGCGAATAGATTTAACCCCTGCCCTATCAGCGACATATCTTCAGCGTAGATCGTGATCAATCGTGCAATACCAATTTTTTCGGTATGACGCAATGAGTCGTTGAGTACAATTTTAGAAAACGTTGTGTGGAGTTCGCGGTGACGAGACGCACCGTATCTGCACAGATACCACTTGGCACCAAGGTCCAAACCCAGGGATAACAGAACCAGCAGCGCTAAATACACTGCATATTGAATCAGATCACTGGCCTCGAGGCTGGCACTATCGGAAAACAAGCGACTGACAAGCGCAATCAACAGTGCGGTTGTTAATCCACTAGCCGCTCCGAGAAACATCACTTTGATTAACCGGTGATAAGCGCCATCTCCAAACAGCAACGATATAAAACTTCGCATAGTCTTATTCGCTACCTGATGCTTTGTTATTCATAATTGAGCACCAGTTATTGCTCCTTCCTGAACAGTACTATTGGACTGAGTACCCATTGATAAACCAGTAGATTCAACTGACTGCAAATACCGGCTTTGCAATACCACTTTAGCTACTCGCGACCAATAAGGAGACTCTGCACGCATTAATTTTTCATGCGTAATGTCCGGGAAGTCGTGTAATTCGAACTTACCAGCGGTAAGCAATGCCCATCGCTCCACAACATCAGATTTTTTCATAAAAGTGTTAGACCGAAATAATGTGATATCAGCCGAGCCTGCCTGCGCTTTGTATTTCACAAACTGTTTACTCTGAGACATTCTTACGTCAAGATACTTTCGTATTTCCGCGTCGAATACAGCTCTGAGTCGGTGTATTTTTACCTGAATCAATCTATAGCCGTAGTTTTCAGTAAACTCTTTACGAATAATTGCCCAATAGCGATCCAACCCTGTTCGTCGTTGTTTTACTTGTTTCCAACCCGGACCTTCCCTCGGCGCATCGCTATCGATTAAATACAGCTCACATTCCTTGCCAGTACGCTCTTTTAACTGATGCGCCATCTCCAACGCTAAAACATTACCCAAACAACCGGCAACAATAACCCAGGGTCCGTTTGATTGAACCCCAAGCAACTCATCGACCAGAGCGGAACACAGGCTATTAACGGAATCGTGGTGAACGCTGATAGCCATATCAAACGAGTAGACGGATGTGTGTTTTGGTACATGGGATGCAAATTTTCTATAGAAAAACCCTGTGTCTCCAAACGGCGGTATCATAAACAGTTGACTTGAACCCGTACCGGTTTGCAAGGTCATCAGTGAGCTTATTTGGGTGGATTTTTTGCCTGTTGCTGCGCCCGTTATTGCGTCCGCTTCAGAAAGACGAATGGCTTCGGCTTGCTGTGCCACTACTTGCCTGACTGTACGCTTTTCAAGTACATCACCAATGGTCATTTGTGAATTATATTTTGCGAGAATATCGGTATTTACTCGCATGACCAATTTGACCGCCAATAACGAATAACCACCCGCTTCAAAAAAATCATCATCAACGCTCAGATTGATATCGTTCAATGTTTGTCTCCATAGAGTCAACATCGGTTCAGTCAGGTTTTGTTGTATAGCTTGACTGTTGGCACTTAACGACGGTTGTTGATTCGTCGATATACGCTCATCATATTCTGAAGATGACACAACCTTGGGTGATTCACTGGTGCTCGTTTCACGCATTAAAGCTGCTGCTGCGTGTCGATCAGGCTTGCCATTGGGTAGTAGTGGCAGCGCATTGACTAACTGATATCGATCGGGCAGCTGATTTATCGGGAGCAACTCTTGCAATTGTTCTATCAAATCTGATTTACCGGGCGTTTCAGAAACACAGCCATTATCGTCAACCTGTACAACTGCACACAATTGGCGCTCATCAAGCTCACCTTGTGCGAACACCAAACTCTGAACCACGCCCGGTAACGAATTTATTTTTTGTTCAATTTCGTGGCTATTTACTCTGACTCCCCGAACCTTCACCAGACGGTCTTTACGTCCATCAAATTGAAGACGACCCTGGTTATCAATGTGTCCAGTATCACCACTGAGAAAAGCACGTCCGACGCCTTGAAGCTCAATGAATTTCTGCGTAGTAAGTTCGGCATCGCCATGGTATCCAATCGCCAGTCCCCGACCTGCCAACGCGATCTCACCCGTTTCACCAGGCGCTACTTCCCTGTACTGTTCATTCAATATATGCATACTGACACCGTCAATGGCTGTACCGAGAGGAAGATTTTCTGACTCATGAATTGCGGTGATCTCCTGGCATGTCACATCCGCCATCACCTCGGTACTGCCATACAGGTTAAGCAATCGTGTGTGAGGCTGCTGCTCAATAAGCTTTGCAGCAAGCTGAACCGGTAACACCTCTCCACTACAACTGCATAATTTAAGATCAGGCAGAGACTGGTTGTGCATAATGAGCCAGTCAAGCATGGTATTAAGCAATGACGGCACTACCAGCAATCGGCTTACCTTATGATTACGCAGTGTGGATAAGAAGCAAGCGATATCAGTGACATCTGCATCATCAATTATTACAGACGGCGTACCGGCCAGCAGTGCACCATAGCTCTCCCATAAGCTGTCAACAAAACTACAGGATGTTTTAACAGCGTTAAGGTCATCGTTGGCAAACGGATAGCGATTCCACATCCACACAATGCGGTTCATCAGTGCACCATGACTCAGCAACACGCCCTTGGGATCCCCGGTTGAGCCAGAGGTGTACATCAGGACAACAGCGCCGCTCTGATGTTTTTGCCGCAACACAGATCTATCGATCGTTTGAGGTTTTTTCGAATCAACAGCGGCGGCAGTGCGTGGTGTTACACTCACTGGATTTTCACTAGGGTCAACGATGATGCGAACTATCGATGGATTGTACGCTTCATCAGCAACTGCTCCAGGAGCTGCGACCACGCATCGAGCGCCACTATCTGAGTACATGTAGTTTTTGCGAGCTTGAGGATACTCTGGATTAATTGGACACCACACCGCCTCACATCGGGATACGGCTAGTGTGACAGCAATGTGATGGATAGATCTGGGCAGCGATACTGCGACAACATCACCCGGCACCACATCCGATTGACGTAGGTATTGTGCGATCTTGTCAGTTAAGTTATCCAGAGCTGAATAGCTTATAGCCTGGCCATTATGCTGCAATGCAATCGAATCAGGATGACTAACGCATCGGGCACGAAACACTTGATCAAGACGTTGATTCACTAACAGTCCGGCACCGTCCGAAACTTCCGAGCTACCAGTTCTTGTAGCACCATCACACAAATTAACCGGCAAACTAACCGCGTGACTACCATTAGCTGTTCCAACAGCTAGTTTATTTTTCATCCGACGATCAGACGTATCGGGTTCGAAAACTTTTCGGAGCAAAGCCAAAACATCAACTACCGATTTGTTGGACTGTTCGGCTGTTGCGGACATTATCGAAATCAGATCGCTAGCAAACCCGTCCATGGTCTCAGGACGAAATAAATCGGTACTGTAATTAAGATGAAGCTCATAACCCTGTTGTTGGGTATTAGTGTTTGTAGGTATTTCGGTGGTCGGACGTATTTCAATGGCAAGATCGAATTTGGCAGTACTGAGTTCTGCCTGATTAACGTGTTCTACAGTAGCTTCCGGCAACGATGGCACTGACGTGTGCTGATGGGTATACATAAAAAAAACATCAAACAATGGATTTCGATGAGTTGAACCTTGCAAATCCAACGACCGGACAACGTGGTCAAAGGGAACACTGTCATGCTGTAGTGCATCCAATGTTGCTGCACGTGTTTGTAGCACACTGTCAGCCAAAGTATCGCCTGGATGGCTTTTCGTTCTAACCACAACCGTATTACCAAAAAAGCCCAACATATTTTGCCAGCGCGGCTCTGCACGGTTCGACACAGGCATACCAATCAATAAATCGCTGACACCAAGCAAACCTCTCAATCCCGTTTTAACGGCAGCCAGCGCTACCGTAAAAGGCGTTGCTTGCGTGTCCCGAGCAAGCGCCCCCCAGTGATCGATAGTGTTTGAATCAATCGAACGAACCACCGACCCACCTTTAAAGCTGGACCTTGCCGGTCTTGGAAAATCAAGAGGTAGTTCATTATTTTGGCGAGGTTCAGCCAGCACATTGCACCAAAACTTTGTGTCAGTTTCGAACACATGAGGGTCTAAGCGTTGTTGCCACAGCGCGAAATCGCCATATTGATGTTCATATGGCGGTGGCATGCCAATCAATTCGGTTTTACCGTCGTCATCTCTTTTTGCTATTGCAGCGTCGTGATAGCGGCGAAAGCTTTCTGCAAATTGTGTATGCAAAATGTCGAAGCTCCAGCCATCCATTGCAATGTGATGCGAATGAAACATCAAATAAACTTCATCAGCGCGTTTCTGGTACAAAAGCACTCGCAACAACTGATCGTTCTCAAGATCAAATCGTTGGCTTAGTTGATTGTCCCGCGCTTGCTCCCAGGTAATATTTGATCGCTCTTGTTCGATGCGTGTTATCTGCACTGGCTCTGCTGGCAGCACAACCTGACAACCTTCGCCTTTGTCATTTGTACGTAATCGCGTTCTCAACACTTCATTTTGATGAACCAATGCGTTGACCGAATACTCAAGTGCCAATAAGGAAAGCTTGCCAATACAACGTAGTGTAGATTGAACGGCATATACTTCTGGTTGTAGTCCGGTTTGGTCCAAAAACCATAACGGTAATTGTTGTGATGATAATGTCAGTTGTTGCAGCGTGGACGTGGCGGTTGTCTGCTCTATATTTTCACTATTTAT
>CAYTJF010000028.1:21158-35809 GCA_964437945.1 uncultured Granulosicoccaceae bacterium
TCACTCCAACTTTGGCACTGCAACACACTGACCAAACGCAAATCAATTTTGAATCGTTCGCGCAATTGCGCAGTTAGCTTCATTGCCTCAATTGAATCCATACCACATTGGTGGGCATTGTTATTCATCGTGGCGTTTTTTTCGCCTAGCAATGAATTGACTATACCCAACAGCTCATTGTTTATTTCATTCTCAACAACCGAGGGCTGCTCATCATGTGGTTTCGTATCGGCAACCGGTAACAATTCAGCAAGTATACGTTCAGATACTTTGCCATTCGACAAAACGGGCAGAGATTCCAGAGCGAGATAGTCCTGTGGCCACATAGATGCGGGAAGCGTGGTTTGTACCGTAGATTTAAGCTGCTCGACCGGTATTGTTCGTGGCGTGTAAGCAAGCCAAAGGCGCTTTGAGTTGCTCGACCCACGTATTGCGGCAAATGCGCGTACATCAGCGACACCCTCGACACGCCTGGCAGCGAATTCAATTTCAGCAGGTTCAATTCTTTGTCCACGAATTTTGATCTGACGATCGATTCGACCAGTGCAAAACACTTCGCCGTTTCGAGATCGATAGCCAGAGTCACCGGTTTTATAGGCTTGCGGATTCGAAGAAAAGTGCTTTGCAGTAATGTCCGGACGCTTGTAGTATCCGTTGGCCACACCAGGACCAAACAGCTGTAGTTCCCCTTCAACACCATCTGGACACTCAGAGCCATCAACGCCAATAATTTTTATCGTGGTTCCAGGGATGGGTCGTCCAATTGATACGGCTACCGGCTCTTGTTCTCTGCAACGATGCACACTACTCCATACACAGGCTTCAGTTGGTCCGTATTCGTTATATAGAGCTGCGTTGGGTAGTTTCTGATAATGAACTGAGCAGATATCTGGATCGCAGGGCTCACCTGCCACAATCACACTGTTGAGCGATGCCAGATCAGTCGCTTCACTTTGTTTGATGAGTAATCGGTAAACACTTGGCAAACAAAGCACATGAGTTATCTGGTGTAAACAGATTAAATCGCTCCAATGCGCCAGCTCATTTTTCTCTGCGACACTGGGCAGAACAATCGTACCGCCGCTGCATAATGTCCAGTACAAACCAACAACGGAACTATCGAAATGCAATGGCGATACCAGAAGGAACTTGTCAACCTTTTTATCGTAATAGTCAAATCGAGCCTGAGTTGAATAGATCAGGTTCGCATGCGAAATCAGCACACCTTTAGGTTTTCCAGTCGACCCGGATGTGTACATCATATAAGCAGGTGATTGCGCGTTTTGCGCCACCTGATTACTACTTGTTTCAGCGCTGCCATCAATGTCAGTTCTGACATCAACATTGGCCAGTAACGTTTCTATTGTTGTTATCTGAAACGGTTGCTTATCGCCTTGTTGCCATACAGACCCAATGCTCTCTGACAGGCTACTTACAACAGGATACTCTGCAATGATCAACGCGCAGTCGGCATCATCACACAATGCCAGTTGACGCTCAATCGGTTGCTGCGGGTCCAGTGGAATATAATATCGGCCACTCAGCAAAACACCCAGCATGGCGACAAAAGCGTCTATGCCGTTCGACAAACTGATCGCAACTGGTCGATCTAGATCATTCAGTTTTGACTGCAATCTCTGGCCGACTCTTTGCGCTTTTTGCACAAGTGCCGTGTAGGTCAAGCTATTATTACCCTGCAAAAGCGCAATGCTTGACGGTTGTCGCTCTGCAATATCCAGAATCCAATCATCTATTCTTTGGAACCGAGGTGGCGTTACACTGATACCTGAATCCAGGCTTTCTTGTCCTCGAATATCACATAGTTGAGGTAACATAGAATCAGCGGTACGGCTTGCATCAACCAGCGAGTCGAGCGCATTGATAAAAGACTCCAATATTGCGTCATTAGAGGTTGCATCTAACTTTTCAGACTGACTAATCAGATGCACTGCAGTTCGCTCACCTGGCTTAATCAGCATGGACAACTCAAAATGACTACGAATATGGTACTCAACAGAATCAATTTGTATGTTGTTATTGACCGATCCATAGCACAATTCACTATCGTGCCCTGACAATGCAATGACCGAACTAAACAAGGGTTCATTAGATTCTCGGTTAGCCAGCTTCTGGATATCAACCAGTGCAAGCGCGTCTTGTTCGGCATGAGCCTGAAGGGATTTGCCAATACCACTGAGCCAATCTTTTACGCTCTGCATTTGAGCTGTGTCTGTATACAAAGGCACGGTTGTTATATAAAGACCGACGCCGCGCTCTATGGATGAAAGCCTTGCAGGACGACCAGACAGGGTTACACCAAACAGCGGGGATGCATGTTGACAAAGATCGCGCAACACAAGCCCCCATGCAGCAACGAATAAAGCACTGCTGGTTGTCGTTACGCGACGGGCAGCCTCGGCAATCGCTCGACTACGGTTCTCATCCAGTTGAATTCGAGTTTCAAAGGCTTCCTTGTGTACTTGGGCAGGCTCACGAAGGGACTCTCTTAACTTGAACGGTGTTGGCGATTTGTCCTGAAGATAGTCGGACCAATACGCTTTCAGTGGTTCTGTATCTAATGTCGATTGTGTGTCGAGAAAGTGGCCATACTCGATGGTTGGCAGTAGCGATGGCGCTTTACCACGAACACAGGCTTCGTAGGCTATCGATAAATCTTCCAAAGCAACAGCAGTAGACCAACCGTCGGACAAAATATGATGAATGGCCCACAGCAGTTTGTATGTGTTTTCATTAAGCCGGATTAATGTAAATTTCATTAGGGCTTCGGACGAGAAGCCAAACTTTATTTGAGTGAGACTGGCGTGAACGTCTCGCTCTTTTTGCTCGCGCTCAGTCTCGGTAAGCGATGAAAAATCCAGAATTTCCCATACCGGGTCAATGTTCTCGTGCACAATCCATAACGGTTCGTCCAGTCCGTCAAATACAACGCTACTACGTAATGAAGGGTGATGGGTAAAAACGTGTTGCCAGGCTTGCTGCAACAAATTGGTATCCAACACACCTTGAATACGCATACTGATTATC
The DNA here is from genome assembly GCA_964437945.1 of uncultured Granulosicoccaceae bacterium. GTDB lineage: Bacteria > Pseudomonadota > Gammaproteobacteria > Granulosicoccales > Granulosicoccaceae > Granulosicoccus. The sequence continues at coordinate 24,204 of CAYTJF010000028.1, forward strand.
GACAGATAGACGTCATCCTCTTCGCATTGCAAAGAATGAAACAATATTCCGCGATGCGTTGCATTCAACGGATAGGCATCAACTACCGAGTCCACTATGACGCAACCAAACCTGTACGCTCAAGCACCCACCAGATTGAAATCAGTATTGTCAGTATGGATACACCTTTAAGTATTACTGGTTGATAGAACACTTTTTTCCTAATCCAGAAAAGAACAGGTAATAGAATGAACACTAAAATCAGCTGTCCAATTTCGACACCGATATTGAACATAATCAGTATTCGCTCAAGGAAACCGACTCTGAATTGCAAATCTCCCATGACACTGGCAAAACCCAGACCATGAAACAGCCCGAAGATAAAAATCAACAACCATGAGTGACGACTCAATACAGGAAAAAGATTTTTCACTGCCATGGCGATAATGGAAAGCGCAATGATGGTTTCAACAATGGCTGCGGGCACATTGACAAGATCAAGCGCAGCCAGTGTTAACGTGATTGAGTGTGCGATAGTAAAAATAGTTACAATTTTTACGGTATTGATCAATGCGGCTTTAAAACCATCTACCGGCACCCAACGCCCACCCTGATTTTTAACTACAGCACTGAGTAACAACACCACAATAAAAAGAATATGATCCAGGCCAATACCAATGTGCACGATGCCCTGCCAGACAAAGTCCTGCCATTGCAATATAGAGCCAGGTTGCTCCAGATTCAGTGTTTGCGTAAGCCGCTTCGGCGAGAACACCAGCGCCACATTACTTTCACTGAATGTCTGGTCGCTGACTTTATTGTATTCAGCAACTATCATACTGCGGTGAAAGCGGTCCTGTTCACTGTAGGGAGGAACCAGAAAGATAGAATTTTGAATGTTAATGGTTGTTCCCGATGGTAATCGACTGGTCTTGTACGGAAACTGTAAATAAGACCCACCCTCAGCAAACAGCGTTGGTGTATCAAAAGTGTAAGGTATTTCTCCGGCCTCATCTGAGAAGACCAGGTTTTCCTGTATGAACTGCTCGATGGTTGCTCTTGAGGCCTGCAAGCCTTCCAGTCGAGTTTCTCCTAACGTATCGATATCAATATTCAGCTTGTCTCGTACATCATTTGCATTAAGCTCAACCCGGCCCACAATGGCATCTTGTTCAACGTTCAGCCAAACATAGTTTTCCTGTTTTGCATGCGCCCAGAGCGATCCATTGCACAACAGCATAAACACGAGCGCTGTTAGTTGCGCTATAAGGTGAATTTTCATTTTATTTTTGTTAATCGTTAAGTACACAATTCACTTACCAGTTTTTGTGGTGAAAAATCGGTCCGGCTTTTCTCCAAAAGCCTGCTATACCATTCAGTTTGATTGGCAATTTCAGCATCATCAAGCAACTGATCAAGCTTCAAACCTAGAGACACGGCGGAAATGCTGGCTGCGGAAAACCTTATTGCAAGTTTGCGATAAACCCAGCGCGTAGCCGTCCCGTTTTGGTCATTTGATCCAACAGAAAAACACAACACCGGCACACAAAACTTCAACGCCTCATGCAAGCTGGCAATGCCACCATGTAATATGGCCGCATCACTGTTCGCCAGACATTTTAATTGAGGAGCTGCGTCTAAAAGCAACGCATTGTCTGGAATTTGGTGGCGTGCATCAACCGACCCACGCCCACCAAGCGAAATGATGAACGCATAGTCTTTTTTCAAACGCACCAGTGTTTCTACTATTTCAACAAAACGAGTTTGACTTTGAGCATAAGTGCCCATAGCACAATAAATAATTTTTCGGCCATCGTGTTTTGCAGTGTCTATAAACCGATCTATCTTTTCGATACTTTCAGTCTGAAAATCAAACGTATAGTCTTGCTCACCAATCATTGGTCCTAGATATTTAAAGCTATGATCTTCTCTGCGATCAAAATCCAGCTCACTCAATGTCATTGAAAGAATAGGTGCGTGGGTGTATGCCACAGGACGAAACCAATGTGTCCTGGTAGCAATGGACCACAAATCGACCTTATATCGATTCGCCATGGCTTTTATATCGGGCATCGAATAGGAGCGATAGTGAATCGGCATGATTCGCCGTTTGGAAAAACGCTGTCGCGCCGCTATAACGGTTGATTGAACACGCAACTTCCACCATTGGGCAGCTATAAGCAATCGCTTAGCAAACTGTTTCGATGGCAACAAATCACTATGCAATGGAGCAACGTTATCACCCGGTCGATGGTTGAACAGACGAGTGCAGAGTGCGGTTGGTTTTGACAGCGTGCTGCTGGCAATGATTGCCAGATGACATTCGATATCAATAAGCAGAACATCCGGATTCAATTCAGCTATGAGTTGCAACAATTCATCATCTTCCAGCGTCCGTTGACGCAGCTTTTTACAGTCACGCACAACACGATAGCTACTCAATAGATTTCGAATACGATTCGTTTTTTTTGATTGAGTAATATCGAGATAACGACGCGTGGTTTGCGCATAAGACAATGACTTCAAATGGCGAAAAGGCACCTTTGCTGCTGCTGCCAATGCACTCACATCCTGATCGCATGCCACGGTTATGGCCACGTCATCATCAAGAAAACGACGAGCAAAAGCTAATCCGTTGTTATAGCAACTGGGCATACCATACATGACATACAAAACACGCGGTGATTTATCCACAAGCAACCATACCCATTGTGTTGAGTGAATACTCGTCGACATCGAACACGCGCACTGTCGTTTGTGGAACCGTGACGTGGTGCAATACAGCAAGCGACACTTCGCAGGATAAACGATTCCCTAAATCGTAAAGATCACAATACCCCAATGAGACAGGATTTGATTTGGATATTGGTAACGGGGATGGCGCTGTTTGTAACCCATTCGACTCACATCCGGTTTTCGATTCCAGCGATACGGTAAAACTATCCAGCGGTGTTCGCAGCCCACTACCGCTCGCTTTCACAATTGCCTCTTTACGCGTCCAGCCACGAGTAAACGCATTCAGTCGTGATACCTGTGAACGGTATGTGGCCAATTGGTTGCGCTCTACTTTAGTAAAACATTTGTCCGCCAAACTTAATATGTCAGGATCACTGATTCGCGGCTGTACGTCAACACCAATCTGTCCGGTAAAGTCGTTGTTCGCTACAGCTACAACAATCAGTTGCTCACAATGTGAGAGGTTGAACGCTGGCCCATCAGGCACAAATGGTTTTCCATTGCCCAAATACCGGATGTTGATATCAACTGGCAGACACTTCATTTGTGACGCTAACACCGATCGTAAAAATGATCGTCGCAGGCTGTAGTTGCGTGCACTCTGGGCAGTTAACTTTCGGGTAGCCCGATAGCGTTCAGCACTGGACAAACAAGGCAATTGACATGCTTGGGATTGCAATAACGCAAACGGTACCATCCAAATCTGAATGCTCAGGTTCACTTTACCGTGCACATAAGATGATAAAGTAGCCGGATTAACATCAGGTCGAAATGAACGGCAGGTTGTCAGGACTCGTGACACAGCAATCAAAGACCTAACATACCCGCGATAATATTGCGCTGAATATCGGAGGTGCCACCATAAAGTACGCCACCAAGTGCATCACGTACATCCTTTTCCACGCCGGTGTCGGATAAATAACCGTAGCCACCATGTACGCGCATCGCATCAATTCCTGAAGCAAGAAACATCTCACTCAAATGCAATTTAACCATCGCGCTTTGCAGCGCAACGGACTGGCCTTGCTGCTTCATCCAGCCGGTTTGATATAGCATGAGTCGCGACGTTTCCAACCGCACTTTCATATCAGCAATTCTATTTGACACAGATTGGAATTTGCCAATCGCCTGACCGTACTGACGACGTGAGCGCGCATGCTCAATGGATAATTCCAGTTGGCGCTCCAGGCGTCCAATCTGTCCAGCCATGATGCAACATCGCTCAAATTCCAGGGCGTCAGTGGCAATACCGGCACCCGCGCCTTCAGGACCTAATCGATATGATTCATGCACTACACAATCTTGCAATTCAATACCTGCCATTGGTACTGAGTCGAGCCCCATTTTTTGAGTTTGTTTGGTAATCGTTAATCCAGGCGTATCACGCGGCACTAAAAATGCAGACACGCCCCAACGACCGGCTGCTGGATTGGTGTTGGCAAAAACCAAAAAAACATCAGCCACGGGCGCTAAAGAAATCATGCACTTTTTGCCTGTCAGACTGTAGCTGCCCCCTTTTAGAACGGCCTGTGTAGTTAAACTGAATACATCTGAACCTGCTTCGGGCTCTGTCATGGCCTGCGCTGCAATCAAAGCACCGTCGCCCATGGCTTTTAAAAAACGCTCACGCAAAAATTCGGAGCCGTGTTGTAACACTGGTGTTTGTACCGTCCATACGTGTGCATTCAACGCGAACAACAGCCCGTTGTCTGCACAACCATGACCAAGCCCCTCCATCGCCACTATGCTGGTTAAAATATCTTCTGCCGCATTGTTCGACCAGGGCTGGGGCAACGGCATACTTTGAATTCCGGCTTTTGCGCATTGCAACCACAAGTCACGATTAAATTCTGTTGACGCTGCGGACTCTGTAAGTTCATTAACAGCGAACGCACGCATGCGCTCACGCAAATTCAGTTGAGAATCGGACAATGAAAAATCCATTATCGTTTTCCACCTGCGGTAAATCCAACTACAAATCGGGTAGCCTTTATCGTAGATATCATTGTGGTTGGCTCTTGTTAATAACCCGCGAAAGGGCATCGAGCTGACTCTTGCTCAACCGCTTAAACGCGACAGGCTTTTCATCTTGCGATTCGCTTTGTTGTGCAGAACTTACCGGTTTTAATTGCTCCCGATCAGTCAATATCACTTGCGCTAATTGCGCGATAGTCTGGTAGTCGAAAAGATCTGCCGGTTTATACGGATAACCAGCGTGATTCAATTCGGAGATAATACGAATGGCCATTAGTGATTCACCACCAAGCGCGAAAAAATTTTCGTTCACTCCCACGGTATCGAGTCTAAGATGCCGACACCATATTCGAGCAAGCAATTTCTCTTCATCAGACTGTGGAGGTAATTGTTCAGAACGATAATTGACTTCAGCTTTACCGTCCGTCAATGCACGTGGGACACCGTTCATCGGCATCGTTGTCGATCTCGCCATCGGTACCGGCAACAGTCGTCGGTCAATTTTCCCATTTGAACTCAGCGGCAGCGAGGGCAGCTCGGTTAACCAGACCGGAACCATCCACTCGGGCAAGCGCGTTGCCAACCAATGCTTTAGTTCACTATCGGAAATTTCAGTATGGCTAACATAATATAAGGCTATCTGTTCAGGGTCTTTGTCTGAAAGCTGGTAACCAATTTGGGCCAATTGAGATTGTACAAGTGGTTCATCAATCTCATCATCTAACTCCTGCAGTGCCGCATCGCGCACTTTATGACCCAGGCGTACATCCCAACTGTAAGGGTTCGCATAATTGTGAAAACCACGCTCATAGCGATGCACATAAATGCCAGCATCGTTAATCAGGCAATTTGTCGATCTACCGGTGTCTGTGGGTCGAATCCAGTGCAGCCTGGAATCCAAATACTCGTACATCTGGTCAAGGCTCACATCGCAATATCGATAGAAATCGAAAATTTGCACTCTGTCAAAAACGTCATCGTCTTTTAAAAACTCAGTATCAAATGCACACGAGACAGCATCTTCCATACGATGGTAGGATTTTCGCGCCGCTACGATTGCCTCGTCCATGGCCTCAGCGTTGTAGTCAGGCGCTGTAAACCAATCTTCACTTAATCGGGTCTCAAAGAATTGTCCTCGCGACAGGCCAGTGACAATACAGTTGATACCCAGTTCACAGGCCAACTGCAGCGCCAACGTATAAATGGTTTTAAAACAACCATTACAAACATTGGCGTGTCTCTGCAAACTGTCGAGAAAAATCGCGTTCATTGATGGCGTGCTTGCATAGCGATGCTCAACACCTAGCTCTGCACATACACGGTCTACGTTATCTTTGGCTGATTGAGAGATAAAGCCATTGTCCAGCGTTAGTGCCAACACACAAAGGCCCATGTCAACCAACTGAGCCAGCGCGTAAGAGCTATCCTTACCGCCGCTGAGTAGCATGATGCAATCGTATTTGGATTGCTGAGTGACTTTAAGCTGTGTAATTTTGTCTTGAAGTTCTTGCATTGGTCGAAAGTAAGCTTCAACACGCTCTTTGTATAGAGCATAATTTCGACATGGCTTACAAGCCCCAGATGCATCCAGCATGGCGCCAGGTACGTGTGAGGACAAGCCGCAGTGTATGCATTTTTTATCAGTTGACTCTGTCGCAGTTTGAATACTGGTTAGCACAGCAACACAGGTAGTTATTGATGGATGTTGTAGCGCTGCCGATTCGATCTCTGCCGGTTCTATCCGGTGACCTCGCAACTTGAATTGTTCGTTGACACGTCCCTGATACTGCAGTGTTCCATCCAGGCCTTCACGTACTAAATCCCCGGTTCGATAATATCGATCAGAATTCGGCATCAAATTATGAAATTGAGCACGGGTCATCGATTCCTGACCCCAATACCCCTCAGCCAATGACGGCCCACCAACATACAGCTCACCGCTGCAACCTGGTAATTGATCCTGACCAGCAGAATTCAAGACCCTGACATGCGAACTGGCAATAGGCAAACCAATTGGCACTGAACCATTTACATTTGTCTCAGGATTATAGGTATGCAACACACAACCTACGGTTGCCTCCGTGGGACCGTATTCGTTATGAATACGCACCTTGGCGTCAAACGCTTTATGAATACGCCCGGCAAGCGTAACGGGCAAATCTTCGCCACCAACAATAAACTGCTTCAGACGCTTTGTTTGGCTACATTGTTCCGGTACAAGCGTACTTAAATGTGCAGGTGTCAGTTTTATGATATCGACGACGTCATCATCAAGAACAGCACCAAGCGCTTCAATAGTCGAGTAACTGCTTTCATCGTATATGTGCAGCGTGCCACCGGTGATCAGCGGAAGAAACACAGAGGTAACGGTAAGATCAAAACCAATTGGAGTGAACAAAGCCATATCAACTGGATTGTCATCGGCATAAAAACCCGACGCCCAGTGCGCATAGTTAGCCAAGGCTTTATGTGTAATGGTGACGCCTTTAGGCTTGCCCGTGGATCCGGACGTGTACATTATATAGGCCACATCCGCTAGCGAAGGGCCTGGCATTGAAGCAGATTCTGACTCTGTTAAGCCACCATTAAACGGCTCTGTCTCCACACCAACATGAGCAGCATTGAACAAATCATCAACCATCAATATATTATCGAACGACAGCTCTCTGACAAGCGCAGGCGTTGAAATCAACAACGCTGGACAACAATCACTAAGGATGTCACGAATACGCGCTACTGGCTGGTTTGAGTCGATTGGCACATAGCATGCGCCACAGGCATGAATACACACCAGCACTTGCGGCAATCGAATATCACGCGGCAGCAATACAGCGACTCGAGATGCGTGATCAACACCGGCATTATTCAAGTGAACAACACTGCTATGCACGCGACGATCAAGTTCTGCATAGCTTACAGACTGGTTTGCCTGCATCAGTGCAGGACGATTGCCCAACGTACTGAGATGTTGACTCATCCGATGGAAAACAGTGCAAGGATTTGTATGATCATTTGCGACCTGCGCCGGGTCGACCAATACGCGCGTGTCGGCTATTGAAACTGCGTTGATGGACTGCGCACAATTGGTTGCCATAGCATCAAACAAACTCCAAAACGCATCAATCGTTTGTGCTCGTTGCGCGCTATTGAAAACAGCATCGTTAAAGTCAAAGGATAACGTTACGCTTCCATCGCCCATCCAGTCTTCCACTTGTAGTCGTATTTGGTGCTGACTATCAATGTGACCGGAGTGCAGCCATTTGATCTGCGTAGGCCAATGACCGAAATTGCCCATCGGCGCATTGATGTAGTTCAGTATTGCAGGGATTGAATGAGCTTCGAGTAACGCGCAATCACCTGCCTCGCCCTCTTTGAGTACACCTAAAAACGCTGCACGTACCTGTTCAACCAGGGTAAGAAAATTTGTGTCATCATCTATGGATACTTGAATCGGAAGCACCTCAACAAACAGCCCAACCGTTTTTTCCAGCCCCAAACTCTTTCGTTGCGGCAGAGGCAGACCAATCGTTTGCGTGGAACCACCACCAATGCGATACAGTAATGCCGTCAGTATGGTCAGCAACACGCTACAATGACCAATACCTTTACCGAAACCACGCGCTTGAGGCAAAGCCGCCAGTCTGGTCAATGCCGCCATGCGTTCATCACTGAGCACCTGCGATACGCGGGTTGAAGCCGTATCAGTTCGACCAGGTCGTCGACCAAACGGCGCTGGTGGAGCAATATACTGTAGTTGGCTAATGTAGTCCGATTGAGCCATCAAGCGATTCTGTTGCGCATCGACAGTCGCTTCTACGAACGTTAAAAAATCGGCACGCTCATTAATGTGCTCATCTGCACGTTGCACCGACGATGGTGTAGCGTTTGTTGCAAAATCAGTGGTAGAACCAGCGGCAGCATCGTATGCCAAAGCTAAGTCCTGCCACACTGATGCAAAAGACGTTGCATCACAGATCATGTGATGCAAGTTGCAAAAGAATATCCAACGCTTTGCTGTCAGTTTCAACAGCACAACATGACCCAACACAGACTCAGGCTGAATTGCCGTTTCCACCTTTTGCTGCATCAACGTTTCTGCATACTGTTGCGGCTGAGATTGTTCAGAACAATCCACCACATGTAATTCAGGCCATGCATGTCCTGTCGATTGTGTGATTTTGTCATCGTCAATAACAACACGCATACCCAGAGCATCACAGCTTGAAGCAACCTGCTGCCAGGCGAGTTGCATCGTATCGACATCGACGAATCCATTGATAGTGCAGGCGAGTGCCATATTGCACAATGGTTTATCAGTTGCGAGCAGCTGGCCTGCCAATAGTTGCTTTTGAGCGGCAGTCAGTTGATAAAAAGCGTGGCTCGGCTTCACGAGTTTGACATCTGCTCTGAGAGGTATTCGGTTAAACGCTCAACAGTTTGAAAATTTTCAATTAATAGATCTGCAGGTGGAATTTTTAAACGGTAAGTTTGTTCAGCAAATTGAACCAGACGCATAAACTGCATTGAATCAAGATAATCTATACTCAATAGATCATCATCGGATTTAAGCGTAATACCACAATCTGGCGGCAGCAATGATTGCGTGATATACGAGCAAAGCGTTTGCTGCATTTGAGCGGACGACTCGACTACATGCGCAGCACCAGACACATGCGCAGTACCAGATACATCCGCAGTACCGGCATTGGTTTCTTTGCAACTTGCATCAGCAGCTTGTAAATCATTATTGTTTTTTGACATCATTTTATTCGCTTCTGTCGATTACTAACTTGCGATCAGTAGGACTTAATCTTTCTACACTTAAATCAAACAAAACCAAATTAAGCTGACTCCATCTGCACGGATAGCTCCAGGCGATCGACCTTACCTCCACTGGTCAATGGAATAGACGGCACTGTTTCAATGGTTTCCGGCACAGCGTGACGAGGCATACGTGCGCGTGCAAATGCCAACAAGTCAGATTCATTACAATCAGAACACTGGGTTACAAACGCTCGTATTACACAACTGCCTGGATCATCACTGGTGTTATCAGCAACAACCGCAGCATCCACAACCGACGGATGTTGCGCGAGTAACAGCTCAATAGAATCAAGTTCTATTCGCATGCCTTGAACTTTGACCTGACGCCCTCGCCGACCAATCAACGTGTAGAGCCCTGAGACATCACGTCGAGCAAGGTCACCAGTACGATAGTAGCGCTGTCCTGTTACCGGGTGTTCAAAGTAGATATCTTGATCGGCACGACTGCTATGCCAATATTCTTTCATCAAAGTGCTGGATTGTATGACCAACTCTCCAACATTATCTGACTCAACGACTTCACTTTCCTCAACTACTTCATCATGTTCATTGATTAACAAGGCAGACGTCTCAGGCCAGACGTCACCGATTGGAACCTGTTTGCCATGAGACACTAACTCTCGTAATTCATCCATACCGGGCACTACGTAATGCATGCATTGATTTGACTCAGCTGGTCCGTACACATTGCAAATTTGCGCCTCGGGAACGTACTGCGTTATCTGTAAAATTCGATTGGGCGCCAGCGCCTCCCCTGCATAAATAACCCAACGAAGTGAGGACAAATCTCGTTGTTCAAGAACACCTGCAGTTAACAGTTGAACAAGGACCTGTGGCACCGAGTACCAAACAGTTATCCCACTGTTTTGAATATACAAGGAAAGACTTGCGGGCACCCTGGCGTGCGCATCGGAGATAATTTCAACCAAAGCACCCACCAGAGGGCCAGCCAGAAAACCCAGAGTGCACATATCGGTGTGCAGAGGGCCGTGACTAGCAATAACATCGTCTTTGGTTAAGCCGAAGGCAGCTGCACTAAGTCGGGCATAACTTGAACCACTGCGATGCGTGTGTACAATTCCTTTGGGCTTACCGGTTGATCCTGACGTATGGATGACGTAAGCGACATCGTCATAACAGGCTTTCGGGGAATCAGAGTTAACCGTCAGATGTTTAATGTAATCCCAGCTAAACACAGTAACTGGTGATTCTGTAGTCGAGTCGTTATCCAACCCAATGATGGTGTGTAGAGTGTGTTTCTCTTCGATCAGCTTGCTAACATATCGGCTCAACTGAGGATGAGTCACTAGAACATTGATCTCGCAATCGCGCAAAAGTGTTCGAACAGATTCAACCGGCATTGCCGGATCGATGGGTATGTAAACCCTGCCACCATACATGACGCCGTAGGCAGCGACGCTACACTCCAGGCATCGTGGCAATAGAAGCGCAACAGATGCCTGATACTCAATACCTTGAGCATCCAGACAAGCAGACAATTGTTTGGATTGTTGCAGTAGCTCGGCATAACTTAGCCGCTGTCCTGCACATTGAAATGCTTGTTGTTCGGGTAATGACTGACTTACTCGAACCAGATTATCGACAAGCGTAAGTTGTGGGTTAGAGCCGAGCATCAGAGCAAGGGTTAATTCCAAATGTGAAGTTGCATTCCAACTGCCACTTTAGTGGTTGTGTAAGGATTTCAACGCTGAATCCACAACACTGAACCCAAAAGATAAATGGTATCACGACGAGATTCCCAAGTATGCTTCACAAAAGCATACATTTCTGACTCACACCATTATGCAGAATCTGTTGTATCAATAACTTTTAGATCGCCCAAGGTGTTTGTACGATCGGTAGCCTGTTTGGATGACGCAGAAGTGAATAGTTCCCAAATTAGCAACCTACAATGAACATAAATTGCGCTAATTTGACTATACAGTCGCTTATTTAGACATGCAGACGTAGCAGAAAGGTCAATGGATGACGGTGCATTTGGCGTCCGATTTTTATCAAGCTTACTACTAGTAGTCCGTCCACTTGATACGTTCGAGTTCAGCGTGACTGTCTGCGTTTTTATGCCCTACAGG
>CAYTJF010000029.1:0-35781 GCA_964437945.1 uncultured Granulosicoccaceae bacterium
TGAAGTGGCTCTGCGGCTCTGAACCCGAATGTATCAAGTGGATGGACCACTAGCACCTCAAGCCAAGTTAACGTACTATCCGTCTGACGTTTTGGGCTCCATTCTAGTGTGGTGTAACAAGCAAACGATACAGTCAGATTCGGTCGGGGCGGCCTTCCGCAAATTGCCTAACCTGCGTTACCGTTCTTGCCAATATGACCTATATTCGCTGCGAACGGTGCCTTGTTGAGGCAATTTTACGGATGGCCGCCCCGGAAAAATCTGCTTTGCACCGTTTCCTTGTTACACCACACTAGGTTCGTAGTATAAATCAACATAAATCAACCATGGGCAGTAAACTCATTGGCGGCTTATTCCAGGCTTAATGAGCCTGTAGAGCTTAAATAAGCTTAAGTTAAGTAAAAGCTTAAGTTAAAGTTTAATAAGCTCAATGGCCTTTTGAAGACATACGGGGACATTCTTTGTGGCATTGAAGCTGGCTCTTCCACGAGAAAGTATAGAAATCGAGAAACGTGTGGCGCTGGACCCGTCGGCTGTTGCGCGCCTGATAGATCAGCATAACATCGACGTTGTCATACAATCGCACTGCGGTGATGGTGCTGGTTTCTACGATGATGACTACGAAAATGCGCAGGTGGCTAAAACGTTTGCAGAGTGTGTAGAAAACGCAATTGTCGTTGTCAAAGTCAAACCTCCGACGGTCGAAGAAGCACAGCATTTGCCTATAGGCAGTGTGTTGCTATCTCAAATAACCCCGTATTTGCATCTGGATAATATCGAAGTTTTACGCCGACGCAAGATAACAACCTTCGCTATGGACCTTATGCCGCGTATCACTCGCGCCCAACCCATGGATGTACTTTCATCGCAGGCAACGGTAGCTGGGTATAAAGCGGCATTGCTGGCAGCCGAACTCTCTCCGCGGTTATTCCCGATGCTGACCACAGCGGCTGGCACAATTCGACCATCGCGGGTCATCGTTATCGGTGCAGGTGTTGCTGGGTTGCAGGCCATTGCCACTGCTCGTCGATTGGGTGCGCGTGTTGAAGCCTACGATATTCGCAGTACAGCACGGGAGCAAATTGAGTCTCTGGGTGCCACCATGATCGACACAGGCGTCAACGCAGAAGGCTCAAGTGGTCGTGCACGTGCGCTGAATCAGGAAGAAAAACAGACACAACACGATGTGCTTGCCGATCGAATGTCGCAAGCACATGCGGTTATCTGTGCTGCAGCCATTCCAGGTCGCAGAGCGCCCCGAATTATTACCGAAGATATGATTGAAGGCATGATGCCCGACACGGTCATCGTCGATATGGCAGCGGAAACTGGAGGCAATTGCGAGCTAACTCGTCCAGGCGAAACATATATGCATGGCGACACACTAATTGTTGGGCCGTTAAATCTGCCCAGCAGTGGTGCAGTGCATGCCAGCGAAATGTTTTCGCGTAACGTGTATAACATGCTCAAGTTGATGCTTGACGAACGTGGTCAGTTGCATCTTGATTGGGCTGATGAAATTCTGAGCACCTGCCTGCTAACCCATAACGGCAACATACATCATCAAGCCACTGCCGATTTAATGAATATCGATTGTGCAGCACCAATCACCGAACAGCGTGAGCGTACCGAGGAACAGCTAGATCAAGCGTCGGGCTGGATAGAGGACGGCTCTGAGCCAGGGCATGAGGATACATTATCTGAAACAATGGTCGAGCAGGAAGATGTCAGCTTTAACGATACAGGAGATTCAGATTATGACGAAGATGAAGAGCGTGATGATCTGATGCAGCTGGATGGTATTGGTCCGGCACTTCAGAACCGTTTGTATGCATTCCATATAAGAACGTATAAAAAGTTGGCAAGCCTGGATGAAATAGAAATCGAAAGGCTGGAGCGACAACTTGATGATAATGAGGGCTTGCGCGTTGCAGATTGGGTCAGGCAGGCACAGGAGTTGGAGAAACCGCTGTAATGGATGCATTTGTAGCGCTTTACTTATTTATGTTAGCCGGTATAACTGGCTATGTACTGATCGCCAATGTGCCATCAATTCTGCACACACCCTTACTGTCAGGATCTAACTTTATCCATGGTGTTGTACTGGCCGGAGCAATGGTCGCATTGGGGCACGCCGATGGTGCCTTGCAATGCACTATCGGGTTTATTGGTGTCATGGCTGCTACGGCTAATGTGGTTGGTGGTTATGTTGTCACTGATCGAATGTTGGCGATGTTTGAATCGTCAGCAAAACGCAACCAACGGCGGCTGGAACAAGAGAGCAAACAGCGCGCTGAACGAGACAGGCCTGATCAAGACGACCTGGATGCTGGTTCAGTGCAAGATTCCGTTGGCGGCCCTATTAGCAGCAAGATCAGCAGCAATAAAAGTAACAATAGAAGTCAGAACGAATGATTAATTCGACATCGTTTTTCATTAATCTGGCTTACTTTATCTCGGCCACCTTATTTATTTATGGTTTGCGGCGCATGAGCTCGCCGATCAGTGCTCGCACTGGCATCTGGATTGCGGCGGTTGGTATGTTGTTAGCCGTTACTGCCTCTTTTTCCCATCCCAACGTGTCGAATAACCATTGGTTGATCATATTTGCCATGTTGATTGGTGGTGTGCTTTCGTTTATCCACGCCAAGCGAGCTGCGATAACCGATATGCCGCAAATGATCGCGCTGTACAACGGACTTGGCGGAGGTGCCGCGGCAACTATTGCGGCAGTGGAGATGCTTCGTGCCGCTGAGCATGGTGCGTCTGAGCGAATTCTGGGGGTTGCTGGAGCGCTCATTGGCTGCATCGCATTTTCAGGTTCGATACTGGCCTTTGCCAAGCTCAGTGGCTGGGCAAAGTTTGGCAATTGGTTTTCAAATCGCCAAACCACTTATGTTGCCATGATGGCTCTGGTGCTAATGCTGGGTTTTATTTTGGCTTTTTCCAACACTGCACATCCAATTTTACTGCTGATGTTTTTTATTCTGGCCTTGTTGTTCGGTATTTTCATGACCTCACCGATCGCCTCGGCTGACATGCCGGTACTGATCTCTCTTTACAACGCAGCGGCTGGCCTTGCTGTTGCCTTTGAAGGGTATGTTTTGGGCAATCCTGCCATGATGGTTGCCGGTACGTTGGTGTGTGCAGCCGGAGCGGTGCTGACACGACTGATGGCCAGGGCTGTAAACCGTCGGTTAAGCGAGATTTTGTATTCAGGTTTTGGCATTGTGCATGAAATGAGTGAAGAGGCCACACAATACAGTCATGTCAATGAAGTCGATGCAGCTGATGCGGCCATTAGTATGGCGTTTGCCGAACAGGTGCTTATTGTGCCCGGCTACGGCATGGCCGTGGCTCAGGCGCAGCACAAGGTTCAGGAACTCACTCAGTTGCTCGAAGAACGTGGCGTCGATGTGCAGTTTGCGATTCACCCGGTCGCCGGTCGGATGCCAGGGCATATGAATGTGGTGCTGGCTGAGGCAGGTGTGGCCTACGAGAAAATACTGGATTTGAGTGAAATCAACAGTGAAATGAGCAAAATCGATGTAGCGCTGGTTATCGGTGCCAACGATATTGTCAACCTGTCTGCCCGTTCAGATGAGAAAAGTCCGCTACACGGAATGCCTATATTGAATGTTGACGAAGCCAATAGCGTTATTGTTATTAAGCGAGGCGATGGGAAAGGCTATGCAGGCATGGATAACCCATTGCTGGAACATGGCAAAACCCGAGTGCATTTTGGCGATGCTCATGAGTCAGTGCAGAACATGATCATTGCCCTTAAAGCGTTAGATTGACCATTATTTGGGCTAATGCAAAAGTATAGGTCAATAAGGCCCAAGAAGTTACTTTTGGACACGCTATTTGATCAATAATTAGCGCTACAGACGCTTGACTTCATGTGTTTTCTTCCGATTTATACACAGCTCAACAAATATTGATGCTAATCGTAATTTCGTGTAGTTGTACGTCTGATCAGATTAAGAAAATACGATAACTAATTGATATATAACATAAAATATGATTTGTACAAAATCGTGCCAATTTAACTAATTCCGCTTTTTTACGTGGTTTTTCTGTTTTTCTGTATTTCATCCACAAGGTTATCCACAGAATTTGTGCATAACTCAATGTAGTTAAAGCAATCGATTAGTCATTGAATATTGATAGATACCCGAATCGGCAGCTGCGTGCCTAAGCAGCAGACTGGCACTTTGGTAAAAGGTGTAAGATTTCTGTCCTGAAGACTTATCCAGCGCTTGAAAAAGGCCATGTGGCCGGCTTTTTTGCTGCCGGTATAGCTCGCTATAGAGTACCCCTCTGAGCATAGTCGTCTCCGATGTGTTCCAGAATAGAAACAATGATCTTGATTTCAATAAACATCCTGCATTCATCGGTCAATGAGTTCTACTGATAATCAATCATTTGCCTTTGTGCAAGTCGCAGTGCCGACGCCATTGCACCTGGTATTCGATTATCGTTGGCCAGAGGGCAGGCAGCCGGTAGCCGGTACACGTGTAAAAGTCCCGTTTGGGCGTCGCACAGTGGTGGGCATTGTGGTGAAGGGATTGAACGAATCCACCTACCCTGCAACGAAGCTTCGCTCAATCACTGAAGTGCTGGATGAGCAGGCCTTGCTTTCCGATGATGTTATGTCGCTGTTGCAATGGGCCAGTCGTTACTATCATCACCCCATTGGCGATGTATTGTGTTCAGCCTTGCCGGTATTGCTGCGTCAGGGTAAACCTGCAGCGCTTGCGCAGCGTGAAATCTTTCGCTTAATCCAGAGCTCATCTGCACAGCCACCCTCCTCTAAAAAAGCTTCGTTACAGCATAGCCTTTACCAGGTACTAAGCGAAGCGGGAAAACAGTTCGTTGATGCATCGACACTAGCGGCGATAAGCCCGCGATGGCGAGGCGCACTCAAGCCGATGGTTGAGCGTGGACTTGTGGAAGCCGATACCAGTATGGTGTTGCCGTCCAACACAGCTATTGACGTTGGACCTGAATTAATTGCTGAGCAACAAACTGCGGTTGAGGCGATTAGTTCAGTGTTGGGAAAGTTTGCGCCGTTTTTGCTAAACGGGGTGACGGGCAGCGGAAAAACAGAAGTTTATTTGCGATGTATTGAGCCTGTGCTTGAGCGCAAACAACAAGTACTGATTCTGGTGCCGGAGATTGCACTGACACCGCAACTGATGCGGCGTTTTCAACGACGTATCAATGGTTGTTTGGTGAGTTTGCACTCAGCCATGAATTCAACCGAGCGTATGCAGAATTGGCTACTGGCCGCAAAGGGTCATGCCGACGTAATCATTGGTACGCGCTCTGCAGTGCTGGTGCCGTTGCCGCGACTGGGTTTAGTGGTTATAGATGAAGAGCATGATGGATCGCTGAAACAACAGGATGGGTTTCGTTATCACGCGCGCGACTTGGCCATGGTGCGCGCACGTGACTGTGATTGCCCAATAGTGTTGGGTACAGCCACACCCTCGTTTGAGACACTGAACAACGCCACTACCGGTCGATACACAGAGCTTAACTTAACGATTCGGGCAGGCGATGCAAAGCCGCCAAAGCTTGCCTTGCTCGATATTCGCCGTCGTCCGCTTATTGAAGGCATGAGTGATCGACTGTTCGATGAGATCGACAAACACCTTGAAGCGGGTAATCAGGCTTTGATTTTTATCAACCGTCGCGGTTTTGCACCGACATTGCTGTGCAACGATTGTGGTGCCTGTGCAGATTGCCGTCGCTGTGATGCACATATGACTGTGCACGCCAAACGTGCCAGATTGCGTTGCCATCATTGTGGGTCGGAGCGCCCTATTCCACAAGGCTGCGAAAGCTGTGGTTCAGAGGAGCTCGATAGAATTGGATACGGAACAGAGCGCATTGCGGCAGCTCTTGAAGCACGTTATCCGGATGTTGAAGTGGCTCGCATTGATCGCGACAGCACGCGACGCAAAGGTGCTCTGCAAGCTCAGCTTGATGCCGCCACCAGCGGTGTGGCGCAATTGCTTGTTGGTACACAGATGTTGGCTAAAGGACATCATTTTCCAGGTGTGACGCTGGTGTGTATTCTTGATGCAGATCGTGGATTATTCGGCACCGATTTTCGTGCGCTTGAACAAATGGGGCAACTGATCGTTCAAGTGGCAGGACGAGCTGGTCGAGAGAAGAAACAGGGCAGCGTGTTAATACAGACACGAAACCCGGACAACCCCATGATGCAAACACTGGTTTTAGAGGGCTACGCTTCATTTGCGAGGGTCGCGCTTGATGAAAGGCGCCTGGCATTGCTTCCTCCTTATGCATACGTTGCTCTGGTTCGCGCCGAAGCTCCTGATGTTGCATCACCAGAGCAATTTCTTCGCAACGTTTCTCACCGTTTATTGAATCCAGCGGTTGCGGGTGTGTCGGTATTGGGGCCAGTGCCCGCACCAATGGAAAGACTGGGTGGCAAATATCGATCGCAGTTACTGCTCCAGTCGGAGCGTCGCTCAACATTGAATGAAGCACTATCGCGATTAACCGTTAATCTCGATAAGCTTAAAGGTTCAAGTCGTATGCGTTGGTCCATCGATGTTGACCCTGTGGATTTGTTTTAGCCTGTGAACACAACTGTGTTTATAGCTGTGATTGGTGCAGCTTTGTTGCATGCAAGCTGGAATGCACTGGTGAAAAGCGGTAGCGACAAGTTACTCGGCATGGGTGCTGTTATTATTGGCCACATACCATTTGCCATTTTATGTTTGATGTTTGTTCCTGCACCGAAACCTGAGAGCTGGCCATGGTTGTGCGGCGGCATCGTTTTACATACGGGTTATCAATTTTTTCTGCTGCACTCTTATAAGCTTGGTGATTTGACCCAGGTCTATCCGATAGCACGGGGGTCTGCGCCTTTATTGGTTGCACTGTTTTCGGTAGTAGTACTGCAAGTGGAACTAGCCAGGTTTGAACTATTGGCCGTTGCGGTCATTGGCTTGGGGATACTGAGCTTGGGATTGGTTAGAAAGAATGATGGTCAACGTAATCCAGTGGCGGCCGTTTCTGCGCTAATCACTGGCTGTTTTATCGCATCCTATTCCCTGGTCGACGGAACCGGTGCTCGATTGGCTGGTACCTCTGTCGGGTTTTATTCATGGTTAAGTATTGCTAACGGAATTGTGATGGGTTTGTATGTGCTGGCAGTGAGTCCGGGCATACTCAAACAGCTCGTGACTTCTCATCTAAAGCTATTTTTGGTGGGCGGTGGTGCATCGTTTATAGCCTATGCGATTGTTACCTGGGCTTTTACTCAAGCACCCATTGCACTGGTTACCGCCTTGCGCGAAACCAGTATCGTGTTTGCTTTACTGATTGGAGTGTTTTTTCTTAAAGAACGTATTGATCTTGTTAGAGTGTTTGCTACCTTCACAACTTTAGTGGGTGCATTGCTCCTACGTTTTGGTAAATGAATAGCTTCAACGAAGGGAATCATTGTAAATGAGATTGGATGGTAGATGAATCGATTTGACCGGGTTACGTCCTTGTTAATGATGCTACAAACGCGGTCAGTGGTGACTGCTGGTTTTTTGTCTGAACATTTTGGGGTAACCGAGCGAACCATCTATAGAGACATTCGAACCCTTGAAAATGCAGGTGTGCCCATTGGTTCTGAAGCAGGCGTTGGATATTTTCTGGAAAAAGGCTATCGCCTTCCACCGGTCAGTTTTACCCTCGATGAAGCAGCCTCATTGTTACTGGGTGAAAAACTACTAAGCACAAGTCTCGATCAAAACTCACACGGCGATTACAAACAGGCGCTCAACAAAGTTCGAGCCGTGCTCAATGTATCAGACAAAGACTATTTAAGTTCGCTTGATGCTGATATTGAAGTCCTTGAGATCAATGAAAATACCGAACAGTCCAACTACGATGATCGATGGTTGCGAGAATGCCGTAGTGTTTTGGTGCGTCGTCAAATCGTTCGTATATCTTATACGGCGCAAAGTGTGAAAGATGCCACAACACGAAACATAGAACCAATAGGCTTGTTTTACTACAGCCATCACTGGCACTTGATCGCCTGGTGCCGCTTGCGTGAAGACTACCGAGATTTTCGCCTGGACCGCATTGTGGAATTTGAACCATTACATGAGCAGTTTCCACGTCACAGTCGCGATACCTTGCAAGACTATCTGGCTCGTCAACGTGCTGAGCATGAGTTGCAAGAGGTCACTCTGCTATTCCAGCCCGAGGCTGCGCGACATGTCGGCGGGCTTCGATATATGCACGGATTCATCAGAGAGGAACTTGTTGAACAAGGAGTGATGATGTATTTCATGACCTCTTTTCCACAATACATGGCGCGCTGGTTGTTGCAGTACACAGGCGGTGTTCAGGTTATTAAAGGTGATGGGTTGCAGGAGGATTTGGCAGTATTGTCTGCGGAGTTGTTGGCGCATTGGCAAAGGTAGCAAACTCCAGCGTTGCCGCATGCGGTCGGTTGCCTGGTACTAGTGCTTGTTCTCAGGGCTGAAGTTATTATTAATAAAGTATCATTGAAGAAGCCTATAGCCTCAGCAGTGTGATTGTAGAATTGTGACGGGTTTCAATTTTATAGCAGATGGGAATCAAACCTCTAATTACCTTAATATATATACCTGCAGATAAATACCAGTAGGCAGATCGACTGCCGGTAACAATGGTGTGCTCATAACTTAGTTTCCCTATGCTTTCGAGTAGGGTATTGTTACCAGAGGAGATTTGTTTTTTTTAAAGTAAACTGATGCCCACTTTTAGTAACGAATTTGGTGTTATGAAGCAAACAATTAAATATTCATTAGTGGCACTTTCAACTACTGTACTTATCGCGTGTGGAAGTGGAGGTGACGAATCAGAACCCGGCTCAATGGTAACAGTGGTACCAAATAACACGGTTTCCCCTGACACAGGGTCAACGGTCACGCCCATGGAAACTACTGATACAGATTCAACGGTAACGCAAACAGAAACACCGACAGAAACACCGACGGAAACACCGACGGAAACAACTGATCCGGAACCGGCTACAGGTGGAGGCGAAGACACGAATACAAATCCAATTTCTGATCAAGTGCAGATCGGAATTTTTGGTTCGCCTCAAATCTTGCAGGCTGAGTGTGGAAGCGGCGCAGTGGCTGGTGTTGAGGCGACAAATACCGCTGCTTCACCTTTTTCCGTTAATCAACTGGTAGAAGGCCAGCTGGTCGAAGGTAGTTCCGTATTAAATTACGATCTTTGGGAAGTTACGCTAGAGGCTGGTAACTATCATCTGGTAGCAGATATGTGGAACGCTTCCTTGGAGCAAGATCTCGTTGGTCTTGAGATAAATTCTTTAGTTGACACCGAGGAAGTAAGGCTGGAGACTGAGTCCCTCTTTGGCTTCGACGGCAGACTCTACAATTTCCTTGTTATAGAAAATCCAACCACGTTGTCACTCAAGGTTGAGCCTGTTTATGACGATGCTATGAACTATGTCATGGGCATATTCGCCAATGGAGCTACTGTACCGTCTCCTCGTTTTACAGTCTGCCCATCTGCAACGAGAATTGGTTTGAATGAACCTCAAACGTTGTTGTTGCCCGAACATGATAGCAATGATGATTATCGTTGGTTTCGTATGTCGCTGTCAGCTGGTGTCTATTTCCTAGATGCGTCAATGAGCGCGCCTGAAGATGAGCTTATTGGTTACAGTATTGATCTCTTTCAAAAGTTTGGCGAGGAAGATGCCGTATCGCGAATAAGCACCGATTCAGAATTCGGCACAACGGTGGCGACGTCTGATCAATTCACTGTTCTAGAGAATACCGATATCTGGATTCGCATAGAAAATACATACGATGCTCGAAATATTCAATTTACGGCGTATCAGTAAGAATTAAATTGACAAGCGCTGTTGACTTTAAATACCTTAAATCACTGTATCTGGTTATTTGTTGTGTAAGTTAACTCGTTGTCTAAACAAGCAAACCAAAAAAGGGACCTACAATATTGGTCCCTTTTTTATTTAAAACCAATCTGCTGATGTTGTAGCCATCTGAAAACAAGTTAGTTCAATCCACCCACCCTCCTGACACAGGGTTGTCAGTTCCTTCAGGCACAGTAGCTTCAACGGTGAAATACACCGTCATCAATCTTACTGGAGCCAAGCCCATGAACATGAATATTCAAACATCCAACAGTGTCAGCGTTATTGCAATAGCACTTAGCACTACGCTGGCTAAAATTAACGACGATGTTGCCGAACTGCCGAACCAACTATCAGCCGATCTGATTCCTGCCGGTATTTTGCCAACAGGTCCTATGATGTTTCTCTATGATGGGGTTACACCAGACCCGAACAAGGAATTCGGCTTGCGTATCGGGTTGCCTGTTTCCAAAGACGATGCAGCTCGATATAAAGGCCCGTACAAAAGCTATCGACTAGAACCGTTTGATTTTGTAGAAACAGTGCTGCACGGCGACATTGCCCAATTGGGCCCAAACGCTTATGAGCCGTTGTTCTCGAACATAGGCAAGGCGGGTATGACTATGACCGGACTCTCCCGTGAGGTTTACCAGAACTTTGTTGAGCTTGATGCCGATGACAATGAGACCCGGGTACAGATTGGTGTGCGGGCGGCTTAGAAAGTAAGTTTTGCGACCACAGCTGATAGAATAGCTCCATGTGGAAAATGCCAATGGTGCTTGTCTATGAACGTCAATGATGATTTTTCCAAGCGTGTGGTTATGCACGGCGATGCCATTGAGTGGGAAGACTCGCCAATGCCTGGTGTGCAGCGAAGGCGACTCGACAGAGTACAAGGTGACACTGATCGAGTGACAACAATAGTTCGCTACGCGCCTAACAGCCAGTTTTCGTCGCATGTGCATACCGGTGGTGAAGAATTTATCGTGCTCGACGGTGTCTTTGAGGACGATTACGGTGATTGGCCGGTGGGTTCTTATATTCGCAATCCCCCAGGGTCGAAACACACGCCAGGTTCAAAACCGGGCTGCATCATTTTGGTTAAGTTATGTCAGTTCAACCCCGATGATCGTACCTTTGTTCATGCCAATCTAAACAAGCTGGGGTCGGTTGCAGAAGCCAACAGACCGGGTGTCAGCAGCTCCCCTTTATACAAAGACGATCATGAAGATGTCAGGTTTGAATATTGGGAGCCTGGGGCGAGCGTTTCGGTGGCAGCTGATAGGGGTGCCGAAGTTTTCGTCATCGAGGGCGGGTTTCAGGACGGAACTGAGCAATTGCGAAAGCATTCCTGGTTACGTATTCCGGTTGGTGAGCATCTGGACGCGGTTGCTGGGCCAGAAGGAACAACAGTATGGATTAAACGAAATCACTTGCAATCGATGAATTGAAAAATTCACCGGCTGATCTGAAATACCACTATTTGCATTACAGGCCATGCTTATGCTCGGTTGGGTGATGCTGCATTTACCAGCCAGAACCCTGCTAAACTTCACGTGATAAACCCACCTCTTTTGGTCCGCAGTGAAAGCGTTAATAGAACAACATCTGGCCAGTGCCCTGGCGTCTTTAAAAGCAACAGGCACTATTCCTGACAATCTTGAGCCCAAGATTGCCGTCACTCGCACACGCGATCCATCACACGGAGACTTCGCCACCAACCTTGCAATGATGCTCGCCAAGCCTGCGGGTAAATCGCCGCGTGACATTGCGCAACTACTGATCGATGCCCTGCCTGAGAATAACGATATTAGCGAAGTAACCATTGCCGGTCCGGGCTTTATCAACTTTTTCCAGAACGATGCGGCTGCCTCCTCTGTTGTGGCAACCGTGCTGGAACAAGGCGATAAATTTGGTACCTCGCAAAAAGGTGCTGGGCAGCGCTGGCAGGTTGAGTACGTTTCAGCCAATCCAACCGGGCCACTGCATGTGGGCCATGGCCGGGGTGCTGCGCTGGGTGCCACTATGGCAAACATGCTCAGTGCGATTGGTTTTGATGTGCAACGCGAGTACTACGTTAACGACGCGGGTCGTCAAATGGATATTCTTGCGGCCAGTGTCTGGTTGCGGTATCTGGAGTTGTGTGGCGAGTCTGTCGATTTTCCATCCAATGGCTACAAGGGTGAATACGTCAAAGACATCGCTCAAACTCTGAAAAGTCAGGTAGGCGAGAGCCTTCGTCACGACAGCAATGCCATCTTCAATTCCGTGGTGCCTGATGAACCTGCCGGAGGTGATAAAGAAGCGCACATAGACGGAGTCATTGCGCAAGCGCGGCAGCTGTTGGGTGAGCACTATGCAACCGTGTTCGATCAGGGTTTGTTGGCCATCCTGAAAGACATAAAAGAAGACCTTGGCGAATTTGGTGTTATCTACGACGAGTGGTTTAGCGAACGTAGCCTGACCGATCACGTTAAAACGGTCGTTAAAAAGTTGGAAGATGCTGGCCATCTGTATGTAAAAGATGGTGCCACCTGGTTTCGTACCACTGATTTTGGTGATGAGAAAGACCGTGTCGTGGTTCGTGACAATGGTCAAACAACTTACTTTGCTTCAGATATAGCCTATATCGACAACAAGCTGGAACGCGGA
The DNA here is from genome assembly GCA_964437945.1 of uncultured Granulosicoccaceae bacterium. Taxonomy (GTDB): domain Bacteria; phylum Pseudomonadota; class Gammaproteobacteria; order Granulosicoccales; family Granulosicoccaceae; genus Granulosicoccus. Next base: position 12,590 of record CAYTJF010000029.1, read on the forward strand.
TTCGATAAAGTCTTGTATGTATTCGGTGCTGATCATCACGGTTATACCGAGCGCATGTTTGCTGCTTGCGAAGCATTGGGTCATCCGCGAGACAAACTGCAATTTCTGCTAATCCAGTTTGCAATCCTTTACAAAGGCGGTGAGCGAATGCAAATGTCTACCCGATCGGGTTCGTTTGTGACTATTCGGGAGCTGCGTGAAGAGGTTGGCAAGGATGCGGCGCGTTATTTTTACGTGATGAGAAAATACCAGCAGCATCTGGACTTTGATCTCGATCTGGCTAAATCCCAGAGCAACGACAACCCTGTCTACTACGTACAAATGGCGCATGCGCGTATCTGTAGCGTGATGCGACGCTGTGACCAGCTCGGCATGACATACGATCAAGCGGTGGGTCTGAAATCGCTTGCATTACTCACCGAACCCGAGGAAGCCGATCTGTTAACACAGCTGGCAACCTACCCAGAACTACTAGAACGAGCGGCTCTGAACCATGAGCCTCATCAGCTAACGACTTACTTGCGCGATCTGGCAAATGGTCTACATTCCTACTATAACGCCCATAAATCTCTGGTCGACGATGACGACCTGCGTCAGGCAAGACTGTGCTTGATGAACGCCGTTCGGCAAGTGCTGAACAATGGACTGACTCTGATTGACGTATCAGCACCAGAGATAATGTAGGAAAAAATGGCTTCAGATTCAGAAAAAAATGGCTTCCGATTCAGATAGTGCAGGCAACTCGCGCTACTTTATACTTGCGCTCGGCCTGTTGGTGGGTTTTGTCATTGGTTTTGTGATGTTGCTATCGCGCCTGCCCGTAGATAGCAGTTTAAGTGACTATCAACCGACCCAGGTGCTCGGTTACGACAACCAGAATAATAAAAATTATGATTTCTACAAGGTGTTGCCCGATCAAGCCGATGGCAACTTGCCAATACAGGAAGTCACGCCTCCGCAGCGGGCGGCTGTTGTAGAGCCTGCCACTCGGGTCGTTCCGGGTAATGTTCAAGATACTCGTGTGCGTAATCTGGCCGCCGAAACCTATGCTGAAATTCCTGCCAGCAGTATCGGTCAGGAGTCCTACTACCTGCAAGCTGGCAGCTATAGTTTAGCCACTGATGCAGAGCGCATGCGCGCGGCTGTGCTGATGCTTGGTTTTGAAGCGTTTATCGTCAAACGACAGGATGCTTCAGGCACGGTTGGTCACCGAGTGCGCATTGGCCCGTTCTTTGATCAGAGTCGTTTGACTGAGGCTAAAAAACGATTGCGTCGTGGAAACGTACCCTACGATATTATTCGTGTCACCGGATAGTTATGTCGTCATCGCACCAACATTGTTAGGCTTACGACGAGCCGACCGAGTCGTGGATCATCTGCCAGCGCTTTGGTTAAACCGCCCTGGCTTATAGTGGTTGGTCTGAAGTCCAACAGTACCCCTGACATAGACATTTATGTCCGATGTCTATAATTTATTAGCAGCACACCTATCGATAATTGCTGCCTTAGTCATCCACTTTCAGAAATCGTTCCCGTCGTTTTTTTGTCGTGAAAACGTGCATATTTATTCACATCGATCCATCTCTTCTTCTTAGCTACAAAACGTTAGCTACAAAACGGCCAATCCTATTGACACCGTGGGACGTTATATGGGATGTCTTCGCCGATGATGATAGACCATGTTAGATGGGTAACACCCTAGAACTACGTTTTATTCCACTATTTATTATTTTTATTTTTTGAACAATTTATCATTTTAAATCACCAAATATCCGCTAGCAACATACAGGGCGTTGGGGTCACAAAATGATTTCAGCGCTAAACCTACTTTGAATAATCTACTATTAACACAAGGATATTTAACGATGAAAACTAATCTTCTCAACACCTCAATAGCGCTCTCGCTAGGCGTGTTCAGTGCAACGGCGCTTGCCGATCAAACCCAAGTGACGGTAACTATCGAAAACCTTGCGCCTTCAAACGGTACCTTCCAGACACCGCACTGGGTGGGTTTCCATGATGGTCAGTTTGACCTTTATAACTCGGGTGCTCCTGCAAGCTCTTTACCAGAGCCTGGTGGCGTTGCCCTGGAGCGCTTGGCCGAAGACGGTAACAACGACGAATTGGCTGCAGCATTCTCACGACTTCAACCATTGGGACAAGACGCTACTATTGCAGGACCTGACGGTCCAATCGCACCAGGGCAGATCGCTACCGCGACCTTTGTCATCGAATCAACCGACCCTGCTCAGAGATTCTTCAGCTATGGATCGATGGTGCTGCCCAGTAATGACTTCTTCTACGCGAACGCCAATCCAATAGCTCATCCACTGTTCGATGAAAACGGTAACTTTATTGCCGCTGATTTCTTTGTGACCAACATGGGTGTGCGGGACGCAGGCACTGAGGTGAATGATGAGGAGCCGGCGAACACCGCTTTCTTCGGTCAACAAACGCCCAACACGGGAGTTGATGAAAATGGTGTGATTCTGACTCAACCCAATGCATCGGATATCGTGCGATTCCGCTCAATCAACGATGGTGGCAACATTCTTGCCGACGAACGATTTTCCATGGGTGATTTCTCTGTTGCTGGCTACCCGTTGGTTAAAATAAGTTTCCGTGCAGAACCCGTGGTTGATCCGGTTGTTTTTGAACCATTTCAGGCCTTAGCCCAGCTTGATGATGATCAGACGGTGCCGCGTGTACACAGTCGTGCAAGCGGACGTAGTGGATACACGGTCAAGCCGAAAGCAGTGTCGTTTACACATGTATTTCGTCGTCTGAGAAATATTCGTATGGCTCATTTGCATCTCGGTGCGCGCGGTGAAGCCGGTCCAGTGGTAGCGAATTTGCTACCAGCCGACTTCGACGCCACCGATCGTCGTCAAGTGCGCAAGTTATCGAGGGTTCTGAGCGGATTCATTACCGCCGATGATCTGGTAGGCCCGTTAGCGGGTCAATCTATTGAGTCTTTGGCTGATGCTATTCAGAGTGGAAATATTTATGTCAATATACATACTGAGCAGAATCCAAGCGGTGAGATACGCGGACAGGTAGAGGTGAAGCATTAGTTAAGTCACAAAGCGGTTCTCGCGCAGCAGACTAGCTGGTCTGCTGCGCGATGATCGTGGCTTCTACGTGGAATAAAAATCAACCTTCAGGGGTTTTCAGCATATGGACGATATAGTCGTAGACGAGGTTGCTGATGGATTACAACATGAACTCACGCCACTATGGCGATTCGCACTCAAATTGACAGGTTCGGAAGATGATGCCGCTGATCTGGTTCAACGCACATGCCTTCGAGCGCTGGAACAGCGGAGTAGCTATCGCCCGGAAGGGAAGCTGCGCAGTTGGTTGTTTCGAATTGAACATCGTATCTGGCTCAATGAACTGCGATGGAGACAGGTGCGGCAACATCGTAGTTTCAATACCTCGCAGGATGCTGATATGAATAGTACTGAACAGTCAGGTCATATAGATGGCGGTATTCATATCGATCAGCCTGAAGGCCAAGTGCTGTTTAGTCAGATTGTTGATGCGGTCAACGCACTTCCTGAGGCGCAACGGTTGGTGATGTTGCTGGTAAACGTCGAGGGCTTCACTTACAAAGAAACCTCAGAAATACTTGACACTCCGATCGGTACTGTGATGAGCCGATTGTCCAGGGCGCGGTTGACTATCGGGGAATGGGTGCTGAAGAGCCACACCTCTCCTCTGTCTGGTATAAACACAGGAATATGCGAATGAAATACTCGGACGAAGACGTGCTTGACTATTGTGACGGCACGATGAACGAGGATCGGTCAGCAGAGATTCAACGGGAAATGCAACGTGATGATAATCTTGCTCACCGAATTGAGGCGATGAAGGCTTCGCGCTTACCGTACAAGGAGGCCTTTGCACAACAGCCGATACCTGAGTTGCCTAAGTCTCTTCAAACCGATGTGGGTAACTGGGTTCATCAGGTTCATGGACCCAACAGCGCTCCCCGACTTGATGTCCCGGCTAGTGTGTTCGGCTGGTTCAAAGGATCTGGTCAGCACATGCGTTTGGCCGCTGGCATGGCTGCAAGTTTGGTGATTTGTTTTGCGCTGGGTTACGGTGTAGGGAATGACGGATTCGTGGGCAAAGACTCAGCGACACAATTACACCTCAGCACCCAGGAGCAATGGGTGCAGCGTGTTGCGCAGTACCAATCACTCTATGTTGAAAATACGGTATCGGGTATTAACAACGGCGAAAAAGCTGCCTCGTCATTGCTCGATAGTATTAAAGCCAGAACGGACATGCGCACCGGTGTACCGGATCTGAGTAGTTTGGGCTACCGGTTCGTTCGTGCACAGGAACTTGGGTACCAGAACGAGCCGCTTGTGCAGCTCGTTTATTTCAAACCTGGTCATGCACCACTAGCGGTTTGCTACATGCCCGCGACAGGTGAAATGCCAGCAGAAATGAAAGTCGAGACATTTGATGGATTGCTGGCTGCAGGCTGGATACACAATGAACAACGCTTTGTTATTGTTGGCGACGAATCCAGAGAAGTGATTGAGAAGCTCTATGAACAGACGAACAAACTACTGATCTGATCGTTTCACTTTTGAATAGCGACAATATTATATTAGCTACTTTGTCTCTCATAATTATTCGAGTTACTGGATAGTTCTGACAATATCGCCCCAACATTGTAGGCTAGCGTTTTTTAATAGCTCTGATTCGACCCAATGATTATCGACGCTGCCGAGTTGCACCGGCGTATTGATCAGTGCATGCAGGCCGATCGTCATCGACTGCGTCGCCGTATCAAGCCCTTAACCAATGGTAAGTCCAGTGGTAAGCGCGGAATATCTGGCAATTCAAATGATGCCGCTGCGGCTTTGTTAAAAGACATTGATGCATCCGTGGCACGCATGGACGCGCGTAAAAATAATCAACTAAAGCCCAATTACCCTAATGAGCTGCCTGTTGTCCAACAGCGCGAAGCCATCCTGGATGCGCTGTCCAGGCATCAGGTTGTTATTATTTGCGGTGAGACCGGCTCCGGCAAGACCACGCAATTACCCAAGATGTGTCTCGAATTCGGTTTAGGTACGGCAGGGTTTATCGGCCACACGCAACCACGTCGTATCGCCGCTCGCAGCGTGTCATCACGTATTGCCAGCGAGCTTGGTTCAACGGTGGGCGAGGCGGTTGGATTTAAAATCCGCTTTACAGATCAGGTCAGCGATCGTACTCACATTAAGCTAATGACCGACGGCATACTGCTGGCTGAAATTCAGCGCGATCCGTTTTTGAATCAATACGATTGCATTATTATCGACGAGGCCCATGAGCGCTCGTTGAATATTGATTTTCTACTGGGGTACTTGAAAACCCTGTTACCGCGTCGCCGTGACTTAAAGCTCATTATCACTTCAGCCACTATCGACCCCGAACGTTTTTCGCATCATTTTAACGATGCTCCCATTATTCTGGCTGAAGGACGCACCTACCCTGTTGAGCTGCGTTACGAGCCAATGGAAAGCACTGATGGTGACCAGCTTGATGATGTTGATCTGCCTGCATCGATTGTGCAAGCGTGTGAAACGTTGATAAAAGAGCGTCACCACGACGTATTGGTGTTCTTACCCGGTGAGCGTGATATTCGTGAGTTAGCGGAGCTTTTCAGTAAAACGGCATCATCATCTCAGGTTTTGCGCAGTGTAGAGGTAGTGCCATTGTTTTCGCGCCTTTCGAATAGCGAACAGAACCGCATATTCCAAAAACACACCCGACCGCGAATAGTTCTGTCAACCAATGTTGCAGAAACATCGTTAACCGTGCCGGGTATTCGTGCGGTTGTCGATGCAGGTTATGCACGAATGTCGCGCTACAGTGTGCGCAGCAAGGTACAACGACTCCCGATTGAAAAAATCTCACAGGCTTCAGCGAATCAGCGCATGGGGCGTTGTGGTCGTGAAGCTCCTGGTGTTTGTATTCGCTTGTACAGCGAAGAAGACTTTGATGCCCGGCCTGAATTTACCGAGCCTGAAATACTTCGTACCAACTTGTCGTCGGTGATATTGCAAATGGCGTCGATGCGTTTAGGCGATATAGACAGTTTTCCGTTTGTTGAATCGCCTGATCCAAAGTTTATCAATGATGGTTACCGAACCTTGCAGGAACTGGCTGCTATCGATACTAATCGCAAGCTCACCAAACTGGGTCGACGCCTGGCTCGTTTACCGGTCGACCCACGACTGGGGAGCATGTTGTTAGCATCTGCTGATGAAGGCTGCGTGGCAGAAATGTTGATTATCGTCAGTGCTTTGTCCGTGCAGGACCCGCGAGAAAGGCCATTTGACAAGCGTGCTGCAGCAGATGAGCTGCATGCAGAATTTAATCATGAAAAATCGGATTTTATGGCATGGCTTGCCATGTGGTCGTTTCTCACGGTACAAAAAGAGCGGCTGTCGAATTCGCAATTTCGAAAAATGTGCCGCCAACGTTATATCTCTGCCTTGCGTGTGCTTGAATGGATGGATGTGCGAGTGCAGTTGCAGCGCTTGTGCAAGGAATTAAAGCTTGTACAAAATACCACTGAGGCACCTTACGATAATATCCATCGGGCATTGCTAACAGGATTATTGGCCAATGTAGCGGTTAAAACCGATAAGCATGATTATCTGGGTACACGCAATCGACATTTGTCCATTTTTCCAGGTTCCGGGTTATTTAAAAAAGGCCCGAAGTGGATTATGTCTGCCGAGATCGCCGAAACCAGTAAGCTCTACGCCAGACAAATTGCGGCTATAGAGTCGGAGTGGATAGAGCGATTAGCCGAACATTTACTATCACGAACCTATCGAGATGCGCACTGGCAGAAAAAACGTGGAACAGTCGGCGCGTTTGAACAATCTACTTTATATGGCCTTATTATTAACCCTAAAAAACGGGTTAACTATTCGCCTATCAATTCGGTAGAGTCTCGTAAAATTTTTATTCAAGATGCCCTTGTGGAAGGTGGCCTTAAGTCATCCGGTGATTTTTATCGTCATAACCTGGACCTGCTTGAAGAGGTTACCGAGCTTGAAGAAAAATCACGTCGGCGCGACATTGTTGTTGATCATGAAGAGATGGTTCGTTTCTATGATGCCATTATTCCCGACGATGTTTGCACGGCAGCATCGTTCGAGCAATTTAGAAAAAGCTATGAGCGTGAAACACCGCGAGGTTTGTATTTTACAAAAGAGCAGTTGCTCGCCGACGAATCCATTGAAATTAACACCCACGACTTTCCTGATCAAATGGAAGTCGGGTCAATGGTATTGCCACTACGGTATCACTTTGCTCCGGGTGAGGAAGATGATGGCGTTACGATGACGGTGCCCGTTGAGGTAATCAACAGAGTGTCAGTTACGCGGTGTGAATGGTTAGTGCCTGGCTTGATTGAAGAAAAAATAACCCTGCTCATTAAGTCATTACCGAAAAATCTGCGAAGAAACTTTGTGCCGGCACCAGACTACGCAAGCAAAGTATTAAAAAATTTAAGTCATGGTGAAGGCGCTTTACTGATGGAGCTGGCGCACCAACTGCGTGCACTGACAGGCGTAGAGGTGCCACCAAGTGAATGGGAAATCGATAATTTACCCGTTCATTTAAACATGCGGTTTCAGCTGATCGATGCCAGCGGTGCAACACTTCGCACCGGTCGTGATCTGGAACACCTGCAGAGCGAGTTCATTGATGAAGTTGAGCAAACCTTACTGCAGCACAGTGATACCAGCATCGAACGTGATCAAATCACCGACTGGAATTTTGGTGATTTGCCTGAAACGGTTGATATTGAAAAAAGTGGTATCACCATGCAAGGGTATCCGGCACTGCATGCGGTAGACGGCTCGGTCAGCATAAAACTGTTTGCCAGTGAGGCTGCGGCCAACACCTCCATGCCCGTCGGGCTACGATTACTGTTTCGGCACATGCTGCGCGATGAAATCAAGTATCTACAACGGCGCTTGCCGGGTATTGATGTGCTAAGTCTGCGTTTTGCGCCGTTTGGCAACAAGCAAGTATTAATCGACGACATCATAGATGCGGCACTTGATCACGTGTTCATTAAAGATGAACCATGGCCACGCACGCGTGAGGCGTTCCAGCACAGGCTTGAATCTAATCGCAAGCAATTGGTTACTATTGCCAATGAGCTGTGTGAAGCGACAGCCGCTGTCTTTGAGCAGCACCGTGTGGTTGCCAAACGGATTGAAGGGTCGGTATCGCTGAGCTGGGTCGAAGCTATTGGTGATATTCAGGATCAGATTAAGCAATTGCTGTTTCCGGGTTTTGTAACCGCCATTGGTTTGTCGCGTATGAAACGTGTATCAGTTTATTTTCAGGCTATGGGCAGGCGACTTGATGCCATTGACCAATCTCCGGATAAAGACCGCCGAGCACGAGCTGAACTACTGCCAATTTGGGAACAATTCAAGGCGTTACCGCCGGTTCGCGACGAATTGGCCGATTATGTGGAAATTCACACGGGTTTACGCTGGGCTTTTGAGGAGCTGCGGATTTCATTATTTGCACAAGAACTGGGCACTAAAGAGAAGGTTTCCGTGGCTCGGCTTGAGAGTCGATTGAGTAAGCTAACCGGTTACAGCTAAGCCTTGTAATCAAACAGCCTTGTATATTTGGCACCGCTGTTACAAACTAATACGCGTCCAAATACCATCACCACTTGCGCACCATAAAATCACGACTAGACTATGGTGAAGGAAAGTAGATTGCGTTTTGGGGTTAGAGATGAAAAAAGTACTCGCAGGAATAGGTTTATTGCTCGGATCGTTTGGTGTGAATGCCAGTGGCATCGACCTCGCATTGAGCAACGAGACAGCAAACCTGGCGATATTATTAAACCCTCCGTATCATTTTAGCGACGGTGGTGGGTCCGAATTAGCCTTTGGCGGGTTTGTCAGCGAGCAAGGCGATGGGCTTGGCTTCATTAGCCTGATAGCGCGTGGTTATCGGTATTCAAATGGGACTTCCTATAGCTTGGGCACGGGTATGAAAGCCATTGCTGGAGATATCGCTATTCCAGAATTGGCCAATGCACCTGAAACTGAAGAGGCCGTTGGCGCGGTGGCCATGGGATTTCAATTAGGCGTATTGCTGGCATCAAGTGAGCTCAACCCGATTGAACTTGCTCTTGAGGCGTATCATGCGCCAAAAATCACCAGTTTTTCAGATGCAGAGCGCTACACCGAATTCAGTGGCCGATTACAAATCGATGTGATTCCTCAGGCGCGGGCCTACATTGGCTATCGTCGAATGCGTTTCGATACCAATGACTTCAAAGATGTTACGCTCGATCAAAGCGTGCATATTGGTATGAAGCTAACGTTTTAGTGGTTCAATCCAGTAGTTTAAGTCATGGTGGGTCAATCAGACGTTAAACTTCGATTGCTCCACTTGTTAGAGTTGGCGCCATAAACCAAGGCTTGGCGCTGTTGCCTTGCTTACCCTGACGCTTCGGTTTATCTCTTTCACACTATCGACACCAGACATTGTCTCCTATCCAAGAACTTATTAAGGTAATGGCACAGTTGCGCGATCCTGATGGGGGTTGTAGCTGGGATTTAAAACAGAGTTTTGCCAGCATTGCACCGTACACCATCGAAGAGGCGTATGAAGTTGCCGATGCGATAGCTCGTAATAACCTGTCTGATTTACAAGAAGAACTGGGTGATTTGCTACTTCAAGTTGTTTTTCATTCTCAAATGGCGCAAGAGCAGCGCGCGTTCAGCTTTGATGATGTTGCCAGAAGCATAGTTGCAAAACTGATTCGACGGCATCCGCATATTTTCTCTGATACGAAATTCGATAATCCTGAAGATGTAAAAGCAGCCTGGGAGTCTGCCAAAGCGCTAGAACGAGCGACAAAAAATCAAACCAACGATGAATCTGCATTGGCTGATGTCGCGTTGGCGTTACCAGCACTGTCGAGGGCCGATAAAATTCAACAACGAGCCGCTCGTGTCGGATTCGACTGGCCCGATGTGCAGCTGGTTTGGGATAAGTTGAACGAGGAGATTGCCGAAGTTCATGAAGCTATTGCGAGTGATGATGCTGCGGCCGTTGAAGATGAGATTGGCGATTTGCTGTTCACCGTTGTAAATCTTGCCAGGCACTTGAAAGTAGATCCGGAAGTCTCGCTAACACGATCAACGGCCAAGTTCGAAAAACGTTTCAGACGAGTTGAGCAACTGGCAGCTGAACAGAGTAGCGATATGAAAGAGCTGGACTTGAAGGCGCTTGATGCGCTTTGGGACGGGGCGAAAGAAGATATCTCAGATAGTTAGCGACTGGAATCAGTCGTGTTTACGGATTTAACGCTTTTTTCAGTTGTTTTCTTACTTGCAGCAGGTCAGGGTCTGATTCTGGCCTTAGCGTTATTTTTTGATCAAAAAAGGTAATTGGCTGGCTAATCGTTACCTTGGGTTATTCACATTTGCAATCGTTATTACGATGGTGGATATATCCATTGCCGGTAATTCAACTGAACCCAGTGCCGTGTTTATCATGACGTTGATTTGGCCGCGTGATTACCTTTATGGCCCTGCTTTCTAATTTTATGTCCGTGAGATGACGTTGCCGGGTAAGTATTCGCTTTCGCCTGTGCAGTGGTTACACTTTTTGCCTGTTTTACTCCATGCTGCAATCTTCTGGACACTGGCTTTAGTCTATTCACCGTCACTAAGCAACGCGATTCTAGCGAGCAATTCTGATACTGAATCAGAAATGGACTTGTTAGCTGAACTCATTGGAAGCTTCGAGCAGTTTAGCTCTATTTTTCACATGGGTATCTACCTTTGTCTGAGCGTTTGGGTGCTCAGATCTCATCGTCAGAGAATTGAATCGACTTTCTCCTATGATGAACAAATTAGTTTGAATTGGTTGCGCTGGCTTTTGATTGGCTTTGTTGCTGTTTATCTGACCTGGATATTTGCAGACGTACTAGGTGATTTTGTAGAACTGCCAGAAGCTTTCGATTACCTGCTTGGTGTGAGTATGGTGGCGTTCGGGGTGACCCCCGTCAACTCACTGTCTGAATCGATCACTGCCATCGTAGGCTTTGGGTCATCATCACTGCATCCGCAAAGAACCGCCGTTAGCAGGAGTGACACTGACAGGTTTGATTTGGAGTGGAGGTTCTTTCTTTTGAATTTCATGTGTGCGGATGCTGTGTTGTTTGGATTGCGCAAGCGGGGCATCGCTTTTTGGCTGTGATTGAATGTAACGATCTGGACGTTCCGATTTGGCTTGCTCTATAGATTCGAACAAATTCTGTGTGCATTCGAACAATAGAAACAGATTGTTCACCGGAATTTTAAGCGACTAATTTCGATTGAAAATAATTTTAAAATCAACAATATAGAGTGAATTTAACCGTGCTTATGCCCACGAGCGGCACGATTTTTGGCTCACCAATGCAAGCTCAGTTGTATACGAGGCAATGCATTGGATTAGGAATCAAAGTGACTAATAATCACCGTTTACTGTACATACGAATATAGGTATAATTGTATGTACATCACGAATTTGAAGTTAAAAATAGGAATTTGCCACGGATAGCAGCCGATAACAGCGACAGGAACACCGCAGACTGCATGAATAAATTTGAGTGGGACGAAGAAAAGAACCAACATAACATCAAGAATCACAGTATCCGATTTGAAGATGCGCGGAAAATATTCGATGGGCCAGTACTGACACATTTAGACAATCGTAATGACTACGGGGAAGTCAGAGAAATCAGTCTCGGCCTGTTCAACGCTATGGTTGTACTTTTGGTGGTTCACACTGACCGAGAAGGTACAACCCGACTGATATCAGCTCGTAAAGCTAATACGACGTAGCGACAGTATTATGAAAAAGAAATACAGCAAACCTCTGACGGCTGAAGAGCTGGCAGCGATGCCCGATGAGGAAATCAACACTGATGATATCTCAGAACTGGGTGATGATTTCTGGAAAAATGCAAAGGTGCGTTACCCCGAAGGAAAGGAACGTCTAACCGTTCGATTTGATCAGGACATGGTTGACTGGTTTCGGTCTCAGGGCCGGGGATACCAAACTAAAATGAATGCGGTACTGCGTTCGTTTTATGAAGCACATAAATAATAAGTGTTTTATGTTCTCTGCGTTATTAGATATTCCCCCTGTCCGTGTTCACGCGCCTGAACTGCACTACTTGCAATAGTTGATTGTTCATGTGTGCTTGATATTAATTTGGTTTCAAAGCAGACCAAACCGGTTTACGCCGCACCGTACTGCGAATATAGCGAGCAGGCTCGAATGGTGAAGCATCGAAGTCACTCTTTTCACCGCTGATAAGCTCTGCCACAATTTTCCCTGTAATTGGACCGGTCATCAGACCAATGTGCTGATGGCCGAACGCGACCCACACGTTGCTGTGGTTCGGCGTTTTGCCGATAACCGGTTTGCTGTCTGGCAAAGTTGGGCGGTTGCCCTGCCATATGGGGTCGTCGGTACGCTCGCCAAGGTCAATCGCCTGCTTTATCGATGGCAGAACCTGGTTCAGTTGCGAGTGATTTGGTGCTGCATCTCTGTGATCAAGGTCTACACCGGTTGTTATTCGTAGTCCCATCTCCATCGGGCTCATGATAAATCCGGCGTGTACATCATGAACAGAACGACCGAGACTTGCGTCATTGTTCAAATGGTAGTGTGCATGGTATCCGCGTTCAACGCCCAGCGGTACGGCGTAGTTGAGCATGCTCAGTATATCGTTACTCCAGGGTCCGGCGGCCACCAGCAGTTGGTCTGATTCGATCGGACTGTTATTCGTGCGGCACACAATGGTATCGCCCCTGGTTTCAATAGACTCTATTTCAGCTTTGACTAATGTGCCGCCGTCTTCCACAAATTTTTCAGCGTACTCACTCACCAGTGCGCCGGGATTATTAATGCAGGCAGCGCCTGAGAGTAAATAGCCCGATGTGTAAATAGGTTTTAGTGAGGGCTCAAGATCGCGCAGTTCATTCAGGTTGAGTTTTTGGCCAGGAATATTGAACCTGCGCAGTTGCTGTGCATCGTAGGACTCATCTATAAATCCTGGCTCGTTGCGGTACACACGCAACCATCCGGCTTCACTGAGTCTATGTAGATTACCTGCACGCTGCATAAACGACTTGTGCTCATCCAATGCAACAGACGTTAAAGAAAAGAGGGCTTGCGCGGTTTTGTCTGATTGGCGGGTTTTGCTGTTCTGTAGAAATTGCAGTGCCCAAGGCAGGTTTTTTAAAATGTGTTTGATGTTATAGCGAAGTTGAGGTTTGTCGTTCTTTAATAATGATGCCAGAGACTTGTGTATTGAGGGGCTATTGAGTGCCACCATGGAGCCGCTGTTGATTACACCGGCATTGCCATAGGATGTCTCTCTTCCCGGGGCTTTTCGATCAATGAGTGTGACAGCCCAGCCACGCTGTTGCAGGTGCAAAGCGCTGGATATACCGATGGACCCAGCACCGATAACGCTTACAGATTTTGTCATGCTTCTGACGTGTCCCGATTAATCAGAACACAGATAGTAAACAAAGCGTTCAGGCTAGCCAAGAACAAATTTAAATTGACGGTTCAGGTGAGCAAAGGGCTGCCGTAAGGCAGTAGTATCAAGCGCTACGCGGTCGAGCGTGGAGCCATTCAGCGCTAAGTTGAAAAGCGCGGTGTATCAAGAATTACTGGAGTGGAGTTGCTTTTTCTACAGCTCGGTTTGCTCAGCCAGTACATTCACCGAACGTGAATTGAGTGTCGATAGGAGCGTGTTGTTCTCATACAACGCGGAGAGTATTCTTTCATTGTGTTTATACACGTCTTTGCGGGTGTGCAATTTACCATCATCGTCAACCCATGCAGTGAAGTAGCTGATATGTGTGGGTGTCGTGGTGTTTAGCTCGACTCGCGTTGTTTTTTTCTTATCCAGTATTGTTGTGGTCTCCTCTTCTGTTCTGCCATCGAGTTCCAACAATAATCTGCCAAGTAGGAACGGTTCGCTAAGCCTGATACAACCGTGGCTGTAGGCACGGTCAATCTTTGCAAACAAATCCTTGGCTTGTGTGTCGTGCATGTACACAGCAAACCGATTAGGCATAAGGATTTTAATGCCACCCAGCGCATTGCCTTCACCAGCGCGCTGCTGCAATACATAAGGGAATGGCTTTGTGTGAAAATCAGCTTCTGTCACTTCTGATCGAGGCACCTTTTTTAACCATTTACCTTCCTTGCGAAGGAAAATCATTCTCTCTTTGTCCAGATAGCCGGGCCGGCGAAGTTCTATTGGTATCAGCTCGTTATTTGTGATACTTGCCGGTACCGTCCAGGTGGGAGCAACTTCAACAAACTTTGCATCTTCACTGAAAATGGGCGTTTGGTGTTTCTTTGAGCCAACGACAACAGCCATGTCGGCGATGCGCTGATCGTCATCCATCATAGTGAGGTTATAAGATGGAACGTTGACCATAATATGTCGATCACCCATATCACGTGGCATCCATCGCCAGCGTTCAAGGTTCATCGCTACCTGTTCAATGTCGTCATCAACAGAATTATTCAACGCGACAACAGTACTCTCGGTTAGCTCACCGGTGGCTGTTATGCCGTGACGGGTTTGCACCGCCTTGAGCGCTTCGGAAACCTCATTGTCAAAATAATTACTTATTCGGCTGTTCGGGTCGAGGTCGCCGGTTTCGATTAGGCGGGAACGAAGCTTGACGATTAAATCGTGCTCGGTATCGATGGTTATACCCTCGATGAATGCTACCTTGCTGCGCCTGACTCCGGAATCTCGTTCATCCAGCAGCGCTTTCATATGGTCAACAAGATTTCTGTAATATTGGGTTGATGGGGTCAGTTCTATAAGCAGCTCACGTACAGTTGCCTCACCTGAGTGCAGAAGAGCGAGCAAACTCTCAGTGTCAACGGTGGGTGCATCACGATGGAGATTTTTCTGAGTTTTCCGCGCATTCAGTACACCTCTACCCAAATCTTTAGAAAACAACGTAAATGCTTGATCCAGGCTTTTTTCGAGATTGTTTCGCTGTTGCGCGTTCGATTCAGCGCTGTACGAACCAGATTTTTCACTATTATCTACGTAAGATTCTAATTCTTGCTCTAAACTACGGAGCTGATACCGGTCAGAATTCAGGCCATGCGACTCGGAAGCGGCGATTGCATTCACCAAGACATCAGTATTTGGGTGCAAACCGGCGAAGGTAACCCATGCGCTTGTGTCGGGCTCAGTCTGTAATTTTACGTATGCAGCACGGTCGTTTACAGGAACTGCATTAGTGTTTGCAGCAACAGGTGCTACCATTATCAGTAATACGAAACAGTGCCGAGCGCAAAACTTATTATTTAAGTACATGTCCGATGTTCTGTTTGTGTGGATTTCTGATCGGTCGGCCTGGCAATCATTTTGGGTTTTGACTCGTTGAGTTTTTGACTCGCATGAGTTTTTTACTTGCATGAATGTTCGGCTCCAACACTAGGAGCGTCATTTGAGGCATATTCTTGATGGGATTCGTGTTAAACATGCGAAGTAACGAGCAGTTGAATTGGCATGGTTCTTTTTTTATTGACCCATGCTCGGCGCCAACTGGTGTTCTATGAATAAATTTTGGAGAAGTAAGTTATGGCCAAAGTAGGCGATAAGCGTTTGATTTCAACAGGAGTTTCTGTGCTTTTTTGTAGCCTTTTCGCTGTAGATGCGACGGCACAGAGTCGACCAGAGGTTGCTCAAATAATGCCGCCAGCAAAAAGCGGAGAGTGTTACGCGAAAGTCAGCGTTCCAGCGAAATACCAGGTGGAACAGGTTGATGTACTTTTAAAAGAAGCGTCTGAGCAGTATCAAATTACCCCGGCAAGGTTCGAGAGTCGTACCAAACGTGTATTAACTCGAGAAGCATCAACCAAGCTCAGAGCTATACAACCGGTGCTGGAAGTGGAGAAAGATAACTTTGTTGTCTCGCCTGCCACGACTCGCTGGGTTCGAAGTTCTTTAAACGGAAATAATCCTCTGAGTGAAGGAGAACTTAGTGATTTAAGTGCTGCTGGTGTTGTCCTGAACGAGGTGGCAGTGGGCGAATGTTTGTATGAGCACTACATTGAGCCAATCATCAAGAAAATTCCAAACCGTGTACTTATTAGCGAAGCTACAGAGAAGCTCTCATCTCCTCCGGCAAAGTATCGCAGTGACACTGAAGAGATATTGGTGAAAGCCGCTTACAAGCGCCTGATTGAAATCCCCGCTGTTTTTTCGAAAAAGCAGGATCGTGTGCTCGTGGAAGCTGCACATTCGATTTGGCAGAAAGGTGAGGGACCTATCCAGAAAATTGATAATCAGACTGGCGAAATCATGTGTCGTGTAGACATACCAGCAGAGTACGAAACAATTGATGTTGAAGTGGTTGCAACTGGGCCACAACTAACGGATGTGTCAGAGGAAGCGGTCTATAAAACAGTCGGTGTCCAAAAGTTGGAGTCCGATGCTACAGAACAGCGCGAGCCTGTTCCAGCTGAGTTTAAAACAATGCACAGAGAGCAAGTACAAACACCAGGGCGTTATACCTGGCTTGCATCACGTTCAAGTGACGATAGCGATGCAACAGGCCGTGTCGTTTGTCATCAGGCCAAACCGGCAAATGAGATTGAGTATAAGCGTACGGTTGTAAAAACTGCCGGTCGTTTTGAGCGAGAGGAAGTTGAAGAAACTTTTGAAGACGTTACTGTTAGTGAATTGATCGCAGATGCGCAAAGCGTGAAAATCCCTGTTGCTGGTGCGAGCGAGAAAATTGACCGTCGAGTCAAAGTCGCAGACTCTCGTTTTGAATGGCAAGCGGTACTGTGTGAAACCAATACTAATGGTGACATCATTTCACGTCTGCAGGCGGCCCTCGTAGAGGAAGGCTACAATCCAGGTTCAGTTGATGGTGTGCTTGGTAAGAGCACGTTGAACGCCTTAGAAGACTACCAGCAGAAAAATTCGCTGGCTGAAGGTGGTGTAACGATAGAGTCTATTAGAGCTTTGGGTGTTGAGTTGTAAGCTAAACCTGAAACTTTACCATTGAAGCTTTTTTAGGAAAGCTTTATTAGGAAAAAGAGCGTCGTTAGGCCACCAGTGGTCTTCGGACGCTCTTTTTTTTGATCAACTAATTTTGAATATATACGTCTTAAAGCAGCTCTTTTAGTTTTTCAAGATAAGCTAGTTCATCTGGTTCGCGGCCCTGTCGCTGGGCGTCCCACAAAAACTCACCTAAACATTCGATCATCAGGTGCTCGACGGCATGGCCGTCGCCGTGCTTGATAAGCAATGATCGTGTGAGTGTGGCAATGCCTTTGGGTCTGTCGGTACCAACTTGTTCGCGCAAAGCCAAGTGTAAGCTTAGATGCAGGAACGGATTCAGTGTACCGTGTTCGGGAGTGAAGTCAGCGTCAATGGCATTTCGGTTTTCAACCAGCTTGTGGTATTCGGGGTGTTCCTTCAGCAGGGTTACGATCTGCTTGTCCATTGGTTCCAAAGGTTCTTTGTTCAAATGTTTGGACCAGGCGTTAAAAAACATTTCCCGCATTCGGGTTCTATCTTGAGTGAATAGCATGATCAGTGATTATTGTTTTCCTGCGGCGATAGCACTTCATCAATTCGATTTTTCATAGCCAATAGCAGTCCCAGTCCGATAAACGCGCCCGGTGGTAACAACGCCAGCAGCACACCGTGACGTTCGTCAAACAACTGCATAGTCCAGTCGCGCGCAATATCGCCAAATAAATAATGGCTGTCAGCAAGAACACTGCCTTGGCCAATAAGCTCTCTTGCTGCACCGAGTAAGCTGAGAACCAGTAAAAACCCGAGTCCCATAAACAACGCGTCTATCATGCTTAAACGCACAGATTGTCTGACAGCAAATGCTTCTGCTCGCCCGAGTATCAGGCAGTTTGTCACAATCAATGGCAAAAAGATTCCAAGCGTAACAAACAAGCCAGGTAACCATGCTTGCATCAATAGCTCAATAATCGACACAGTTGAAGCGATGATCAGCACATACAGAGGAATGCGTACGGCAGGCGGAATGGATGTGCGTAAACAGGAAACCAGCGTGTTGGATACCAGCAAGGTCGCAACCGTTGCCAGGCCCAGTGACAGACCATTAATCAATGTGTTGCTAACAGCCAGCAGCGGACATAAACCGAGCAGTTTTACCAGGCCTGGATTTTCTATCCAAAGTCCTTCTTTCGCCAATTGGACAAGTGTAATGTCATTCGGTGCATTCATTTCATGTTATCTAATGATTGATTGCTGTTACTGTTGGATTCAATGTTGACGTTGCTCGATTGCATAGTGGCTGGCACAACCCTGAATACGGCTTCACGATTCTGCTGATACCACAGTGCAACCCGATGAACTGATGAAACAATCGCTCGGGGTGTAATGGTTGCGCCGGTAAATTGATCAAAACGACCGCCCTCTTTTTTCACATTCCACTCCTCGGGTTTGATATCTCCAACGATCAGATTGTTAAAGGAATAAATCCAATCGGATTTTCTTGTTTCAATATCATCTCCCAGACCAGGTGTTTCATTGTGATGCGTAACTCTGACGCCAACAATATCGCCCTGATAGCTTAGCCCGATCAATAATTCAATATCTCCATTGTACCCATCGGGCGCAGTACTTGCGATGACAGCGCCTGTTGGTGTGTCATTTTTGCGAGCTCGATAAATAACACTGGGATCGACGCTGCCCAGAGCAGGGGAGCTCAGGTAGATCGTGTCGAGCACAGGATCATTATTAAAGCTGTCGGGTATGAGTAGTTGCGAAAGATCGCTGTGCAGATTTTGTTGCTCAGTTAACCGGATGGGTTCCCGGGTTAACAAAAACGCGGCAACAATCATGAGAATGGCAATAGTTGCGCTTGCCCCCAGAAGCAGGCCATTTTTAATATCGACAGAATTCAATTTCGGTGTGCCCATTGTTTGTCTACATGGTCAATAAGCGGTACGCACAAATTCATAAGTAGTATCGCAAACGCGATACCTTCAGGATATCCACCAAATTCCCTTATAACAAAGCACAGTGAGCCAACACCAAAGCCGAAGACCAACCTTCCGCGTTTGGTGCTGGCAGCGGTAACAGGGTCGGTTGCGATAAAAAAGGCACCTAATATCAAAGAGCCTGAAAGTAATGATAAATGCAGTGGTAAGCCCTGACCTGAAAACAGACTTGACCACAAGACAAAACCTGCGATGACAGAGACAGGAATATGCCATTGGATAATTCGTTTGTATAAAAGCAAAAGACCACCGAACAAAAACCCGAGATTGACCCAGCACCAACCCGATGTAATGGTCTGTTGAACCAGATCTGTCAGGATAATCGGTTGGGACTGTGACTTTATAGTGCGGATATGTTCCAGCGGTGTGGCTTGGGTAATTCCATCCCAGGCAATCTGGGGGTTGGAGATAACTATATCGAGGGATAATTTGATTTTGATTAATTCATGCAGTGCATGACTTTCAAGTCCGGTTGGGCTTATCCATAGTGTCATGCTTTGTGGAAACGATATAAGCATGGCAGCGTAGCCAACCATTGCCGGATTAAATGGATTGTGGCCAAGGCCGCCATAAACATGTTTGCCAAGAATAACCATAACGGTAACGCCTACAAGCAACTGCCATAGCGGAATCATTGGCGGCACTGCGAGCGCAAGTAAAATTGCAGCTAGCGCGATACTTGCATCCTGAACCTGTATTGCGACATTTTTGCCACGCAGTCGAACGGCAAACACCTCCAGCAGTATTGCCACTATTACTGCAAATAACACGTTAACCAACACCAGTGGGCTGATGAAATAAACATAAGCCACTACGCCTGGGACAAGCGCCAATATGACGTAAAGCATGATGCGCTGAGTGCTCAACGCATTAACTCCTGCAGCCCGCCTGTCTACGATGATCTTAGTCATGCAGATGGGCCACTACTTTTTCTTCGCATTTCGTTTTGAGCGAACCCGTGCTAATGCTGCGTTTATTTTTTCGCTGTCGGGTTGCTTTTGCGATTTAAGTTTCTCTTTTCGTTGCTCTATGGCAAATTGTCGGGCCTGCTCTCTTGACGCCAACCTATGTTCACGTTCGAGAAAACGTTGTTCTGCAACAGCTGCGGATTTTTGCTGTACTTTTACAAAGTTCGCAGCTGATTTGGCGAATCGAAATGTTTCAGTCAATTTTATCGATGCAGGGCAAACCAGGTCGCAGCACCCACATTCAATGCAGGCGTCTAACTGAAGTGCTTGACACTTGTCATGTTCTGCGGCTTGTGCATACCAGTACAGTTGTTGAGGCTGGAGCATCGCTGGACACACATCAGCACAGTCGTCGCATCGTATACAGGGTTGTGCAGGTGGTAAATTCAGCGCGGCTTCTGCCAGGATGCAGTTGGTTGTGGCGGTTATTGGAACATCGGTTGTGTGCAGATCGAAACCGCTCAATGGACCGCCTGCTCTGATACGCATTGCGTTGTCAGTTGAGCTGTCAGTTGAGTTGTCATTCGAGACGTTGCCTGATTGCTCTAACACATAGGACACAGGTGTTCCAAAGCGAACCCGCACATTGCAGGGGTTTGGCATTCTGGCGCCACCGAGGGATACGACACGAGAATCCATGGCTTGTCCGTTTATCGCCTGCCATAACGCATAGGCAGTAGCCACATTAATACATAACACGCCATAGGTAATCGGTTTTTCATTATGCGGGATAAAGTGGCCAGTTACATTCTGGATTAACGGGCTTTCTGCTCCGGCGGGGTATCGGGTTGGAATGACCAAAAGCTCTGCATTGAGATTGATCAATTCACAAGCGTGTCGCATCGATTCAATGGCGAGTGTTTTAGTGTCTTCGATGGCAACAATACATTTTTCACATTTTGTTAGCTGTATTAACGCGTTAATGCCGTAGGCGATTTGCCTGGAAGAAGATTGCATCAACGCTTCATCGCAGGCAATCTCTGGTTCGCACTCCGCCGCATTGATAATCAGCGTTTGCACAGCCCGATCTGTTGGTAATAGTTTTTGTGCAGTGGGAAAGCCTGCTCCGCCCAAACCGGCTAACGCAGCATGATCAAGTACAGATTCAGGGTGAGCAACAAAGCGCGCTATTTTCGCTTGCGCACTTACCTGGCCGTTGTCGTGTAAACCACCCTGTTGCTTTAGATCGTCCTGGTACACAATGTTTGTATCCATAGGTGTATCCAGTCCATCGTTGTTTATGACGACAGCTGTCGCTTGCAAGCCACCTGGATGAATAATCTCACGCGGCTCGATTGCCGCAATCATGCCCGATACTGGTGAGGCTATGCCTTTGGCCAATGCTTGTCCGCGTTGGACTTGCTCGTGTAACTGAACCATTGGCGAGAGACTTTGTTTTTGGTAATCGATCAGCGGTACGATAAGCTGCGCCGGAGCTTGTATTTCTATAACTTCGGATGATTCAGTTTCAGCTGATTCAGCATTGTTGTGCAAAGCTCTTTTATTGGTATCCAGGCATAGTCCGCCATGAAAACCGTAGGGTGCGATGTTGTTACCCGGAAAATGACCAGCTGCTCCGCAACGACTCAACACCGATGTGATTTTTCTCCACACGATGATGCTAAGTGGGTTGAGGCCATTGCCAATTGGCCGCAGTTGGCTGTGGTGCAACAAGATCAATACAATCTACAGGGCAAGGTGGAAGACACAGCTCACAACCAGTGCATTGTTCAGCTATTACGGTGTGCATTAATTTTGCGGCACCTACAATAGCGTCAACCGGGCAGGCGTGAATGCACAGGGTGCAACCAATACACACAGTTTCATCGATAATGGCCAGTTGTACCGGTTTTTCTACACCACAATGCTCATCTATTGGCAGCGCAGGTGTGCCAAGTAATTCAGATAACTGTGCAATCGTTCGTTCACCCCCAGGCGGGCAGCGATTAATCAGTTCATGTTGTTCTATTATGGCTGTTGCATAAGGGCGACAACCTGGATAACCACATTGAGCGCATTGAGTCTGTGGCAAAATCGCATTGACCTTATCGATCATCATCGTTTCACTGTCGGCCTGTGCGTCATCTGCTGGTCGGTTTAAATAGCTCAGCAAGCTACCCATGAAAATGAGCATTGCCAGTACGAACAAAAAGCTGATAACGACGCCAACACTCATGCTAGTCCACTGAATCCCATGAATGCCAATGACATAATACCTGCGGTAATCAAACCAATAGCATTACCTTTGAATGCATTGGGAATGTCAGCGCCGTTGAGTCGCGTTCGTAGTAACGAGAACAGTACCAAGACCAGTGTAAAACCACATGCAGCTCCGAATCCGAACAACACCGCTTCTACCAGTGAGTGATGTTGGCGAGCACTTAACAGGGCAACACCTAATACAGCGCAATTGGTGGTGATCAGTGGTAAGTACAAGCCGAGCACCCGATGCAACATTGGGCTTCGCCTGCGAATAATAATTTCAGAAAATTGCACAACAATAGCGATGATCAAAATAAAACTGATCGTGCGTAAATAAGTCAGGTTATAGGGTTCAAGTAACCAATGATCGATAACAAAGCTTAACGTTGATGCTAGCGTTAGCACAAAGGTTGTCGCTATACCCATGCCAATAGCCGCATCTAAAGTACGCGATACACCCATAAATGGGCATAGCCCTAAAAACTGCGTCAGGACAAAATTATTGACCAGTACAGTCGTCAATATAATGAGCGCGTATTCGCTCATCGACAAGTCATCACTTGGCCCGCATGCCGGCTTGTGCACCGTCGTCCGGCGACAGTATAAAAAGCTCAGATCCACCAGGACCTGCGGCTAATACCATTCCGGATGAAACACCGAAACGCATCTTGCGAGGTTTTAGATTAGCCACCATGACCGTTTGGCGCCCGATTAAATCACTCGGGTTGTAAGCGGCCTTTATGCCGGCAAACACAGTGCGGGTTTCAATGCCAATGTCGAGGCTTAGTTCAACTAGTTTGTCAGCACCTTCCACCGGTTTGGCATCGACAATGGTGGCTATACGTAAATCAATTTTTTCAAAATCGCCAATCTCGATTTCAGGCTTGATAGGTTCGCCTTGGGTACTGCACGACT
>CAYTJF010000030.1:0-3724 GCA_964437945.1 uncultured Granulosicoccaceae bacterium
TCAGCAATGGATGAACTCGCCGCATCGGTCACCAAGCCATTCGAGCAAGCGCACGCGATGCCGTGCAGCGTTTATACATCTGAAGATTTTCTACAGGCAGAAATCGATTCAGTGTTTGCCAAAGACTGGTTCTGCGCCGGTCGCGCCTCATCGATCAGCAATCCTGGCGAGTACCTGACCCTCGATCTGGCTGGACAACCGATTATGGTTATCCGTGAAAAAAACGGCCAACTGCGAGCCCAATCCAATGTGTGTCTGCATCGCATGTCTACTTTGTTGGAGGGGCGTGGTAAGACCAACTCGATTGTTTGCCCGTATCACGCATGGACGTACGAATTGAACGGTCAATTGCGGGGGGCGCCAGCGATGGACCAGAACCAATCGTTCTGCAAAAACGGGATGCGCCTGCCTGAAGTTCGTTGCGAGCAGTGGCTAGGCTGGATCATGGTAACGCTTAACAACGATGCACCGTCAGTTGAATCTCAACTTAGTGAGGTTGCCGAGATGGTGGCCGACTATCAAATGACGGACTATCACGAATCATTTTTCGAAACGCATGTTTGGGATACCAACTGGAAGGTGCTGGCTGAAAATTTTATGGAAAGCTACCACCTGCCGGTATGCCACAAAGGCACTATAGGAGGCCTGTCGAAACTTGAAGAAATGATCTGTCCTCCAGGTGGAGCCGCCTTTAACTATCACACAATACTAAAAGACGATTCACTCAGCATCGCTATGGCCCATCCGAACAACACGCGAATGGTTGGTGACCGACGACGCACGACCTATTTACTGGCTATCTATCCCAGCCTGTTAATCACGCTGACACCTGGCTACTTCTGGTACTTGTCTTTGCATCCTGAAGGGGTCGGTAAGGTTCGCATTATGTTCGGTGGCGGAATGTCTGACGATTACTCAGGCGAAAGGGAAGCACAACAACATTTTACAAATTTAAAATCACTGCTAGACGACGTCAACGTAGAAGATCGGGGTTGCACCGAGAAGGTTTACCGCGGCTTAAGCTCGGGTTTTGCCAAACCAGGACCGCTTTCACATCTGGAAAGACCTAACTACGATTTTGCCCATTACCTGGCATCCAGGGTGTCTTCAAAATATCGTCCGGAGCCAATATGAACATGCCCGCAGATACTTACTCAGCACTTGCCGAGCTGACGACCAGCACAGCGATAACGCCACGCACCATGCCACCTTCTTTCTACAAAGATGAGGCCTTGTTGTCGGTAGAGATGGAGGAGCTGTTCATTAATGGCTGGGTTTGTCTTGGTCGCAGCGATGAGATTCGCGCGCCCGGTGACTACTTCACGCTGGATATTCTCGACGAACCGTTGATTATCACGCGCAACCAAAGCAACAGCATTTCTGTGCTATCCAACGTATGCAGACATCGTGGTAGTCAAATTCTTACCGGGAGCGGAAACAGCAAACGGTTTACCTGCCCTTATCATCGCTGGTCTTACGATCTTGATGGCGCATTATTAACAGCGCCACTGGTCGATAAATCTGAGGGTTTTGATCGTAAACAATGCCAGCTACCTTCTTTTCGTACCTGCGAATGGATGGGTTGGATTTTCGTCAACTTAAGTGGCAAAGCAGAAGAGTTCGACACACAAATAATTGGTCTCAATGACTACGTAAAAAATTATCACCCTGAACAAATGCGCTGTGTGGGAGCGACAACTGAAAGCTGGCCACTAAACTGGAAATGCCTGGCCGAGAATTTTATGGAGGGTTATCACCTGACACCGGTGCATAGAGATACATTGCACCCGATGACGCCTACCCGGCTGTGCGAAAAAATTCCCGGTGGCGCAGGCTTTACAGGTTACAAGTCACACTACAACAAAAGTTTCAAGGGTCGATCGCAATATCACCCCGATATGACTGAACTGGAGCGATCACTGTCAATGATGGTGTGGATTTACCCGGGGTTCGTTGCCGCTATCTCACCTAATTCGGCAGTTTATATGAGCATAACCCCGACCGGTGCAACACAGTTGCAGACCCGCTGGGACGTTATCGCTCGCGACGAAGTGTTCGACTCTGGTGAGGCGAACGAGCGTATGGAATTTGCCCGATCGTTCAACAAAGAAGACCGGGAACGCCTTATTGATGTACAAAAAGGTTTGTCATCGCGATTTGCTACCAGAGGTTACCTTGCACCGCCAGACTATGAAGGTACGGTTTGGGACTTCTACCACTATGTTGCGCATCGATTGGCAACTGAAGGTTAGCAACTGAAACTTAGCAACTTAAGAATGGCGATCTAACGGTGCTGGTCAATAAGAATTTGGTTGCCATCAGGGTCGGACAACATAACACTGGCAGGTCCAGTGGTATCTTCTTCTGCTTGTTTCGTTAATTTTATCCCATCGGATATTAGCCGGGCCTGGATTTCTCGCACATCCATAAATGGATCTTTTTCAGATGCGTTCTGCGTCCAGCCAGGATTAAAAGTCATGATGTTCTGATCAAACATACCTTGAAACAAACCAATCAAATGTTCGCCATTCTTCATAATGAGCCATTGCCGCTCTGCATCCCCTCCAAAAGCTTCAAAACCTAAAGCTTCATAGAAGACCCTGGATGCCTCTAGATTTTTTACAGCAAGACTTACAGAAAACGCACCCAACTCCATACAACTCTCCTTACCACTTTACAAACTAAAAACTTTACAAACTCACCTCAGATTTAACCCTATCAAATTCAATACAACAAGAGCCGCTGAAAAACGTATCAAATGCAAACAACGAATAACTGATAAACATCAGACACCCACTCAATTGGCTGTTCACATTTGTTGTGTCATCTTACATACTCAGCGTGTTGATAGTTATCGCGTTTTTAGGGTAGGCAGAATGAAGACGCAACATTATGGTGCACTATTTAGTAGGCAAAATGAGTTACAACATTATGGTGCGCTGTTAACCGTTTAGACCACGGACTACTACCGGAAGGTATACCTTGTTACCGAAAGGTTTTTTCAATGTATGGCTTTACTAGCTATTTTCTAAAACCGGACAGACACCCAAACCACTGTATGCCCGAGATAGTTACGGCTTCAAGGTACCGCGAATAACGAAGTGAATTAGAACAACGACTCAACTTCGCTTTTCTGATCACGGGTTGATTTTGTCGCAGCTGATGTAACTGCGGTACTTTCTGTAGAGCTAGGCTTAATTTCAGGTTGCTCAACACCGGTACTTGTAACAGCACCTACTGGAGCTGTGTCTTCTAAAAACAGTTCCATCATTGTGCCGTCACCACTGGCTGGCTCACCTGTGGCTGTATCCACTCGGATAGTTTCAATACCCAAAGGCGGTGTAAACTGGTCTTCTGGTACGTCATCGAGTATTTTGCTGATAAACGCACTCCACATCGGCAAGGCCGCGACACCGCCAGCTTCTTTTCTACCTAGCGGCTCGAGCCCATCTGAGCCAACCCACGCAGCGGCGACCACCTGAGAGTTAAAGCCTGTGAACCAGGCGTCTAGCTGATTGTTGGATGTACCGGTTTTACCCGCCAGGTCATCTCGGCCCAGTGCCTCACCAGCACGCCGTGCTGTGCCCCTTGATACTACATCACGCATCATACTGCTCATGATGTACGCATTGCGTTCATCTATAACGCGCGGAGCATTGACCACATCAAGTTCCGCCAGTTCAGTAGCTATAACACTCTGGGTTTCAGCCGGATCTGACTCGCC
>CAYTJF010000030.1:3824-35703 GCA_964437945.1 uncultured Granulosicoccaceae bacterium
TCGCCACTTGAGTCAGCTTGAACCGACTCATCGATAGCAGACGCATCGCCAGAAGCTGTTTGATTGTCAACATTTTCGGCCTGCTCGTCTTCGGTGATAGCTTCCACCTCAGCCAGCAAATCATAGCTTGCATCCGGTTGGCAATCGGCACACAAAACGACTTTCGGCGTTGTATAGAGCACGTCACCACGTGGATCTTCGATACGTTGAATAAAATGTGACGGTACTTTGTAACCGCCGTTTGCAAACACGGCGAAAGCCGACGTTAGCTCCATTGGGGTAACCGATGCATTACCCAGTGCCAAAGACAAATCTGGTGGCAGATCAGCCGACTTGAATCCAAAGCGCCGTGTATAGTCAATAGCAGTCGGTATACCGATTTCGCGTAGCACACGCACCGAAACCAGGTTTCGAGACTTAACCAAAGCCTCTCGTAGTCTTGTTGGACCAAAAAACCGGCCACTGTAGTTTTGCGGCCGCCACTCGCCTTCCAGCGCATCATCGTGGAACACAACGGGGGCATCGTTATAGATTGTGGCTGCAGTATCGCCATTCTCAAGCGCTGCCGAGTAGATGAACGGCTTGATAGTTGAGCCAGGCTGCCGTCGCGCCTGAGTTGCCCGGTTGAATTTACTTCGGAAGTAGTCAAAGCCACCAACCAACGCCAATACCTTTCCGGTTCGGGGTTCCAGCGCAACAAATGCACCTTCAATTTTCGGTTCTTGTACAAAGCGAGCGGTACCGTCTGCTCTTTTTTGCAAATGTATGACATCTCCCACATTAAGTACGTCGCTAACGGCCACTATTTCAGGCCCCAACTCATCAACGCCAATGCGCTGCCGCGCCCATTGCGCATCCTCCAACGTAATACTGAACTCTTCACCTTCGCCAGTCACCATGATGGCTGTAGCTTCATCCACGGCAACAACCGCAGCCGGTTGCATACCGCCACGGTTTGAATACTCCTTAAGGTTGTCTGCGAGCAATGCAGGATCGCCTAATGTGGCATTGTCCACGGTGCCTATCGGGCCAACATACCCATGTCGGCTTTCGTAGTCGAAAAGCGAGTCTCGCAGTGCATTGTTTGCAGCAATCTGGTTAGCTGAACGAATCGTTGTGTAGACGTTAAATCCAGCCGTCGCCCAACTGTCGCCATAGAGTTGCTGGATGCGCTCACGCACCATCTCGCCTACGTAGTTAGCTTCGGCTTCAGGCTTTGAGTAGTGCAAGGCTGCACTGACCGGCAGTGCCTTTGCCTGCGCGAATTCTTTGTCGCCTATCATATCCAGCGCGCTCATACGTCCCAGGACATAATCTCGACGCAGCAACGCTCTTTTCGGATTAACAATGGGATTGAAGGTGGATGGCGCCTTTGGCAAACCAGCCAGCATTGCCGCTTCAGCAAGCTCAAGTTCGCTTATTTTCTTTCCGTAGTAAACCTTGGATGCCGCTGCGAATCCGTAAGAGCGGTTACCTAGATAAATTTTATTGATATAGAGTTCGAGGATTTCGTCTTTCTCTAACTCAGATTCAATTTTGAATGACAGAAAAATCTCTTTGGTTTTTCGTAAGTAGGTTTTCTCGTTAGTGAGAAAAAAGTTTCTCGCAACTTGCATGGTGATCGTACTGCCACCAGGCCCTTTCTTGCCGGTTTTCAGTAAGTAGAAGGCGGCGCGCAACAAGCCTTGATAGTCGACACCAGGATGTACATAAAAGCGTTTGTCTTCGGCAGCAACAATTGCATCTTTCAGATGTTGTGGCACGGCTGAAATCTGGATCGGTTCTCGCCTCTTTTCACCGTACTCGGAAATTAGCAACCCATCTTCTGTGTAGATGCGCAAAGGCATTTGCAATTGCACTTCGCGCAGCACATTGACGTCTGGAAGTTCGGGCTTGACTTTGAAATAGATCAGCCCGATGCCAATTGCACACAAAATTCCAAAGGTAACACCCGTTATGGCAAGCCATTTGAATATAGAAACCCATATTCCACGCGTTTTGCGTCGGCTGCTACGGACATAAGACGCACGTTTGGGTCTTCCGGGTCGTCGATGTGAAGATGAATGAGGCATATAAGCCAGCTGAATTGTTGCGTATCAACGAATTATAACAACTGGCTTGGACGATAAGCCAAAACTTCACGGTGGTTTGCGAACTAGACACATACGCCAGATTTCTGGCACTCAGTGCCCCAAAAGGGCCTGATGAAGCTGTAAAACGACCTTTGAACGGAGGATATTCGCCCAAACCATTGTTACCAATACAGAAATTGTCTATTGGTGATTTAAGAAACAACCGGTTTACGGCGCTAAAACGACATGGCACTCAAAATTGCATCACGAAACTCCGGACTGATTGGTCTTGATATAACGGCCACCTCAGTAAAGCTCCTTGAGCTCAAACCGACAAAAAAAGGCTTCAAGGCGGTGAGCTACACCGTTGAACCTTTACCAGCGAACGCTGTGTCGGAAAAAAACCTGCAGGATATTGAGGCAGTTGGTGATGCTATCCGGCGCGCCGTGAAACGATCTGGCACACGCACAAAAGACGCAGCTGTAGCGGTTCCAAGCGCTATGGTCATCACCAAAGTGATTCAAATGCCAAGTGACTTGAAGCCGCATGAAATGGATGCCCAAATTCAGCTTGAGGCAGATCAATACATTCCGTATGCGCTAGAAGAGGTCAATCTTGATTTTCATATTATCGGTCCATCCGAAGAAGCAGACGGCATGGTTGATGTGCTGCTTGCCGCATCGCGCAGCGAGAATGTTGAAGATCGAACTGCAGCGGCTGAGATCGGTGGACTTAACGTAAAAGTGGTTGATGTCGAACCCTACACAATGGAAGGGGCGTTTCAACTCATCAAACATCAATTACCAAACGAAGGACAAGAGCAGACCGTTGCCATCCTTGATATTGGCGCGAGCATGACAAGTTTGTGCGTGCTGCGCGATCAAAGCTTGATTTACACACGCGAACAACCTTTCGGCGGCAAACAACTTACTGAAGAAATTATGCGTCGTTATGGCCTGTCATACGAAGATGCGGGTCGAGTTAAGCGTGTCGGCGGACTCCCTGACAATTATGAACCTGAAGTGCTCGCTCCGTTTCGCGACTTGATGATTCAACAAGTGAATAGATTTCTGCAATTTTTCTTTTCAGCAGACAAAAACGATTACGTCGACCAAATTGTACTAGCCGGCGGTAGTACCGGTATCCCAGGCGTTGCCGAGCTAATCGAAGAGCGCATCGGAACACCAACCATCATCGCTGATCCATTTGGCGAAATGAGCATAGGCTCAGACATACCTGCTCAACGCCTTAGAGACGATGGACCCGCAATGATGATCGCGGCTGGACTGGCCATGCGAGGAACAAACTAATGACAAAAATTAATCTATTACCATGGCGCGAGACGCATCGGCGTGAAAAGAATAACGAGTTCTACGTTATTCTTGCCGTCGTTGCAGCTCTGGCTGCAGGTGCAGGCTTTGGCGGCTTGCAATACGCAAAAGACAAATTGCAGTTTCAGGAAAAGCGTAACGCCCGCTTAACCACAGAGATTGATCTGCTGCAAGAAGAGCTGGCTGCTATCCGCGAATTGGAGACCACCAAAAACAACCTGCTTGCTCGAATGAAAATCATTCAAGAGTTGCAGGGCCAACGTCCACAAATTGTTCACACCTTCCATGAGGTAGCAACCCGCCTACCCGATGGTGTTTTTCTGACATCAATGAAGCAATTTGGGTCTAACCAACTCATTATTGAAGGGCGTGCTGAGTCTAATGCACGCGTATCGGCATTGATGCGACGGATGGACCGAAGCGAGTATTTCAATAACCCGACACTGGATGTGATCAAGGCAAACGTCCTCGATGGTATCAGTGAATTTAAATTGAGCGTTACTCAAATGACCCCAAAGGCTGACGGTAAAGTGGAGGCTGACAATGGCGTTATCTAATGCATTTTCTGACATGATGTCTATCGATAGTGAAGACTTCTCACGACTCGGCACATCGCCTATTCTGCTGCGAATACTGATTCTCATTATCACTGCAGGTGCCGTTATATTCGCTAGCTACTGGTTTCTGATAAAACCAAAGTTTGCAGAGCTGGAAACGGTCAAAGCCAAAGAGATAACTCTGCGCGAAAAATTTGATGATGAGCAATCAAAAGCCGCTAACCGACAAGCTTATGTCGAACAACTAGAAGAGATGAAGAAGACTTTTAACGTCATGCTTCGTCAACTACCAAACAAAACTGACATTGAAAGTCTGTTGGTTGACTTGTCACAAACCAGCGTGGCTAGTGGCCTGGATGTCAAGTATTTCAAGCCCGAAACCGAAATACCAAAAGAGTTCTATGCAGAGTACCCAATAAGAATCAGTGTGACTGGTCAGTATCACCAGTTTGGACAATTTATCAGTGGCCTTGCAGCCCTGCCCCGAATAGTCACACTGAACAAAATTAGTATTGTTGAACTGAATGAACAGAGACCGGCTGGCTCGCAAGTGACTGTGCCAGATAATCAATTAAAAATGGATCTGGTGGCTACCACCTATCGTTATATTGAGGAGGAATAAGCACAGTGCAAAAGTTAAATTCCATTGTGCTACTGAGTGTAGCAAGCCTGCTTAGCGCATGTGGCGGCGATATGTCTGATCTTGAGAAATTCATAGACGACACTAAATCGCGACACATTGGCAAAGTCGACCCATTGCCAGAGTTTCCGCCCTATCAAACTTTTGCCTACTCTGCGGATAGCATACGTGACCCATTCAGAGCACAAACTGATATCGGTGCATCCACTGTAGCAGAAGTGGAATACAGCGGTCCCAGACCCGAAGCGACCCGACGAAAAGAAGTTTTGGAATCATTTCCAATTGATTCTTTAAAAATGGTCGGCTTATTGCAGCAGAAGTCTCAAACGTGGGGTCTGGTTCGTGACCCCGATGGCACTATCCATCGCGTGCAGCCAGGCAATTACGCCGGCACGAACCATGGAAAAATTGTCAGTGTAAAAGAAACCAAAATTGGGATCGTCGAGCTTGTACCCGACGGTCTTAGTGGCTGGGTTAATCGTGAGGCGCAACTTGCGATGTCCGATGATTAGTTTGATACGGAGAAAAAAGGTGATAAACCAACAACGCAGAAAGGCTACAAGCATCGGACGCAAAGATTTCCTCAGTAGGGCTATACGTGTAGCCGGAATTACTATAATTGCTACAGCAGCGCTTGCAGTTCAACATGTTCAGGCCGCAGAAAATGCGTTATTGGACATCAGTCATACAACACTGCCGGGTAATAAACAACAACTGGCATTGACACTCAGTGGCCCGGCGGTTAATCCGCAAGCGTTCACTATAGACAATCCTGCCCGAATCGCACTCGACTTGCCTGATACGACCAGCCAAATGGATCAGCGAAGCATAAGCATCAGTGCCGGCTTGCTTCAGAATGTGACGACAGTCGAGGCCGGTGGCAGAACACGCGTGGTTATCAACCTGGCGTCGATGACCCCGTACAGCACCGCGGTACAGGGTAACCAACTGTTTGTCACCCTCGACTCTGATGCACAAGCCGACAGCATTAGCTCAAACCAGTCAATTCTGGCAGCTGTGCAGGAAGAGGAACTAAAAGCAACATTCCAACAACAAGGGCATTCAATTAACTCTATTGATTTTCGTCGTGGACCACTGGGAGAGGGTCGCATTTTATTCGACCTGTCCAGTACGGGTGTTATCAGTGACATGCGCGAAGAAGGTGGTCGACTTGTGATTGAATTTCCAGATACACAACTAGCTGCGAAACTTCAAAAAAGATTAGATGTAATGGATTTCGGCACGCCAATCCAATACATCGATTCAATTTCCAATAAGCGTGGAACAAAAGTTATTGTTCAGCCCGCTACACAAGAGTTCGAACAGCTGGCCTACCAATCTGACAATATGTTTACGGTTGAACTCAAGCCAATGAGCAAAGAAGACATTGAGCAAAACCGTAAAGCTAAATTTGGCTATGTAGGTGAAAAGCTGTCGCTAAACTTTCAAGATATTGAAGTGCGATCTGTTTTACAGTTATTGGCTGACTTTACCGATCTGAACATCGTTGTCAGCGATTCGGTTCAGGGCAAACTCACACTACGTCTTAAGAACACACCTTGGGACCAGGCACTGGATATCATTCTGCAATCCAAGGCTCTGGGGAAGCGTCAGGCTGGTAATGTCATTATGATAGCCCCCGCCGAAGAGATCGCAACTCGAGAACGTATTGAACTTGAGGGCATGAAACAGAAAACCGAGTTGGCACCAATTCGAACTGAATTCTTTCAGGCAAACTACGCCAAAGCATCTGAACTAGCGGAACTGTTGCAATCAGCCGCTGGTGGCCTGCTCTCTGAGCGTGGCGCGGTCTCGGTTGACGATCGCACTAATACATTGCTGATCAGCGACACTGCTGACCAACTAGCTGATATTCGCGCTTTGGTTCATCGTCTTGATGTACCGATTCGACAGGTTCTGATTGAATCTCGAATTGTTATTGCGTCGGATGACTTTAATAAGGACATTGGCGTACGTTGGGGCCTTAATCGAAATACCGCAGGCGTTGTCGGTCAAGGTGCAGGAGATGGCTTTGCGTTATCCGGCAATTCCAATGGCGTTGCAAACCTGCTGAATGGCAACGACCTTGATGACAATCGCTTTAACGTGAATCTACCCGGCAACAATGCGTTCGGTTCGTTAGCTGTAGCATTAGCAAAGCTTCCATTTGGCACACTACTCGAACTGGAACTGTCTGCAATGCAGGCCGAGGGCACAGGAGAGGTAATCTCAAGCCCACGCGTCATTACCGCAAACCAGCATGAAGCGCATATCGAGCAAGGCGTGGAGATTCCTTACCTTGAAGCGTCTTCAAGTGGTGCAACTTCAGTATCTTTCAGAAAAGCGGTACTGGGGTTAACAGTGACGCCTCAAATTACACCTGACGATCGTATTGTTATGGATTTGAAAATCAACAAAGACACTGTTGGGCAAATATTCAGTGCCGGAAACATTAACGTTCCCAGTATCGATACCCGCGAAGTCAATACACAAGTACTTGTCGATAATGGCGAAACAGTGGTACTTGGTGGGGTATACGAGCAGAACCTGCTGAACAAGGTTGACTTGGTGCCCTTCTTTGGAAGCTTGCCACTCGTGGGCCGATTTTTCCAACACACTACTAATCAGGATGACAAATCAGAATTACTGGTTTTCGTCACACCGAAAATCATTAAAGAAAATGTCTCGCTCAGCTACTAAAGAGAGCGACTAACGAACTACTTGGTCTACCAGGTGGTAGCACGAAGGCCTCTTGTCGCGAGACAAGGGGCCTTTTTTATGTCTTACACAAACAAAGCGTGCAGTGTGGTGTAACAGACAAACAGCGCAAAACAGATTTGTTCGGGGCGGCCTTCCGCAAAATTGCCTCAACAAGGCACCGTTCGCAGCAAATATAGGCCATATTGGCAAGAACGGTAACGCGGGTGAGGTGATTTTGGGCGTATCTGGTTGTGCAGTTTGTTTGTTACACCGCACTAGCTTCGGTATAGTTCATTTATTTTTAAAGAGCCTCTGGCATGACCAGCATTTTCCTGATCGGCCCGATGGGTGCCGGAAAAAGCAGTGTTGGTCGTTCGCTGGCCAGTAAACTGCGGTACGAATTTTACGACAGCGATCGAGAAATCGAAGCCCGTTGCGGCGTCGATATACCAACCATATTCGACTATGAGGGCGAAATCGGGTTTCGAGATCGCGAAGCTGCCATGATCGATGAGCTAACCGCTCTGCCCAACATTGTGTTGGCAACCGGTGGTGGTGCGATACTGCGAGACACCAACAAACACTGTTTGCGTGATCGCGGCCATGTCGTGCTACTATCGGTCGAATTAAAAGAACAATTTCGACGTATCGGCCTCGACAGCAAACGCCCTCTTCTCAACACTGCCGACCCTAAAGAACGATTGCGTGCACTTATGGAAGAGCGTGCGCCTACATATAAAGCACTGGCTCATGTTGAAATTGCCACCGATTCGCGTCGCATGCACCATGTAGTTACCAGAATTCTGCGTCATCTGAAAACCAACGGACTTACCTCTTCGTGAGCGCTATATAAGCACTACATATGTACAGCAAGAACACAGTTATGAGCACAATATGAACAGCTCCGAAAAACCACTTGTAGCAACCGAAACAGTCGAAATCGATTTTGGACCGCGTAGCTATCCAATCATGATTGGTGAAAATTTGCTCTCAACGCCTGGATTGCTAAACCAGTACGTACATGGCAAAGCGATGATCGTAACCAATGAAACAATCGCACCGATGTACTTGCAACAAGTGCTCGACTCACTTGGAAATACACCTTCGGCCAGTGTTGTTCTACCCGATGGCGAAGCCTTTAAGAGCATGGAAACAATGGATTTGATTTATGACGCATTGCTTACAAATGGATTTGATCGAGGCTGCACCGTAATCGCACTGGGCGGCGGTGTGATCGGTGATATGGCTGGCTTCTCAGCCGCTAGCTACCAACGCGGGGTTAACTTTATCCAGATACCGACCACCCTGCTTGCTCAGGTGGATAGTTCTGTTGGTGGAAAAACGGGGGTTAATCATCGTTTGGGGAAAAACATGATTGGGGCGTTTCATCAACCGGTTGCTGTGCTTGCTGACATGAGCGTGTTGTCTACCCTACCCGATCGCGAACTCAAAGCTGGCCTGGCCGAAATCATTAAATACGGATTCATCATAGACGAGCACTTTTTTGCCTGGCTAGAAACGAACATGACAGCAATGCTTGCCAGAGACGCAAACGCAATAGCTTATGCGGTAAAGCGCTCATGCGAAATCAAGGCTGCCGTGGTCGCGGCCGATGAGTTCGAACGCGGACAACGCGCTTTATTAAACTTTGGCCACACATTCGGGCATGCGATAGAAGCCGCTATGGGGTACGGCAACTGGTTGCACGGCGAAGCCATCAGTGCGGGTATGGTTATGGCACTGGATATGTCGCAACGTTGTGGCATGATCAGTCAGGTCGAAGTTGATCGCGGCCGTGCGCTTTTATCTGCCGCGGATCTGCCCACTTTGCCACCAACCGAGGTGGATAAGAGCGATTTCGAACGTTATATGCTACGTGATAAAAAAGTGATCGACGGTCAAATCAGACTTATTCTGCTTGAATCTATCGGCAAAGCAGTAGTTTGCGACGATTTCGACGCAGAAAAATTACATGAAACCCTGGAACACGTTGCATGTAATCGTCAATTGCGGGAAACATTGTAAACACGGTAGGTAAACTCGGTAAAACTCGGTAATATGGGCAATCCAAAAGTTCAAGGATTGTGTTTATATAGTAGTATCAGTTGTTGCTAAACACCGTGCAAAATCCATGTCGAGCACCGACAATCAGTATTCAAACCAGGCAGCGGCACTAAGCGATTTCGCGCTAAGTGAATTTCAGCTTCGCCAACAGCCATTTACCACTAAACCCGATAGTGGCGAATCGTTTGTGGATGCAATCGCTGAAGCACAACTGGACGACATAAAACAAGCACTTATCTCTGGCGACGATTTGTTGCTCATTCTGGGACCCAACGGCTCAGGAAAATCAACGCTACTGACTCAGCTCGGTGCAAAAAGCGGACAGCGTATTCAGTGCTTTTCAGTGCGCGGCAGCGAACGATTCAGCACAGCTAATCTGTTTGCCGGCATGATTGAAGCGTTCAAAAAACAACCACCCGACGACCTCAAACTGATGCTCGACGAGCTCATACCCTGCCTGCAGGTTATGGCCGATCACAACACCCTGGGCACGGTCGTACTGGACGATGCCGACCTTATCCCTGAAGCCGAGCTCACCAAGCTTCTCAGCAGCATGTTGTATCTAAACAGCAGTGATGAGACCTTGTTACGCGTAACGCTCGCAGCACCCACAGAATTTGAAGAGCGCATCCCGGAGTTACTACCCGAAGGCGCTGATCTGCCTTACTCATCACTGGCTATCGACGCGTTTGACAAAGTCCGAAGTGCAGCCTATCTGGATTATCGCTTGCAACAAGCAGGACTAACGACAGAATTTCCGTTCACTGATGAACAAATCGCCTCTATGAACGAGGAAGCCGGTGGTCGACCAGGTCTGCTACACAACGTTGCTGCCCGACACCTTAACAACCGCGATGAAAAATTCATCAGCGAGATTCCAGCAGAACTCGGAAAACCTCATAAAAAGGCAGCCGGTGGTATTGGTGGATTCTTTGGCAGTATAGGCGTTACCAAACTTATCGTTGGTGCTTTGGCTATGGCAATGATCCTGCTTGGGCTGTTCTGGCTAAAACCCAATAACAACGACATACCAGATGATCGCTACACGGTTGTTGAAAGCAAGAAACTGGTTACAGAAAAAGAAACCGAATCACTTCAAACTGCCGATGTGCGCAAACAGGCAGAAAATCTGGCTGCTGAAAAACTCGCAGCTGAAAAACTCGCAGCTGAAAAACCAGATGAACCAGACCAAGCGAATCAGCCAGATGCTACTACGGGAGCTACCCTGGAATCCAATAATACTAGCAACAATGCTCAAACCAGCAACACCGAAGAAGATGCGGCAATAGTTGCGGCAAAAGCCGAGGCTGCCAAGGCTGAAGCGCAACGCCTGGCAAAACTTGAGAGCCAGGAAGAGCAAAAAGCGGCTGCAGATAAACTGGCAAATGAAAAGTTGGCCGTAAACCAGGAAGCGCAAGCAGCTCAAGCTAAACTCGCTGAAGAGAAAGCCGCACAAGTCAAACTAGCCGAAGAACAAGCTAAACTGGCCGAAGAACAAGCCGCACAAATCAAACTGGCCGAAGAACAAGCCGCCAAAGCCAAATTAGCCGAAGCGCAAGCAGATGAAAACAATGTCGGTGCGGCCGCGGCTGCAAACGCGGCCCCCAAACAAGCCGATGCTGGTGCTCAGGCAGATACAGATACAGATACACAAACCCAAACCAGACTCAGTAATCTTGAATCACCCAATTGGATACTCGTCCAGGATCCGGCGTTATTCACCGTACAAATGAGTGCATCCAAAGACCGAGAATCAGTTGAAAATTTTTTAGCCAGAAATGAATTGGAACCACCCAACTCGGTATTCTCCTTCGAGCGCAACGGTTCAACCTGGTACGCACTGGTACATGGGCTGTACAACAATATCGAAGAGGCTAGAAAAGATATTGAAAAAATGCCTGCCAGAACTCGCAGCGACCAACCGTGGATTCGTGCGGTAGGTCGCATTCAGCAAGCGATGAAAGAACAATAATACCGGATGACGTGTCACAACAGCTTGTGGCTGAGACTGCCAATGCAGTCCACCAGTACAACTTAGGTTTATCAACACGCGATCAACTAACCTGCTGATAAATAACTATTTATTGTAGCCTTGTTGCATTTTTTTCGGCCTTGATAACTCTCCTGAGCAAGCTTTGTTTCGGATACAGCGCGTCCACAACACTGCGTTTTGGCGTTTTACCCGCAGTTTCCCATCAGTATAATGGTCGGCCGGACTCCAAAAGAGCTAGCGCACTAACCATTCCCACTGCTCGCAGCTAAACCACATGACTTATCTAGATAACTTCGCAACCCAAGGCCTGTACCAGCCGAATTTCGAACACGACAATTGTGGTTTTGGACTCATTGCCCAAATGGATGGCCGAACCAGCCACACACTGGTACAGACAGCTATTACCGCACTGGGAAGAATGACTCATCGAGGCGCGATAGGCGCAGATGGAAAAACCGGTGATGGCTGCGGCTTGTTACTCAGAAAACCAACTGAATTTCTGCGCAGTGCAGCTGCTGAGGCCGGCATAGTACTGCAAGGTGAGTTTGCGACAGGCATCGTTTTCATGAGCCATGATGATGCTATTGCCAGCCAATGCAAGAACAAAATGGAACAAGAATGTACCGCCCGTGGTCTGCGCTTCAATGGTTGGCGGGAGGTACCCATTGACATCAACGCCTGCGGCAACCAGGCTAAAAGTTCGGTGCCGCGAATTGAGCAACTGTTTGTTAGTGCAACCGAGGAAATGGACACTGCTGAGTTTAATCGGCATCTGTTTGTTGCGCGACGCAAAACTGAATTAGCACTGGATGAAATTGATTCTGAATTTTATGTTTGTTCTTTGTCTTGTGATGTGATTTTGTATAAAGGGTTGGTGATGCCCGAGTTTCTGAGTACCTTGTATCCCGACCTGGAAGATGAGTCACTGCAGTCATCTATAGCCGTTTTTCATCAACGTTTTTCAACTAATACGCTGCCACAATGGAAAATGTCTCAGCCGTTTCGCTACCTTGCTCACAACGGCGAAATCAATACCATTCAAGGTAATCGTAACTGGGCCAATGCCCGTGCCCCCAAACTGCGCTCCGATGTATTACCTGAGCTACCAGAACTCACGCCACTGGTCAGTCAGTCCGGTTCTGATTCCAGCTCCCTGGATAACATGTTAGAAGTATTGCTTGCCGGTGGTATGAATATTTTTCGCGCCATGCGCATGCTTATGCCACCAGCCTGGCAAAATACCTGGGAACTTGACTCAGAGTTGCGCGCCTTTCTCGAATACAACTCAATGCATATGGAGCCTTGGGACGGGCCTGCTGGCGTCGTATTGTCAGATGGTCGGTACGCCAGTTGCGCGCTCGATCGCAATGGCCTGAGACCAGCACGCTATGTGATTACCAAAGATCGACACATAACCCTGGCTTCAGAAGTTGGCGTACACGATTACCTGCCCAGTGAAATTACTAGCAAAGGCCGATTAAAGCCTGGCGAAATGCTTGCAGTTGATACGCAGTCCGGGCGTCTGCTGCTTCCGCAGGATATTAGCGACCTACTTAAGAACCAGCAGCCTTATGCCAAATGGCTACAGAAAAATGCCCGGCATTTACGCTCCCGACTGCGAGATACACCACAGGTCACAGCACCGTTTAACGACGATCAACTTGCCACCTACGAGAAAATGTTCAATGTCACTTTTGAAGAACGTGATCAGGTGATTCGCGTACTGGCAGAAGGTGCTCAGGAAGCCATTGGTTCAATGGGTGACGACACGCCATTCCCGGTTATGTCCGAGCATGTAAGACACCTGTACGATAATTTTCGACAACAATTTGCGCAAGTCACTAATCCGCCTATTGACCCGCTGCGCGAAACCATTGTCATGTCACTGGAAACCTGCTTTGGTCGTGAAAAGAATTTATTCCGCGAAACCCACCACCATGCTAATCGCTTACTCGTTCGCTCACCGGTACTATCGCGTGAAAAATTCGAAACGCTCGTTGCCATGGATGATGAACCGGGGTATGCGAATGCCGTTATAAACCTGCAGTACGACCCGAACGAATCCACGCTACAACAAGCGCTACACAGCATTACTGAGCAAGCGATCAAAGCGGTGCGTGAAGATCATTGCGTCATACTTATTCTCAGCGATCGTCACTTAAGCACAGGCATGTTACCCGTGCATGCACTGCTGGCAACCGGCGCTGTTCATCATACTTTAATCAAAGCCAACTGCCGTTGTGATGCCAATATTGTTTTAGAAACAGCTACTGCGCGAGACTCACATCAATCCGCTGTATTAGTAGGCTATGGCGCCACTGCTTTGTACCCTTACCTTGCCTATGAAGCAATTCAGGGCATGGTGCGTTCCGGTGAGCTTAATGCTGAAGATGTTCCACAGCTAGAACAGAACTATCGAAAAGGCATTAACAAGGGCCTGATGAAAATCCTGTCGAAGATGGGTATATCGACCATCTCCAGTTATCGCGGTGCTCAGTTGTATGAGATTGTCGGGCTACACGACAATGTGGTCGATCTTTGCTTTACCGGCACCACCAGTCGTATTCAAGGTATCGACTTTGACGATCTTGAAAAAGATCAAAAACTACTTGCAGAACAAGCATTCGATCCACAAATTGCCCCCTCGCAAGGCGGATTACTCAAATACATTCACGGTGGTGAGTATCACGCGTACAACCCTGATGTTGTCAATCAGCTGCAAGCTGCGGTTAGCAGCGGAGAATTCAGTGACTATAAAATATACGCCGACAGCGTGGACAAACGACGCCCGGCGATGCTGCGCGACTTACTTGAACTAAAACCCGCCGGACCTCCTGTGCCATTGTCTGCGGTCGAACCGATCGAAGTCATATTAAAACGCTTCGATTCAGCCGGTATGTCACTGGGAGCCTTGTCGCCCGAGGCGCATGAAACGTTGGCCGAAGCCATGAACCGGCTAGGAGGTCGTTCAAATTCGGGTGAAGGTGGTGAAGATCTTGAGCGTTACGGCACCATCAAAATGTCGAAGATAAAACAAGTGGCATCGGGTCGGTTTGGCGTAACGCCACATTACTTGGTCAATGCTGAAGTACTGCAAATCAAAATTGCGCAAGGTGCAAAGCCAGGCGAAGGCGGGCAATTGCCGGGCCATAAAGTCAACACGATGATCGCAAAGCTACGCCACAGCTCACCGGGTGTTGCACTTATATCTCCGCCGCCGCACCACGATATCTACTCAATCGAAGACCTTGCACAACTTATTTTTGATTTAAAGCAAGTTAATCCGGACGCACTGATCTCAGTCAAACTGGTAGCAGAGGCGGGTGTGGGCACCATCGCTGCGGGTGTCACAAAAGCCTATGCCGATCTGATTACCATTTCAGGATACGACGGTGGTACCGGTGCTTCACCATTAACCAGTGTCAAATACGCCGGTTCCCCTTGGGAGCTGGGTATGACTGAAACCCATCAGGTACTTCGAGCCAATGGTTTGCGTGAAAAGGTACGCGTGCAAGCCGATGGTGGTCTAAAAACCGGGCTCGATGTTATTAAAGCTGCTCTGATGGGTGCTGAGAGTTTTGGATTCGGTACCGGCCCCATGATCGCAATGGGTTGTAAGTATTTGCGCATTTGCCATTTGAACAACTGTGCTACCGGTGTAGCAACACAGCACAAAGTTTTGCGCATGCGTCATTTCAACGGCAATGTTGAAAAGGTAATGAACTATATGAAGTTTGTCGCACAAGATGTACGTGAACACATGGCATCCCTCGGTGTTACCAGCCTTG
This sequence comes from uncultured Granulosicoccaceae bacterium, assembly GCA_964437945.1. Classification (GTDB taxonomy): domain Bacteria; phylum Pseudomonadota; class Gammaproteobacteria; order Granulosicoccales; family Granulosicoccaceae; genus Granulosicoccus. Next base: position 18,971 of record CAYTJF010000030.1, read on the forward strand.
CTGACATCATCGGACACACTGAGTTTTTGGAAACCAGCAAAGGGGTAACTGATCGACAAGCGAAAATCGATTTGAGTCCATTACTGGCAACCGGCGGCATTCCTGATTCAGAGCCACGTTTTTGTCAAGTAAAACGTAACACACCGATGGACAAAGGCTTGCTTGCAGAACAAATGTTAGTCGATTGCAAGCACGCAATCGAAAAGAAAAGTGGTGGCGATTTTCACTACGAGCTCAAGAATATCAACCGCTCGATCGGTGCTCGGCTCTCCGGCGAAATTGCAAAACTGCATGGCGACGCCGGTATGAGCGATGCACCTGTCAACTTGCATTGCACTGGCACAGCCGGCCAATCGTTTGGCGTATGGAATGCGGGTGGATTGAATTTGTATCTGCATGGTGATGCCAACGACTATGTTGGTAAAGGCATGGCCGGCGGCAAGATCGTTATTCGCCCTCCGGCAGATGCGCGCTACACCGGTCGCCATTCGACCATTGTCGGCAACACCTGCCTGTATGGGGCTACTGGTGGCAGTTTTTACGCAGCAGGTCTGGCTGGCGAGCGCTTTGCCGTTCGAAACAGTGGTGCTATTGCCGTAACCGAAGGTGTTGGTGATCACGCCTGTGAATATATGACCGGTGGCTGTGTCATTGTATTGGGTAACACGGGTGTCAATTTTGGCGCAGGTATGACAGGTGGCCTGGCCTTTGTTTTCGATCAACACAATGTGTTTGTTGATCGCTACAACCATGAATTAATCGATATACATCGCTTGCATTCAGAGTCAATGGAACGATACCGCAACTATCTGTTCTCGCATCTGGAAGATCATGCTCGCGAAACCGGCAGTGCACAGGCCCAAGAGATGGTCGACGACTACTACCACCTGGCCGCCCGCTTCTGGATGATAAAGCCAAAGGCATCGGAACTCTCTGAGTTGCTCTCAACGCTTAACAGAGCGGCCTAATAGAACCTTATTGCCTGGGCGAATAGCTCGGGCGGTAGTCGGTAGTGGTATATTCCCCTTATGGCCGGGCGTATACCACAAGCATTTATCGATGATCTTCTGAGTCGCATCGACATTGTCGACGTGATTTCACCGCGCGTCACAATGAAAAAATCTGGTAGCAACCATATGGCTTGCTGCCCGTTTCACAACGAGGACACTCCTTCGTTCTCCGTTAGTCAAACCAAGCAGTTTTACTACTGCTTTGGCTGCGGTGAAAAAGGCAATGCAATTGGTTTTCTGATGGCATACGACAACATGCATTTTGTCGATGCTATTGAAACACTGGCTGAAAGCATTGGTTTGGAGGTACCACGCGATGAACAATCAGCCCAGTTACACAGTAATAACAAACCACTTTATTCGTTGCTGGAATCAGTAAACGATTTCTACCAGAAAGCCCTGCGTGATTCAGAAGACGCCATAGCGTATTTAAAAAACCGTGGCCTTAGCGGTGAAACGGCCAAACACTTTGGTATTGGGTACGCTCCCGATGGTTGGGATGCATTAACTGATGCACTACCCGATTCAACGGAAGACTTAATCAAGACTGGCATGATGATCAAAAAAGATCAACAGCGCAGCTATCAACGATTTCGTAATCGAGTAATGTTTCCAATTCGTGATCGACGCGGCCGGGTCATCGGATTTGGTGGCCGTGTTCTCGACAATACAGAACCCAAATACCTGAACTCACCGGAAACGCCTTTGTTCCATAAAGGCAGTGAACTGTATGGGCTTTATGAATCGCGCAAGGCTATTCAAGACAACGATATGGTGATTGTTGTTGAAGGCTATATGGATGTTGTGGCTTTGGCCGAGCATCAAGTTAACAATGCCGTGGCAACACTTGGCACAGCAGCCAATCAGCAGCACAGTGAAATATTATTCAAAGTGGTGCCCAACATTGTTTTTTGTTTTGACGGTGATAAAGCTGGTCGCAAAGCCGCCTGGCGTGCACTGGTGAATACCCTGCCTTGCTTGCAGGATGGACGCGATGCACACTTTCTGTTTTTACCCGATGGTGAAGATCCTGATTCCATTGTTAGTAAACACGGGCACGCAGGGTTTCAGGATTTGTTGGCAGAACGTCAATCCATTATTGATTTTCTGTACGATCATTTGGCTAGTGATCTGGATTTGAGCTCAATTGGTGGTAAGGCCAAGTTAGCCGATAAAGTCAAACCTTTGCTGGAAACCATACCTCGGAGTGTTTACAAGCAACTTGCCATTAGAAAACTAAATACGCTAGTTGGGGTACCGGTAGGCAATGAACAAGCTGGTGCTCCAAGGTCAAATCATAAGCCAGGCAGGCAATTCAATAACAATGACAACCTGACAACGATGAGTCGTGCGGTGCTATTGGCCCTGCAATATCCATCAATAATCGCTCAACAAAACTCGCAAAACATACACATCGATCAAAACCTGAGAGGTGGTGACGTATTGCACAAATTAATTGAATACTGTCAATCTGAACCAGACATTACCACGGCTCGTCTGCTTGAGCGTTTTCGGGAAAGCCCGACTTATTCTTACCTGTCCAATTTGGCCGTTAAACCCTATCGGCCAGATAACCCTGAACTCGATGAACAAACCGTACAAAATGAATTCACTCACAGCCTGAATCAACTTCAGGAACTGAGCAAGAAAACCGAGGCCAGCAAAGTCGAAGCGTCGGCACGCATCGGTTTACTTGCAGTTCCCAAGAAAACCTGACAGGTGTTATTGGTTGCAAACCTTCTTCACTATCATAGCAATGCCTAGCATAGCAATGCCTATAGTAACGCCCATAGCAGCACCATGAACCGAAAAGCCCGCATAGCTCGTTGTTATACCGACCAAGAACTGCATTCCAATTCGGAAATTGTACTGGACAAACGCTCCAGCCATCACTTGAGCACAGTACTGCGCGCCAACACCGGGCAACTTGTGCAATTATTCAATAGCGACGGTAAAAATTACCCAGGCGAAATAGTCGTCACTGGAAAGAAAACTACCGTCAGGCTACATGATGCTATCGATAATCCTCTCGAATCGTCGCTACAACTAACATTGGTTCAGGCTGTTGCCCGAGGTGACAAAATGGACGGCATCGTCCGGTCTGCAACTGAACTGGGTGTAAGCACGATTCAACCAATCTACACCAGACATTCGATTGCCAGGCTCGATGTAAACCGTGCCATGCGCAAACTTGAGCACTGGCAAAGTATTGCCATTAGTGCGTGTGAACAATCCGGGCGTAGCGTGTTACCCGAGATTGGCCCAATCCAAACACTGAGTGATTATCTGGACGGTGGCCATTCGTCAATTCGCACACCCAATCGTTGGATCTTATCGCCAATAGCTGCGCCTTTGTCTGCTAATACTACATCTTTGTCACAAGCGACTATTATTATTGGACCTGAATCAGGATTCGATGCAGATGAGCTGCAGTTGTGTGAAGCCAATGGATTTACTGCTTTACAACTGGGACCGCGAGTGTTGCGCACCGAAACCGCCGGACCTGCAGCTGTCGCAATTTTACAGATGCGCTTTGGTGATATTAACTAAGCAAAACAGGAGATTCTGTATGAGATCGCATCGACTACGCCTTGTGTTGAGCTGCAAATGGTTTGCGCAATTACGCTATCAATGTTGTTTTCAACTGTGCTTCCTGCTGTGCTTGCTATGTGGTGTGCTGAGTTCCTGCTCTACCTTATCCAGCATAAAACCACAATCACCGAGCATAACAGTTGCCGATGTGCGCCCCTTGAGCCTAAGCCTGACTACGCAAACCATTGGCTTGTCACTGCGAGTGGCCAACCCCAACAACTTCGATCTGCCAATGCAATCGTTGACTTTCCTTGCTCATTTTTCTGGACAACAGTTTGCCAAAGGCCATAGCGTCAACAATGTCATCATTCCAGCCAATGGCGAAGCCTTACTCGAAGTGGAAGTCGAAGCTGGTCTGGTGAAGCTTGCAAACCAGCTAAAAAGTATGCTCGATACAGAGAATGCCGAGCTGAATTACGATGTTTCTGGTGTGGTAAAACTTGCCAACTGGCCCAAAGCCATTCCTTTCAATGTTGAAGGTGAACTTGAAGATCCGCGTGTGCCCTTAGAGTAATAACATTAGAGTAAAAACATAAGCGTGACAACATTAAGAGTTACGACATAAGAGTAACCATGTGAATCACGCAAAGGTAATATTACACCTCAAAAGTCTTGACATTCCAGTACCACTTGGCAGCTCGGCTGCCATAAGCGCATCGGTTTTAATAACGCAATTAGGTGGTACAGTCCGTTACTTATCCCGATAAAATTCTCTTTATTCTCAAATCACAATACTCAAAATCACAACTTGAGAACAAAGGGAGACAACAATGAAAAAGGCAGCACTATTATTTATCATCGGCACTTTTTTCACGGCCACCAGCGCCAGTGCACATGCATTCGATGGCAAGCGCTCCGGTCTTCAATTAGGTTTGGGCGTGGGCGCTCACTCGTCACAGCTTAATTACAGCAGTAATTTTGGCCCATCAGAAATTGAACCAGAACAAAGTTTAGCAATATCATTAATGCTCGGCTACGGTTTTTCCAATCGCGTGGTCGTCCACGTTGGCGGCAAAGGCGGCAGGGTATTAATAAACGAACAAGCAGCCTCTCTCGCTATTGCCGGCATTGGCGGATCGTTTTACTCAACAGAATTCTCACCATCGCTGTACTTAACCGGTTTAATAGGCGGCGCTTCGGTAACACTGAACGAAGAGGAAGCAGATCAGGGAGGCTCAGGCGATGGTTGGTTAGTTGGTATTGGCTATGAGGTTGCCGAACGATTGCATCTGGAGCTAAGCCATGCCCAGGCTGACTTAACGAACCTTGACAACACGTCAATTACATCCTCATTGGAATCATCGTTCTTAACACTGCAATACGTTTGGTACTAAGAAGCTCGCTTTCGGCAAGTTAAAACAGAAGAGCACCGTTGATACCACTAGGTGTTCTTCTGTTTTTCAAGTTCTAATTATTGCTTAATCAGTTATGTCTATAACACTTTGAGAATAGACTCAGCTGAACTAACGTCCATTTTGCCCGGCTCTTCCTGCGCCAGATGTGTTACCACACCATCATCGACAACCATGGCAAAACGATCAGAACGAACCCCTAAACCTCGTGCCGTTAAATCAAGCGTTAAACCTAACGCCGTTACATATTCCGCACTACCATCACATAACATCATTATATGTTCAGCATTTTGCTGGGCAGCCCAGGCACTAACCACGAATACATCGTTAACCGCAAGACAAGCTACGGTATCGACACCCTTGGCTTTGATATCATCAACGGCGACGACAAATCCAGGTAAATGGGTTTCACTACAAGTTGGAGTAAAAGCGCCTGGAACGGCAAACATAACCACTTTTTTACCACTGAACAACTCATCAGTTGAGATTTCCGCGGGGCCTTTTTCGCCCATATAAGCAAACTTGCCACTGGGTACTTTATCGCCGATCTTGATTGTCATATAAAACCTTTTTCATTGATTAATATTTTTGTTGATTAAAGCTAACGCCATGGCAATAAAGTGTGCCCTACGGCGCTTGCGAGCCATTTGAGTTAAGGTGAGATCTTACCATCCCCAGCATACCGGAGCGGTTCGCAAAGTTTCATGAGCAATGCAATTCAAGGCATCACCGATATCATTACACCGGGCTCCACTGTCATGGTTCTCTCAGGTGCGGGCTGCAGCACGGCGTCAGGGCTGGGCGATTACCGTAATAAGCAAGGTCAATGGAAACGAGCCCAGCCGATCACTGGCCAAACTTTTCGTAGCGATACCGCTGCCCGGCAACGATATTGGGCAAGAAGTTGCGTCGGGTGGCCAGTATTCTCCAGGGCGGAGCCAAACCAGGCACACCACGCACTCGCCAAGTTAGAGGCGTCAGGTACCGTACAAAACCTGGTTACCCAAAATGTTGATGAACTTCATCAACGTGCAGGACACCAATCGGTCATCGACCTGCATGGAATACTATCAAGCTTAAGCTGCATAGCCTGCAATGCCCAACAGAGTCGAGACCGGTTCCAGCAGCGACTGCTTGACAGCAACCCGTGGCTTGCCAATTTAAACGCAGCCTATGCCCCCGATGGTGACGCCGACCTGGATACGGATGCGTCTGTTTTGCAAAAAATTGGTCAAATGCGTATTCCAAACTGCGCCGAGTGTGGTGATCTTATGAAGCCGGATGTGGTTTTTTTCGGCGAAAACGTTCCCAAGGATCGTGTCGCTCTCGCTATGCAACAGCTACGCGAAGCAGATGTACTGCTAGTGGCAGGTTCATCCTTGATGGTGTTTTCGGGCTTTCGCTTTTGTCGCGATGCACACCAGCGAAAGCAACCTATCGTTATTTTTAATCAAGGGGTCACGCGAGCTGATGACATGGCAACATTGCGTGTAGACGGGGATTGCGGTGAGTTATTAACTGAACTAGCTCAAACTGTTGGCTAATAAGCGCAAATTGAACCGCACATTGACTTAACTGAGCTTAACCACGTTGCAACCGAATATCTTGGATTGCACATAAACTAGTCGAGCACCGTTCCACCAACATCCTTAACCAGCCCGTACAACGCTTGCTGAACTTCACCAAGCTGGGCTTGATCGTCGCTTCTTGCCACTAGAGTCAGAAAAGAATTTTCTTTCCCTCCAGGATAGCTTCCAAGATCAACATCGGGAAACCGAGACTGCAGATCGCGTAACGGTGCCGCAATTGTGCCCTCGCCCAAATTGCATTTTACCGATACGCTATCAATGACCAGCCCACACTGCAATTCAGGCAAAATGGAATTGAACATCGCTTGCATAATATGCGGGACACCAGCCAGCACATAGACGTTGTCAACACGAAAACCTGGAGCTGCAGAGACAGGATTATCTATTAATTCGCCTCCTTCAGGAATACGCGCCATCCGTAAGCGATCATCGTTGGGTTCGATGCCACGCTGCGACCAGTAGCTGAGCAGGCGTGCTTTCGCTTCCGAATGTATACCAATACCAACTTGAAAAGCTTTGGCAATGCAATCTGCTGTGATGTCGTCGTGAGTTGGGCCGATTCCACCTGTGGTAAACACATAAGTGCTTTCGGTGCGTAACGTGTTTACCGTATCGACAATCACGGCTTCATCATCAGGGATAATGCGCGCCTGATTCAATCGAATACCACGCGCTGCCAATGCTTTTGCCATAAAGGCAAGGTTGATATCTTGCGTTCTGCCGCTAAGCAATTCACTACCAATTAATAGAATAGCGGCTGTAGGAGAGGCGCGCTTGCTGCCAGCCTGAGTTAGATGATTGTCCAATGGCACGATGAATCTATATTCACAATAAACCCATTAGCACAATGAACCCGTTAGCATGAAAGCTAACAGGATAAAAGCTAAGGGCATGATAAAAACACTTGCCTGTGCGGGCATTTAGTTCTTCGTTAAACTTTACAGTAAAACGCTCAAAGACGGGTTAATTTAAACGCCGTCAGCCAGCTGGTAGTTGGCATACAAATGCCTTTGTACTTGTGCCCTTTGGGAGCTTGTGCCCTGAGGGTGCCTGTGCCCTGGGGTACTTGCCCCTCGTACTTGCAGTTATTACTTAGCCTTTCGCGTCTAGCCTCTCGCACAATCGTACGGGTAATCGCGCTCCGCGAGACTGTTTGCCAGCCACAGGTACCGACCCATGATTGAACGCAGGTAAGCCCCTGCTCTGCCCAAACTACCATCAAAATCTTGCGCACGGATCTGAATAGTCGCGCTGGTATCGGTAACATGAGAGCTTGCCTGTATCTGACCATCAATGTGTCTGACAACATCATCATTCGAATCAGTTGGTTCAAGCTCGCCATCAACCACAATAACCACTGGCTCCTGCGCGCTAACACGCAGACAAGTTTGCATGTGCTCCCATTGCAAACCAATAAAATCATCACTCGAGGGTACAACTTCAACAGGATCCTGATATGAAATGGGCAGACCATTACCCGGGCTTGGCGTAAATTCAGGCGTGCCAGGGTCTGCAGAGATCGACGCATTTCCAGACGCCTGCACACTTGCATCAAGTAAGATCGCATCCTGTGGGGAGCTATCGCCGCCGCCGGTACCACTTCCACCGCACGCCGTTAACACGACAATGCTCAGCGCACACACTGAAAAACAGGCAATTGATCTAATTCGACTATCTTGTTCCATATTGCGCATTCCTGATTCTTGGTGATGGACGTCAGCACAGGTCTAACTCGCAAACATTCGCAATGTTCTGGCCGCCTTGTATAAAAAGGTATCGGGAACAACATAAATACCTGTTACACCTGAAGTGAACTGACTCACGTTTTTCGTCTCAATCAGGTGTGCTGTGATCAATCAAGACACAATTGATTGCACCTGCAGCATGTTTACAACCTCTCAAAGGCCGCCTGAAAGGCATTCAATTCAAAAAACGATAGGTCAAAATCAAACGGCTTCACCGTTCCGCAACGCGCGTTTGATAGCTCGCGAGGCGGCAACCAGCCCGAATGTGCCCGTCACCATGCTCACCGACCCATAGCCATGTTCGCAATCCAATGACGCCCCGGGCACTCCAGGCCTGGCGTGAGTTACACCTCCCGATTTATCCGGGTAGACAGGCTGCTCATTGGAAAAAACGCAGTCCACTCCAAACCGTCGTTTGGTGTTTTTTGTGAAGCCAAATTCGTTTCGCAGACGTTTGCGGACTTTGGCTGCCAACGCGTCATTCCAGGTCCGACTCAAATCAGTCACTTGCACGGCCAATGGATCGGTTCTCCCACCAGCCCCACCCGTGGTTATGATCGGTATTCGATTGCGCTTACAATAGTGAATCATGCTGGCTTTGAATCGAATACTGTCAATAGCGTCAATAACCACATCAAATTGCTGATCAAGATAGGTTGGCAGGTTTTTTTCGGCTAAAAAATCATCGATCGCATTGAGGTTACAGTCAGGATTGATGAGCCGAACCCGCTCACGCATCAATTCGACCTTTGATTCACCAACTGTGCTGCGCAAAGCATGAATTTGTCGGTTTATGTTGCCGATAGTCACATCATCGTGATCTATTATGGTCAAGTGCCCTACACCTGTTCTCGCCAACGCCTCGACCGTCCAGGAGCCAACTCCGCCCATACCAACCACACAGAAGCGCATATTGGCAAATCGAGCACACGCATCGGTCCCGTAAACCCGAGGCAATGCAGCAAAGGCAGAATCTGGAGCAAAGATCATTGAAACAACCCGATGTAGAAAACCAATGGACTGTCTATATATTACGTTGTGCGGACGATTCTCTGTACACAGGAATCACCACTGATGTGACGCGGCGGCTTAAAGAACATAATGAAGGCCCACGTGGAGCCAGTTACACACGTGCCCGGCGACCTGTCGCGCTGGTATTTTCATTTGTGGTCGCTGATCGATCAGCTGCCAGTCGAATGGAGGCCTCAATCAAAGCTTTGGACCGTAAAACCAAGGAATTAATCGTTAGTCGTGAAAAAGATCTTTCCGAAGCGTTGCAAGGCCGGCAAATATAGCCCCTTCCGTGTAGAAAAAATGGCCAATTCAATGTAGAATATACATGCTAGTGATTGCTGTTAGCCCACCCTCCTGGTGCAGCCGGATTCCCGGCACAAATGCAATCTACCCAAATCGTATAGCTGACCACGGTTAATCCCGGAGGCCCGCCGACGCGGTTTGACAACGATAGAGGCAGTTACGTGAAAAAGATGTTTGTTGGTGGCTTACCGCTGGAATCCACAGAGGAAACCGTGACCGAGATGTTTGCCGAATTTGGTAAAGTACGCTCGATCAAACTCGCGGCTGATGTATTCAGCGGCAAGTGCAAAGGCTTTGGATTTGTTGAAATGGAAGGACACGAGGCTCGTGCCGCCATTGCCGGCTTGAATGGAAAAATTGTTGGCGACAAATCCTTGAAAGTCCAGTTCGAAGAACCACGCAAAGCGCGTGGTAGAGGCCGCCGGTAGCGTAACTGGTTGCTTGCGAATAAGCAGTCTGAGACCAACCAGAGGCCAAACTTGGTAAGCCGAAGAACCTGAGAGCCCCCTAAGAAACAATACAGAACACCGGGTCGGCAATTATGGCCACCAGGCAATCCTGTCTCAGACACCTATAATAAAGTAGTACCAGCTTGAAAACTTACACTGTCAAGCGCATCGCACTTGGCAATATGGACAATCTCGATTCACGGTACGAAGCAACATTACCGTGCCTGTCGGTTCAGCACTTTGTGGCACGCGAGGCAGTGTATTGCAAGTAAACAAGGTGCGTAGGAGCTCATTGAGGAACTTACTTTAGGAGAGCCTTTAGCCGACGTTCAATAAGTAATAAGTGCCTGACAAACGAGTCAACATTTCTGCAATCTGGCTACAACTTAATCTGGCTACAACTTAATCCGGCTACAATTATCTGGTTACTCTTATCTGCTTACAAAAAGACAAATGACAGAGCGAGCGTTCACAGCGCGCCTTACCAGTCGCTCTATTCGTAGTTTTGTTATTCGCAAAGGGCGACTAACAAAAGCACAAGCGGCAGCAATAGAGAACTTATTGCCTCGTTACGGTATCGAGTATTGTGAAAATCAGCTGTTGGATTTCTCTGCGGTTTTCTCCTCGGAAAAACCGGTGTGGCTGGAAATTGGATTTGGCAACGGCGATGCGCTTATCGACATGGCCACACAGTACCCAAACACCAATTTTATTGGTGTAGAAGTTCATGAAGCGGGCGTGGGCCATGCACTCATGGGAATCGAGACACGATCGTTACAGAACGTAAGAATCATTCAACATGATGCAATTGAAATATTGCAGCACATGATTCCGGTGTCAGCCTTGCAAAGAGTGTTGTTGTTTTTCCCTGACCCCTGGCGAAAGAAACGACACTTCAAACGCCGTATTGTGCAAAAAGACTTTATCGAGCTGGTGGCTGATAAACTCGAAACGGGTGGCGTGTTCCATTGCGCAACTGATTGGCAAGACTACGCCGAGTGGATGCTGGAGAAAATAAACGCGTGCGAACGCTTTAAAAACCAGAACAATACCGGGGGTTACTCATCTCGACCTGAATGGCGTACAAACACGCGATTTGAACAACGCGGTGAACGGTTAGGACATACGGTATCGGATTTGTTGTACACCCGAATTTAGACACTTTACTGGCAACCCTTATACGGTTGCATTTTTTGGAACAGAAGGATGCTCGACTCGATTGCCCTCAATCTGGAAATGATGATAGTGCTGGCAGTGCTGGCAATTACCATCATTTTGTTTGCGTTTGAGATATTGCGTGTTGATGTAGCTGCTATCTGCATTATGGTCCTGCTCGGTTTAACCACCATGGTGCCGGGCATCACACCGCTGATCAGTCAAAAAGATCTATTTTCAGGCTTCTCCAGTAACGCTGTTATGTCGGTGATTGCTGTCATGATTATTGGTGCTGGTCTGGATAAAACCGGCATCATGAGCAAACTTGCCGCAATCATTTTAAAAAAAGGGGGTAAAACCGAAGGCAGAATTATCCCTCTGGTATCCGGCACAGTAGCGTTCATATCCAGCTTCATGCAAAACATAGGGGCTGCCGCACTGTTCTTGCCTGTAGTAAGCAGAATTTCTGTTCGAACCGAGATACCCATGTCGAGGCTACTGATGCCAATGGGTTTTTGCGCCATTCTAGGTGGTACGGCAACCATGATCGGTTCAAGCCCACTGATCTTGCTCAACGATTTGCTTATCTCTTCCAACAAAACACTGTCGGCAGAGCAGCAAATGGATACCTTCAGTCTGTTTTCTGTAACACCAATTGGTATCGCACTCATCCTGAGTGGCATCGTCTATTTTATTGTCGCTGGTCGATTTGTTTTGCCTCAGGTACGCACCGACACCAATCGCACCTCACGCGCTACCGAGTACTTTGAAAGCATTTACGGCATCGGTGGTGACCTGCTCGAAGCACGCGTTACCGATGACAGCCCGATGGTTGGTATGACGATTCGGCAAATTGAACAAAACTACCCGAACACGCCGCGCATTCTGGCTCTGTTTAGTGGTGATGTTGTCAAAATACCACCTGACCGAGAAGAGGTCGTCTGGGTAAATACGCGTCTTGGCTTGATGGGTGATCGGCGATCAATCGATGGATTTTGCGAAGAGTACCACTGGGAATTACGCGGCGAACCAGAACGCTTTGCTGATGTGCTTAACCCACAGTACAGCGGCATCGCTGAATTAGTTGTGCCGCCGGGTTCAAGCCTGGTTGGTCAAAATATCAAAGACATCAAACCGCGACGAAACTATGGCACCAACATTCTGCAACTATTTCGAAGCGACCAGATTATCAAACGCGATTTTGGTGATCAGGAGCTTCATCCAGGTGACACACTGGTGGTGCATGCAAGCTGGAAAGACCTGAAAAAACTCTCACGCAATCGTGATTTTGTTATTGCCACCGAAGTGAAATACGAGGATTTGCGCACCAATAAAATTCGAGAAGCGGCCACTTTTTTCTGCCTGGCACTGGGTCTGTTTCTGCTTACCGATAACCTGTCAGTCTCACTGTTAACCGGCGCTATAGGCATGGTGCTCTCCGGCGTACTCACTATCGATGAAGCTTATGAGGCAGTGAGCTGGCAAACCGTATTTCTGCTGGCTAGCCTGATTCCGCTGGGAATCGCTGTAGATCAGTCCGGTACCGCTGCCTGGATTGCGCAGGAGATTCTGGCCCTGGTCGGGGATGTGCCTAACTGGGTACTGCAAGTGGTCATTGCAGGGCTTGCCACTTTCTTTACGCTTGTTATGTCTAACATTGGTGCAACAGTACTGCTGGTACCGCTGGCCGTGAATATCGCGGTGGCTGTTGGTGCAGACCCTGCGGTATTTGCACTGACTGTAGCAATATCAACATCCAACTCGTTCTTGATTCCAACGCATCAGGTTAATGCATTGATTATGGGACCTGGTGGTTATCAAGTAGCAGACTTTATGCGCGCAGGAGGCATCATGACGATCTTGTTTATGGCGGTTAGCCTGTCGATGATCAACCTGATTATGTAGTGAATATCAGTTGCCCGTTCACCCGCCGTTTAATCAGTGTTCAACCGCTGTTTGCTAACCAACCCAAAGGGTCATCCGGGTCAATATCATCCATAAACGGTAACCGTCTGTCTGCATTGGTCAGTTGGTACATCAAACCCAACCAGTTACCCACAACCGCTTCACCACTGTCGTGCCAGGTATTGCGAAGGGATTGTAAAATGTGCGCTTCTGGGAATTCAGGTATCTCTCCTTTTGAGCGCATTGCAGTCAACACGTTCTCTCTGTATTCAACCAACAGGACCGTGGCAAATTTATTGAAGTAATGTCTGGGCATAGGTGGGTAGGCATCCAACTCGCCACTGACAAATAAACTGATGTCGCGCTTGTACTCTTTCATCAGGCTGATACGGTCGTATTCGGGGTGTCCCTGAAAATACACAGTGCGAAAACCGTCAGGGCTTACAGCCAGCTGTACACCTGGCTCATCACCATGCGCTAATACATGTATTCCGTGCTCTTTTAACTGAGCTGCACTGACATCGTTGAATCGTGAATGTGGCACCACAATATGTGTATTCATACTGCTGACTAATGGATGGTTCCGAATGACCATCTCATGTTCAAATACACCCCAGCACTTATTAGTCAACGATTGGCGCTGGATACCATGCTGTCCTAAGAACAATGCATGGCTAGCAAGACATGAACACAAGGTTGATGTCACATTTTCATGCGCCCATTGCGCCACTTGCATCAATGGCTTCCAAAATATTTCCTGAGATAAGTCAGCCTCAGTTACATTTGCCCCACTGATAATTAACGCATCCAGACCTTGATCTTTTATCGAATCAAACGATTCGTAGTACTGGTTAATATGTTCTTGTGCAACTTCTCCACGCGGTATTGAATCGAGAGTGAATAGGTGCATATGGAACTGCGATATCGGATTACTCGACCCGACCAGTCGAAAAAATTGTCTTTCGGTAGCTGCCAGCGCCGCATCGGGCATCATATTCAACAAACCAACATGCAAATCACGAATGTCTTGTTTTTCAGCACGTTCGCGAGTGAGAACCTGGTGTCCTTCCGCGCGCAGACGTTGATAGGTAGGCAGATTGTTGGTTTGTACCAATGGCATAGTTATAGTGTGCCTTTATTCCAGAACACTGCCAATGAGTTCAAGAAATTCATCTGCACTGGATACGGCAAATGCATCGCGTGCCGCAATGGTGTAACCATGCTGCTGGGCTATTGCTTTGTAACGCGGCACACGTGTTCGAAACAACTTTGGAAATACCCAGCGCACAAAGTCATCAGGTTCTATTTGTGCAATGTACTCAATGCTTTTTTCTCGCATATACAGCGTCAAATGCTCATCGAGAAACGATTCACGATAATACAGCGGTTTGGGTTCTCTTGCGGCGCGTTCGATCAACATTTTCTCATCAGCAGCATCGGCCTCGATGTAAATCATCAGTGTGTTACTGGCAACATCGTCTATAACCTGCTTGTCATCTATCTCGCAAAAACTGCCACTGGCGTCATTGAGAAAATTATCGTATCCGTAAACCGAATTGGCTTTAGTAATAAAGCTGGGTATATCCTTGATGGCGTTGATCTCTGCATCAAGATGCAGTGCCTGACGACGCTTGAATTCTGCCAGCGATAGCCCTAGCTTGTCCGGGCTACCAAGCTTACCGAGAAAAGTCGACAAGGGCTTTAGGTTATTGAAGGTTATATTGTTGGCAATATAAATCGAATCAGACAAGAGCAACTCACGCAGAAAAGGTACCTGCATGGCTTGCGTCTTGATATTGTCGAGAATGGCTTCTCCGACATATCGCGTACCAATGCGATAGTCTACCGAGTAGTGAAACCAATTTTCGTCGCGTAATAGATTGGCAAGTCTGGTCTTTCCAACCCCGGACATGCCCAGCAAGGTCACACGCTTACTCGGGCTTTCCAGGAAAGCCTGCTTACCCATTCTCATTTTTCGAACTCTATTTTACCGACTTAACCCGACCTAAGTTTGAGGTCGTATTGATGCAGTTGATTATTACTAAGATGCTTCCTCGAGCGAATTACATTGCTGAGGGTCACCAGATTCGAGCCCGATGTATAACCACTTCTGGCGTTGCTCTGATGTGCCATGAGTAAACGCATCCGGGTGCGCTTGTCTTCCTGCACTGCGCATTAACGCATCGTCACCAATTTTGGCGGCAGCATTCATGCCCTCTTCCAAATCGCCAGGCTCAAGTAGCTGAAATTGTTTGTGCGCGTGATGCGCCCAAACACCTGCGTAGCAATCCGCCTGTAATTCAGTTAACACAGATAATCGATTCGCTTGTTTTTTCGGTAATGCGCGTTGACGGCGTTGCACTTCCATGGACACACCCAATAAGTTTTGCACATGATGACCAACTTCATGCGCAAGCACATAAGCCTGTGCAAAATCGCCACCAGCACCCATGCGCTGCAGTTCCCTGAAAAAGGTAAGATCGATATACACTTGTGAGTCGCCCGGACAGTAAAACGGCCCGGCAGCTGATGAGGCACGACCACAAGCTGACGACACAGCGTCACTAAACAAAATCAGTTTAGGCGCTTGATAAGTCTCACCATAATGTTGAAACAAACCACCCCAGACATCTTCAGTGGTACCTAAAACACTGGATATAAACTGACCGGCTTCATCATCGTTGCGAACAGCAACCGTACCGTTTGATTGACCAGTCGGTTGACCGAGTTGTGGTACACCTGAACCTGTCGGACCACCTGCCAGCTGGCTAATAATATCTTGTCCAAAAAACAACCCTAGCAGGACTACTATAATGCCGGCTCCCCCGCCCAGTTTCATACCGCCGCCACGTCGCGGCATTCCACTGCCACGACGCTGACCACGGCGGTCATCGATATTTTGACTTTTACGTAAACGTTTCCAACGCATAACTAACCCCTGCCTGTTCATTACACTCTGGACCGACTTGTTCGTAAAGGTCCAAAGCCTATGCTACATTCTCTCACGATCCTTAACTCGGATTAAACCTCAAAACGCAGTATGTCTTTTAATTCGAACACAGTTCTGATCGACAGCCATGTACATGTGGATGATAATCGGCTGATGCCAGACCGGGACAGCGTTCTGGATGCTGCACGAAACAATAATATTGGCGCTCAGATAGTCCCGGCGGTCAGTCGTCAGCACTGGCCACGCTTAAAAGCACTGTGCGATGCCAATGAAGACCTGCATCCCTGCTACGGTTTGCATCCGGCCTATTACGCTGAACACACTGAAAATCACTTGTTGGAACTAGCCAAATGGCTTGGCAAAGAACCAGCCGTGGCGGTTGGCGAATGCGGCCTGGATTACGCAATAGCCGGCGCTGACAAAGCCCACCAGCAACATTTGTTCGCAGCACAGCTGGCCCTGGCGCGTGAATTTAACTTACCAATCGTTATTCACGCGGTTAAAGCCGTCGAAGACGTGATACGCATGATCAGGGCATCCGGCCACTATCGTGGCATGGTCCATAGTTTCAATGGATCAGCGCAACAGGCCAGTCGTTTGATCGACTTGGGCTACATGTTGAGTTTTGGTGGAGCCGTTACTCACTCTCGCGCAAAGCGACTCCAGACA
>CAYTJF010000031.1:0-34801 GCA_964437945.1 uncultured Granulosicoccaceae bacterium
GGCGCTTGAAAGCCGTGATGGGCCAGCCTGCGCTGAGGCGTTAAAGATGCACCTTCAAGCCGGGTTTATCAATATTGAAAGCGCGTTTAAAACCCAACAGCCCAATGTTGCAGAGAAAAGTGCTGAGGAGATTGATCATGAAGCGTAAACCAGTCATCGGGCTTGTGCAGGGCGACCCTGCCGGTATCGGTTCTGAGCTAATGGTAAAACTGCTTAGCGAAAAAGCAGTACAAGAGCGAGCCGACATTGCCATTATTGGCGCACCGGATGTTATTGCTCGTGGTGAATCCATTGTGGGTGAATCCATCGAGCGTGTGCACGTACCAGAATTCGATAGTTCGTTATTGAAAGATAATTTTCAACACATCGACCTTGACATACCTGACATTGAAAATGTACCCGTGGCAGAAGTCAGTGAAGCAGGCGGCAAGTCGTCATTAGCTGGTCTGAAGTTGGCTTTTGGGCTTTCAGCCGCTGGAAAAATCGATGGCATCTGTTTTATGCCCTTTAATAAGGGCAGCATGCACATGGGCGGGAATCCGTTTATGGATGAAATTGGATTTGCGCGTGACTACTTTGGCATTGACACCGCTGCCAGTGAATTCAATATTGCCAATGGTATGTGGAACGGCCGTGTAACTTCGCATGTCGCCATGAAAGATGTGGCCGGCATGTTAAGCGAGGAACGAATTTGTCAGTCGATAGAACTGGCAGACAGCACATTAAAAATGGCGGGGTACGATCGCCCGCGAATTGTCGTTGCCGCATACAACCCACACGCTGGCGACGGCGGGTTGATGGGGCGAGAGGAAATCGATTTTATCCAGCCTGCGGTAAAACGCATGAAAGAGAGGCAAGTCAATGTAGCTGGCCCGTTTCCGGCTGATACGCTGTGGCTTAAAGTGCGTGATGGTGAATACGATGTGGTGGTAACCATGTATCACGACCAAGGGCAAATCGCGATCAAGTTGCTTGGATTTGATCAGGGTGTATCCCTGCTCGCGGGCTTACCTATACCTATTACAACACCTGCTCACGGAACCGCATTCGATATAGCAGGGCGTAATCAGGCTAATCTGGATCCAACTCGCAACGCTTTTATGATGTGCTGCGACTTAGCTGATGGTTTGTCGAAATCGGGCGGATGGTATAGCGCTGATTCCAAAAGCACCTAATCACTTTACAAACGCTAATTTAATTGAAGTCGTCTTAAACAAGGTAAACCCAATAATGACTTATCAACCTCACGGAAATCACTTTGTAGCAGGTCAGCTTGTTAAAGGAGATGAAACTTTTAATTCAGATCCTGCAAGTGGTGCGCCATCACAATATTCAGTGGGACGCGTGTCTGATGTCAATCAGGCTGTTGAAGCGGCTGAGGATGCATTCAATAGCTATGGTTACTCCAGCAGGCAGAGTCGTGCCGATTTTCTGAACAGTATCGCCGATGAAATTGAGGCTCGCGGAGACGACATTACCCAGGTCGGTGTGCAGGAAACCGGTTTACCCGAAGCGCGACTCAATGGTGAACGAGGGCGTACCACTGGTCAGCTGCGACTGTTTGCTAAACACATTATGAGCGATGATTATCTTGACAAGCGCCATCAGGTTGCGTTGCCAGACCGAGCACCCGCTCCCGGACCAGAACACAAGCTCATTCAACGACCTGTTGGTCCGGTTGCCGTTTTCGGTGCTTCTAATTTTCCGCTGGCGTTTTCCACAGCAGGTGGCGATACAGCGTCGGCATTGGCGGCTGGATGTCCGGTAATAGTGAAAGGGCATTCTGCTCATCCTGGCACTGCTGAGATTGTTGGTGCAGCAATTACCGCGGCAGTTGAAAAGCAAGGCATCGCACCCGGTGTGTTTTCCTTGATTCAAGGTGGTTCGCGAGAGGTAGGAACAACCCTGGTTCAACACCCACTAATAAAAGCGGTGGGGTTCACTGGCAGTTTGGGTGGCGGTCGCGCCTTGTTTGATCTGTGCGCGGCGCGTGAAGAGCCAATTCCGTTTTTTGGCGAACTGGGGTCGGTTAATCCGATGTTTTTACTGCCATCAGCACTTTCGAACAGAGCCAGTGAGATGGGTGCAGGCTGGGCGGGTTCATTGACCATGGGCGCAGGGCAGTTCTGTACAAATCCTGGTATCGCTGTAGGTGTTAAAGGGTCACTTGATGAATTTACCGGTGCAGCTCAGAAAGCACTTGATGAACAGGGTGCACAAACCATGTTAACACCGGGAATTGCAAGCGCTTACCAACGTGGAGTTGATGAGTTTAGTCAATGCTCTGGAGTTGATACTCTCGTAAAAGGTGGAACCAGTAATCGTGATGCCAATCCGATGCTGTGCCGAACCGATGCTGATGTCTGGTTAAGTCAGCCGCAATTGTCCGAAGAGGTGTTTGGTCCTCTAGGGCTCGTTGTGGAAGTAGAGAACACAGAACAGATGCACGCAGTAGCAAAGAAACTGGATGGTCAGCTCACCTGTACCGTGCAAATGGACAATGAAGATTCAGACCTGGCGCGATCACTTATGCCAATACTTGAGCGCAAAGCCGGGCGAATTCTAGTCAACGGATTCCCGACTGGTGTTGAAGTGTCAGACGCCATGGTGCATGGCGGTCCTTATCCGGCATCAACCAATTTTGGCGCAACATCAGTTGGCACGCTTTCAATTCGGCGTTTCCTGAGACCTGTGTGTTATCAAAATGTGCCTGATGGACTTGTTTTGGATTGGTAGGCTGTTATTCAGAAAAAGTACAGTGATAAATTCCCTAAAGGTTTTTTGGTTTTCGCTTGTGGCAACCGGCGAGGAAAGGGTCTGGTTTAGCGGTGCTGTTACTTTCGTTACGATAGGAGCAATCTGGTTATAAGCAATATATTCATGGATGATTGATGATCCACAAACGCTTAAAGAGGAGTGGGGTATTACTGTTACTATTGTAGGTGTGATTATTCCTATAATGATTGCATTGGTTGTTGGTTATATTAGAAAGAAGATTGGATTGCAATCAATAGAGAAGAACAGAAAACATGTTTTTGCGAATCAAAGCAGTCACATTGTAGGAATTATTTGGGTTGTTAAAGTATTGGGAATAGTACTTGTAATTGCGTATGCAAAGATGTTGTTTGATCTAATGCTGAATTTACAACATCGTTTCCTTTTGCGCCTCTATAGGTGCCAGCATCTCCCATACCGACGAGGAAGTCATCCCCCGAAAATAAATCAAGTGTACTGTCGTACTCACCAACCAATTCATCACCATCACTTTCACTGGACAGAGTGATACCTATGAAGACGGTGAAGTTGAATTTAACAGTACGACAAATGTCGCAGTGCTCTGTGTTGATGATCCCGCCCGACCTACTGTTGAGTCCCTAGATGCTTTACGCTTTGAGCTCAATGCCCAGTCCGATTTACTGGCAGGGTTTGTATTGAACATCGCGAATATATGTGCAGGTTGGCCAGAGTCGATAGACCCGGTGCCGCAGATAGCAACCAATCAAGCACCGGTTTCATTGGTTATCGGTGGTCCATCCGATGCACAAACCCCTCTGGAGCATGCGCAGCAAATGGCAGCAGCCGTAGGTGGGCAGTTTCTGCGCTCCGAACACGATGGTCACACCACGGTTTTTTTGCCCAAAAATAACTGCACTAATGCAGTGGTTGAGACATTTTTACTCACCGGAAACCTGCCTACCATGTCAGTATGTGAAGCGGATGTTATTGCGAGCGCTCGCACACGAGGCTGGCGAAATGGTGTGTTGCACTTATTGCCTGGCACTTATAGAAGCAACGAGCAATAGGTTCAATTTCTGCCTGCCAACTCAGCTTTCTTAATTCACAATGAGCGTGTAACAGGATTGGAGTACAAACACTGTGCAATCGCATCTTGCCAAACCTGCAATATGTGTGAGCGTTTCTCGTCTGCCATTGTCGGCTCGATGGTGGTACGTTCCCGCGCAAGATTGGTAATTTCATCCAGGTCAGACCAAAACTCTATTTGCAATCCAGCAAGCATACCGGCACCGAGAGCCGATAGTTCTGGATCTTTACTAATGCATACGGGTTGAGCCAACAAGTCAGTCAGGTATTTCATCAAGAATGTGTTGCGGGTAGGGCCGCCATCGACAAATACTGTTCCAGTTTTTGTGGCAGATTGTTTGTACATGGCATTAAACACATCGACAACCTGTAGTGGCATGGATAAGGCGGCCGCGTGTGCGATATGTGCTGGAGTAGCAGCAAAGCTCAATCCGGTTAACAGGCCTTTTGCTTCCGGCTTCCAGTGTGGTGCACCAAGCCCGACAAGTGCAGGAACCAGTGCAACACCATTGGTATCGTCAACGGTTGCGGCGAGGTCAAATAGTTTATCAACATTGTTTTCGAGACCAAGCAAACTTGCAGTCCACGGAAATACAGATGCACTAACCAGAATATTACCTTCGAGCGCATGAGTGATCTGACCATCAATCGACCAGGCAATGGTTGTTGTCATGCCATCTTTGGGGATATTAAATTCAGGAACGATCATCATTACAGAAGATCCTGTGCCGAATGTCGCTTTGGCTTCTCCTGGTTTGAATGCAGCATGGCCGAACAAAGCAGCATGGCTGTCGCCAATGGCGGATGCTATTGGAATCCCATCAGGTAATCCAGGTACGGCCTTTGTGTAACCGAACAGGTGTTTGCTGTCGGCAACTGTGGCTAAAACGGCCGAATCGACCCCGAAGAGAGCGCATAGCTCCTGATCCCATTCCCCTGTTTCTACATTTAACAGCTGTGTTCGAGAAGCATTCGAGCGATCGGTTGCATACCGGGCGCCGTCGGTTAATTTCCATATTAGCCAACTGTCAACGGTACCAATACATCGTTTGCCTGCACCTTCCAGATTTAATAACCAGCGAATTTTGGATGCTGGAAAAAGTGGGTCCAGTGGCAGTCCTGTTTTGGCAACCACCATGGCCTCGTGCCCGTCTGATTTTAATTTCTCAGTCGTTTCTGTGGTTCGCCGGCACTGCCATGTAATAGCCGGGCCAATAGGAGTACCTTCTTTGGCATCCCATTGCACAACAGACTCTCGCTGATTTGAAATCCCGATGGCCAGAATGTTGGCATCGGGCAATTGCTTAATGCATTCTTCGATCGCTTTTACAACGCTTGACCAAATATCATCTGCTGCTTGTTCGACCCAGCCAGGCTTAGGGTGTGCAATGGCAAGTGGGGCTGAACCTTGTGCAACAATTTGGCCTTGCTGGTTAAGTAAAACAGCTTTACTATTTGTTGTGCCTTGATCTATACATAAAATAGTGTCATTGGACATGGTGGGCCGCTCCTTTGTTACGCGTCAGTGCGCTGCCGGCCTTGCAAATACCTGTGGGTGACATACCAAATTCATCCAGCAAATAGTTGGCTGAGCCTGTTGGTGCAAAAACGCCAGGTACGCCAAGTATTTTCATTGGAACAGGGCAGTGTTGTACAACCACCTCCGCTACAGCACCACCTAGGCCACCGTGCACCGAGTGCTCTTCGCATGTCAAAATTGCGCCTGTCTCGGATGCCGCTTGTGTAATAGCGTCATCGTCCAATGGGCTAATTGTTGACATGTTTAAAACCCTTGCTTGTATACCCGCTTGCTCCAGCAGTTCTGCGCCTTTAATAGCGCGATGGGTTAAGGTTCCGTTGGCGATGATGGTCAAGTCGTTGCCTTGACGAACGGTATCGGCTTTTCCAAACTTGAACGGATGATCGGGCTTGAAAATATCGGGTACGCCAACGCGAGATAACCTGAGAAAAACCGGGCCTGAATGATTAGCAGCAAATTCAACAGCGTGCTTTGTTTCAGCAGGGTCGGCTGGTGCGATTATGACGATGCCTGGCAGAACTCGGGTCCAGGCAAAGTCTTCAATAGAGTGATGTGTGGCACCAAGTTCGCCATAAGCCATGCCGGAACTGATACCGCATAGCTTTACGTTAGCTTGCGAATAAGCGACATCGGCTTTAATTTGTTCCAGTGCTCTGCCTGTTAGAAAACACGATGCGGCACAAACAAAAGGGATTTTGCCACCGTTGGCAAGTCCGGCACCAACACCTACCAGGTTTTGTTCCGCAATACCAACATTGATCAATCGCTCAGGCCATAGCTTACGAAAACCGGTTAACTTGCTTGAGCCTACCGAATCATTACAAACTGCCACGATGTCATCGTTGTTACTGGCCAGTTCTTGCAACGTGGAGACAAACGTATCGCGGCAATCGTAAAGTTGCTCAGTGGAACTCATTAAGTTACCACCTGAAGCTCTTGAAGTGCCTGTTCGAACTGTTCCTGGTTTGGGACTTTATGGTGCCATTCTGCACGGTCTTGCATAAACGATATTCCACGTCCTTTTTGCGTGTTGGCAACAATACATTTAGGTTGGTTTGGAGTAACAGCTTTACTGTCAAGTACATTGCACAGCTGAGAAATGTCGTGTCCGTTCACAGTGCTTGTAGCCCATCCAAACGCGACAAATTTTTCTAACAAAGGTGCAAGGTCATTGGTATCAGTAACGCTTGCACCCTGTTGCAAACCGTTGTGATCAACAACAAGAATCAGGTTATCCAACTTAAACTGCGCGGCCGCCATGGCGGCTTCCCAATTGCTGCCTTCCTGAAGCTCCCCGTCACCGCACAAGATAAATACACGCCAATCCTGATTAGATAATTTAGCCGCTTTGGCCATACCAACTCCAATGGGCAAACCATGGCCCAAAGCACCCGTATTGGTTTCTATGCCAGGTACTTTGAGTCGGTTGGGGTGGCCATTCAACGCTGAATGCGGTTGTAAAAACGTACTCAGATCGGTTTTGTCGATAAATCCACGAAAGGCAAGCGTTGTGTAGAGCGCGCACGCGGTGTGCCCTTTACTGAGTATAAATCGATCGCGGGTGGGTAGCTGCGGTTGGGTTGGATCGATCTTTAGTGTGTGGAAATACAGAGTGGTTAGAATATCAATTGCTGATAGCTCACCGCCAATATGGCCGGCTCCGGCAGCATAGACCGTTTTAAGGTCAGCAATGCGTATTTGACGTGCAGTAGCTTCGAGCTCGGCAACATTCAAGGCTATTTTCTCGAGTGAACGAATATACCGCTACATAATTTCATGCAAATCATGGCCCTGTCAAACGCAATCCACTTGCTTGGAAGGCTAAGATGAACCAATAAGCCCATTGACACGATTAATTGATGTCATTAAATTAAGTGCGGAATATTTGTTCACAAACGATGCTTGATCGTGCGATATTAGTGGCTATGTCGTTTGCTGTTTGAAGCAACAACTAAGGAAAAGACAAGGATAAGAATACTGATGGCGTCAGATGTGACCAAAAGTACAGCTCGCCTATGGGGACTTTTTTCCGGAACAACCGGACCATTGCTTGGCTTGTTGTTGTTGGTTGTGTACTTAAGTCTGGCCACCGACACTTTTTTTACGGTTAGAAATTTTTTAAATATTCTCGACCAGATTACCGTATTGGGAATATTGTCTATTGGTATGACGTTCGTCATTTTGATTGGCGGTATTGATCTTGCTGTCGGCTCAATTCTGGCGCTTTGCATCATGGTTATGGGGCATCTTGCTAAAGAAGCCGGCTTACCCATGTGGTTGGCAATCACGCTCGGTTTAACCGTTGCCGGATTGGCTGGCGGTGTTTCAGGAACACTCATCGCTTTTTTCAGAGTTCCAGCCTTTATTGCAACACTTGCAATGATGTCTGCCGCTCGTGGTCTTGCCAATATGGTGACTGATGGCCACCAGATAATCAGTTTTCCGATTTGGTTTAATCTCATGGCGCTTATTCGGCACGGCGGATATATAACAACCACCGTTGCCATCATGATTGTGGTGTTTATTGTTTGCTGGGTCTACCTTCGCTTTACATCAGGAGGGCGAAGTTTGTATGCCATCGGAGGTAATGAGGAAGTAGCTCGACTGGCTGGCATTAATGTAAAGCTGCATACCGTTGGTGTTTACGTTGTGTCCGGATTACTTGCAGGACTTGCCGGGATAATGCTCGGAGCGCGCCTCGATTCAGTGCAACCCAGTGCAGGATTTACCTACGAACTCGATGCTATAGCAGCGGTTGTTATCGGTGGTACCAGCCTTTCTGGTGGCACGGGGGGATTAACGGGTACTGCTATAGGTGTGCTTATTATTGGTGTTTTGAGAAACGGACTTAATCTGTTAGGCGTATCGCCATTTACGCAACAGGTTGTCATTGGTGTTGTTATCGCCATGGCGGTGGCAGCGGAGGCATTAAAGAAGAAGTAGTAAGTAAGTAAGGAATAATAACTAGAAATAAGAATAATAAGAATAAACAAAAGATTGTGTTTTCAAATGTACAGTTCGGTCTAATTTGCCGATAGCAAGGACTCGATGAATTGCAACATTGACTATTAGCTGCAATGAAACGGGATGACAAAAACTTAAGAGGAGTTTTAAACAATGAAAATCACAAAGTATTCAATTGCCAGTGCAGTCCTCGCGACGGCACTTGCGCTGCCATTTACGGTAAGTGCTGCTGAGATTAAAAAAATCGGTCTGGCAGTGCCAAATTTGTCGGCGGATTATTTCATACAGATTCAAGAGTCTGTTGAGGAGTACGGTGCCAGTTTAGATATTGAAGTCATCACTGTAAACGCGAATAACGATAGTGCCACCCAGGTAAGTCAGGTGCAGGATTTGTTAACGCAGGATATCGATGCGTTTATTTATATCCCAGCAGGAGCTGCAGCCGCGACGGTACCAACCCGATTGGCACGTGCTGCAGGCATTCCTGTTATTAATGTGGATCGTAATGCTGATGAAGAGCCTGGAGATACTTTTATTGCAGGAGAGGGCATTAAGTCAGCTTATGAAGTATGCAGCCACTTGATCGGTCTGGCCGAAGGTAAAGGCGAAATGCTGATGATTCACGGTCAAAAGGGTGTTACCCCAGAAGTTAATCGTGCCAAAGGTTGCAATCAAGCCATTGACGAGAATCCTGATGTCAAGTTAGTTGGGCAACAATGGAGTGAGCGTTGGTCTCAAGACGAAGGATTTGCACTGAGTCAAAACCTGCTACAAGCCAATCCAAACGTGAACATTATTTTTGGTCAGGCAGATGGGCTTGCAATGGGTGCAGCTAAAGCTGCAGCAGCATCAGGTGCGCCGCATCGCATTTTCGTTGGTGGCTATGATGGAGACGTTGGCGCGTTACTGGCGTTAAAAGAGGGTGTGTTCGATGTAACGGCAACTCAAAGCACGCGCACAATGGGTCGTCTGGCGGTTGATTCAGCAATCAAAGTTGCGGCTGGTGAAACCATACCAAAAGAGCAGATCATTGATGCTGAACTAACCACAAAAGAGAACGTGCAAAAGTTCATTGATGATCATCCATAGCATTAGTAGCATTAGTATTTGTAGCATTGGTATTCATAGCAGTACTATTCATCGTGTTAAAGAGTCATAACTAAGGTGACTAACGACAAGCAGCCACTGCTTTCATTGCATCAGATCCGCAAGAGTTTCGGACCCACCGAAGTTTTACATGGGATTGATCTTGATATCTATGCGGGGGAGGTGGTGGCACTGCTAGGAGAGAACGGTGCCGGCAAATCAACAGTGTCTAATGTGATTGCTGGCACTATAGCACCGAGTTCAGGAGCAATGACCTGGATGGGGCAGGCCTATGTGCCTTCCAATCCGAGAGCTGCCATCGATGCAGGTGTTGGTCTTATTCATCAGGAGTTGCAGCTACTTGAACACTTGTCCATTGCTGAAAATGTGTTTTTAGGCCGCTGGCCAAAACGCCACGGTTGTGTGAACCGCAAATTTATGGAACAACAGGCTCGCGAACAGCTGGAGCGGCTGGGGTTGGATGTTTCACCATCGAGACTGGTACGTGGGCTTTCCACTGCCAATCAACAACTCATTGAAATTGCAAAAGCACTTGCCCTGAATGCAAAACTGCTCATACTTGATGAACCGACAGCTGCATTAGGGGGTGCAGAAACTGAGCTATTATTTAATCAGATAGAAAGGCTGAAATCCGACGGTGTCGGGCTGATCTACATATCCCATAGACTTGAAGAGATTCAAAAAATATCAGACCGTATCATCGTCATGCGTGACGGCGACAAAGTACAGGAATTTGACAGTGGAGATGTCCCGGTTCGAACCATAGTAGAAAGCATGGTTGGGCGAAGCCTTGACAGGATGTTTCCGACAATTCCAGAACCGTTGGAGGAATCCGGTTTTGAAGTCTCAAATCTGTCATCGCCAAGCGGTACGTTTAGCGATATCAGTTTCCATGTTGGTAAAGGCGAAATTTTTGGTATTGCAGGTCTTGTTGGTGCTGGCAGAACCGAATTGGTTCGTGCCTTAACTGGGGCCGATGCAATTAAAAATGGCCAGGTAAAACTTTTTGGTCGTAACATTACGCCTAAATCACCACAGGACTCAATCCGCAACGGAGTGGTGATGGTGCCCGAAGATCGCAAGCTGCAAGGGCTGATACTTGATCACACGATTGCCAACAATATTGGCTATGCAAACTTACCGCAAATTAAAAACTTTGGATTTCTTAGCCTGGGTAGTGTTAGGAAATTTGCTCATGCCACCATAACCCGATTTGGCGTGAAAGGTCTTGTTCATCAAAAAGCCAATGAAATGTCGGGTGGCAATCAACAGAAAGTCATTCTCGCCAAATGGCTGGCCAAAGATCCTAAGGTGGTTATTCTGGATGAACCAACACGAGGTATCGACGTTGGTGCGCGCTCATCTATCTACGAAAGTATTGTTGAACTAGCCAGCAGAGGTATTGCTGTTATCGTTGTTAGTTCAGATCTTGAAGAAGTCCTTGGTATTTCAAACCGGGTCATGGTTATGTCGCAAGGGCGAGCCTCAGGCATTCTTGATCGGGACGCTGCTAACGATGTTTCGGTAATGGAACTGGCGACCAAATAAGCCTTCGTACTGAACTCACAATTGCTTTATCTATTTAATGCTCGAATATTTAAAGCTTATGGATTTGCAGGAATTACATTATGTCTGAAGAGAAACTCAACGCGCCTGCGCTTTTCGATTTGTCTGGCTCGGTTGCGATAGTCACTGGAGCTGGAAGCGGTATTGGTCAGCGTATAGCGTGTGGTTTGGCGCAATGCGGTGCCAAAGTGGCGTGCCTTGATCGTCGCGAAGACGGTGGATTACAAAATACTATCGATATTATTACTGATGATGGAGGTAGTGCGCTCCCGCTGCAAGTAGATGTGACCGACCGTAAGTCTCTTGAAGATGCTGTAACACAAACACAAAGCGCACTAGGTCCATTGGGAGTAGCCGTTAATGCGGCGGGTATTGCCAACGCATGTGCGGCCGAAGATATGGGTGAAGAGCAATATCAAACTTTGATGGATATCAATTTGAAAGGCGTATTTAACTCATGCCAGGCGGAAGCAAACGCCATGCTGAAACACGGTAAAGGTTCCATTGTGAACATTGCTTCAATGTCGGGTGTAATCGCAAACCGAGGGTTGGATCAGTGTCACTACAATGCGTCAAAAGCCGGTGTCATTCATATGGGTAAGAGTATGGCCATGGAATGGGTAGGCAGAGGCGTTCGAGTCAATTCGATTAGCCCCGGTTACACTGCCACGCCAATGAATACTCGCCCGGAAATGGTTCACCAGACTCGCGAGTTTGAAAGTCAGACGCCAATGGGGCGAATGGCATCAGTTAATGAGATGGTAGGTCCGGCCATTTTTCTGGCAAGCGATGCCTCCTCTTATTGTACTGGCGTCGATCTTCTGGTCGATGGTGGGTTTTGTTGCTGGTAAAGTTTGATCGCTGCAAAGTCAGATGCTAATCCATAAGGTAATGCCGTTAGATGGGGATAAAAGATGGAACGTTTTACAGGAAAGACGGTAGTTGTTACAGGAGGAAACCGAGGCATAGGCTATGCCATAGCCAATCGATTCGTTAATGAAGGCGCAAACGTGGCCATTGCCTCGATTGAAGAGCATGTCCATGAGGCTGCAAAAAACTTAAGCGCCTCATCTGACTCCAACGTGTTGGGTGTGGTCTGCGACGTAACGAGTGTATCAGATGTGAAGCAGCTCTACGCCATGGCTGATAAGGAGTTTGGCGGTATTGATGTGTCTGTACAGAACGCGGGCATTATAACCATAGAGAAAGTGGAAGACCTGACTGAAAAACAGTGGGATGACACTATGGAAGTCAACACCAAGGGTGTTTTCCTGTGTTGTCAGGAAGCCATTCGGTATATGCGAAAATCCGGCGATGGTGGGAAGCTGATTAATACCGCCTCTGGTCAGGCACGAGATGGATTTATTTTTACACCTCACTATGCGGCGTCTAAATTCGGTGTTATGGGCATGACGCAAAGTCTGGCAAAAGAACTTGCGTTGGAACAAATTACTGTAAACGCGATTTGCCCTGGAATCATAACCACGGATATGTGGGATTACAATGATCGTGTCTGGGGCAAAATGTTAGGTGACTATAAACCTGGTGAACTTATGGAAGACTGGGTACAAAACAATATCCCCATGAAGCGCGCTGGTGAAGGCAAAGACGTGGCGGGTCTGGTTGCTTTCCTGGCTAGCGAAGATGCCGATTACATTACCGGCCAAACCATCAATGTAGATGGCGGTTTGATCATGTCATAGGATGGGCGTGCAACCTGTTTCCAATGTATGTGGGTGGGCGTTATGTTTCTTGAGAAAATAGATAGTGACTATATCGATTATTATATTTGGTAGCCTAATGCTAGTGGCTGGAGTTCTGCTATTGATAAATCCGGAGATTATATTTGGGTTTCTCCGAAACAATATTGAAAATGCCGCGATCCACGTGATTGCTGTCTTGGCTAGATTGATAATTGGGATACTATTAATTACTCAATCCAGCCTATCCAGGTTTCCAATAACAATAGAAGTACTGGGCTGGATCTTTATTATTGCTGCGTTTTCTTTAGCGGTGATAGGGCGGACTAAATTTCGTAAGTTAATATCTTGGGTGCTCACAAATTTTAAGGCCTTTGGACGAATTGCAGGCTTTATAGCAATAGCATTCGGCGGATTTCTTATTTATGCTTTTTGATAATGAACAGCGAGGTCCAGGTCATCAGAGGAATCGGATGCGCTAATCGTGTTCTTAGTTTCTATACGCTCGTCAAAGCGGATTATGCCCAATCACCGAGCAAGTAGCCCGGTGATTGAGAATACTTTTTATGGATAGATCAAAGACTACGCATGTATTCAGCGATCGCGCTAACCTCGGAGGGATTAAGCTCGGGAGTAATGCGCCCTGAATAGACTTCTACCATTTCTTCTAGTGTAGCGGCGCTGCCATCATGAAAGTAGGGTGCGGTTTGGCTTATACCCCTTAAACCCGGTGTCTTGATTCCTCCAGCGAGGTCACCTTGTGGTGGTTCCAGCACAATACTGGGAGTAACAACCGGGCCTGTAAACTCTGCTGTTAGATGGCATGTCGAGCATTGAGCACCGCCGTAAAAGAGAAGAAACCCTTCCTCTGCGAGTGCTTCGTCAAATTCACCTGGTGCAGGACTTACAAGGCTGCGCTCCCAAGACTGAAGATCGAGCAAAGGTTGTTGATCAATGTCATTGCCCGGCGCCTGGGCTTCGGCGTCGTTTAGCGCATCTACCAAGGCTGCAGAGGGATCATTCACAGCCGCAAGCGGAACAGTTGAGGTATCAGTACCAAACGCTCCATTAGCATGCATAACTAAGTCAAAGACCAATTCATCACGACTGGCTAATGCATTGTTTGGCTCGTCAGAGCTGCCGAAAAAGCCATCCCAGTTAAACGTATAGTCTTGCTCGGTAAGATCGACAAAATTCCACAAAGGCGGAATGTTGGTTGGGTTTAGAGCCCCGTCTTCCAAGGGATTATCAGGCAGCGCACGTGCGTCAAATTGACCAGCACCGAATCCTTGCAGAAAATCTATTGTTTCTTGACCCGAGTTTATAGCAAAGGGTGTCATAGATAATATTGTACCGACATCAATAGCTGTATTGGGAAGCCCATTAAGTGCTACCGGTCCGATAGGCAAGGAAGTCATTTCACCTTCGCTCAATTCGAACTCTGTGGGTACTACTGTGGCGTGACATAGCGCGCATGTAATACCAGCTGACGTGGCAATATCACTAGACTCGTCCTCATAGAAAGCTCGAACCCCAACTACAGCATCAGCTTGTAGCAATGCCCTGGTAAGGGCAGGAGATACCAAAGCGTCCTGTATTGCTGTGAAGTTGTTTCCCGTCAGCACAGACACAATATCTGCTGGCACTTTGGAGATATCTATTTGCGCACCTACAGCTAACGCATCACTCGGCGATAGATTATTGAGAAGATCTTGTAGGCCCACGATGTCGCCAAAGAACTGCTCGTTGCCAAATGTTGAGTTCAAAAATACATCGATGCCCCGTTCAACCTGATCACCTGACTCTGCCTGTAAGGTGCGCAATATTGGCTGTAGCGTTGCATCGCCGCTAATAAGGCTAAGCACTGTATTGTTTGATGCGCGGAAAAAATTAGCAGATGAGCGAACCCATTCTCCCTCTACTATCATGGCAGACTCTGCAAGCTCAGGATGGGTAGGTGGCGTATCAATTTCCAGGTTGACAGACACTGGCGCTAGTAGTTCTGCACCAAACGAAATTGCGAAAGCGCCGCCAGCACTAGTCATGGTGTCGGTAGGGTCACTTAGACCTTCGACAGGAATGACCTGCAGTACGCCATCTTCGGCCAATGAATTAGCGGGAATATCAATAGTAATACTGCCATCTTCTGCTGAAAACACTCCCCCTTCAGCTGCCAGAATCGTCGACTCAATAACGGCTGATCCATCGATGTTTCCATCGCCGTTTGGTGTGCCATCATCGTCGTTACTGGAACAACCGTGCAGAAGAAACGCTAGCACTGCTATTGGTAATATGGAACGGTATTCTGAGAAATTCATTTTCGTTTATCTCCAATTTTACTAAATTAACTCATTTTTTATAAGTGTGAGCAGTCGGGAACATAGGTAATAGAATGGACTGTGGTTCGACAAGGTAGACTATCATCGCTGAGGACCATCATAATACGGCAAGTGATCAACGCGTATTGTTTGATCATTACCCTGATGAGCAGCTTGAACATGAGCACAAATATCCGCAAGCGGTGCAAACCAAACATCATGAGTATCGAGCGTTTTTTCCAACCACTGTTCCACCATTTTCCAGCGAGCCAAACGACCCGTTAAAAACGGATGGACAATCAACATGAAGAAACCACCGGCTTCATATTGTGCGTCAAACTCTTCCCAGAAACCGGCCAACCCTGCAGAGGGGCTACGAACTGGCATCAGGTATCCAATCTCGTCATAGTGTGCGAAAGGTGGCCAATCGTCGGTGCCCCAGTGCACTGGTATTTCAATTAACTCACCGGCATTGGTTTTTAAAACATAAGGAATATCATCTGCCATCATCGAACTGTCGTAGTTAAAATCATATTCAACCAGCAGGTCTATGACTTCTTGAGTCAGGTTGTACACAGGAGCACGATATCCTTTTGGTGTAGTACCGCATATCTTTTCATGTGCAGCCAGTGCCTTTTCAAAAGATTCGCGTTGATGGCCCTTAGTGACGATCGGGTCTTCATGTATCCACCCATGATGACCGATCTCATGCCCGTCTTTGAGAATCGCTTCGATAGTTTCGGGGTAGGTTTGCAGGCACCAGCCTGGAATAAAAAAAGATTGTTTTATTCCTAAGCGTCGGTAGGTATCAAGAATGCGTGGTACCGCTACGGTTGGCCCGTATCGTCCCATCGATATGGGGTACAACCTGTCGTAACTATCTTTAGGACGCGCAATATGAATCAGGCTGTCTGCATCCATATCGAAACTGATAGCACAGGCACAACGTGCATTATTAGGCCATTTGATCGGATTCTGAATCAATCGCTTGCTCCATTTGTTGGTTCAATTCTCTGGTGCCAATAGATGTGCATTGTTTGACTGCCAGCTTAAGTAAAATTGTTCGCTCTGCGTGTGGTCCAGAGTTGTCAGCTCACGTTCCTGTAGTTGAGCTTTGAATTCTGTACCGTCTGGGGTTTCCAGAAACAGCGTTACCATAGAGCCAACAAATTCTTCTGATATCAATGAACATTCAACCGTGTTGTCCATCTCGGTTTCGCGACGAGTCACCCGAACAAGGTCGGCCGCAATAACAAACGTAACTTTGTCTCCAATAGCCCAATGCTGGTCATCACTAACAGGCACATTGAATTTTCCCATTGGCGCATCCACTCGAAGCAGACCATTGTTAACCTCGGCAACAGTACCACTAATAATATTATTGCGGCCAACAAACTCTGCGACAAATCGGTTAGCAGGCTCGCGGTAGATATCGCGTGGCATACCTGCCTGGGCAATCTCTCCATTTGTCATAACAATAACCCGATCTGCCATGGCGAATGCTTCGGACTGAGAATGTGTTACATAAACAAAGGTGATACCAAGTTCCCGCTGCAGCTGAGTTAAGACCGATTGCATGCGAATAACCAGATGAGCATCAAGTGCGGACAAGGGTTCATCGAGTAGTAATAACTGCGGTTCGGTTACCAGTGAGCGAGCAAGTGCTACCCTTTGGCGTTGCCCGCCTGATAGTGTATCGATATTTCGCTCGGCAAATTCTGCAACGCCAAGTCGTTCCAACCATTCCATGGCTTTTGCTCGTCGCTTGTCCGGGCTCTGGTTACGCATTTTTAAGCCGAACTCGACATTCTCACGAGCATTCAGAAACGGAAACAAGGCCAACGACTGCCAAACAAGTGGTGTATCTCGTTGATGAGGACGAACATTGTTCATCAATTGGCCATCGATATAAATAGATCCTTGGCTGGGACGATCAAGTCCTGCGAGCATGCGTAGAGTTGTGGTTTTACCGCAACCCGATGGCCCCATTATGGCGATAAACTCTCCTGCGTTTATTGAGAGATTTAATTTTTTAACAGCAACAAAATCACCAAAGTGCTTTGCAACATCCTCAAAGACGACCAGTGGGGTATTCAATTGCTGACCCTGTTTTGACGTAGAAAGAAAAACACCTGAGCAACGATAACCAGTGTCATGGATATTAAAAACACCAGTGTTCCAATAGCATTGACTTGTGGATCGATATTGCCTTGTACTATTTCAAGAATAAGAACCGGTACTGTTTTATTTAAGCCAGACACAAACCAGGCGATCGCGAACTCATCGAATGAAACAGCTGCTGTTAAAAACAATGCAGATATTATGGCCGGCTTGCAAAAAGGAAAAATAACCTCACGCATGGTTCGCCATTCGCTGGCACCCAGATTCCAGGCGGCCGACTCTAAATCCTTGTCCATTTGGTTGAGTCTAAGTCGAATAATGGCCATCGCGAAAGGGGCGGTTAGCACCGAATGAGCGATGATCACAGACCATAGCTGACCAGAGGCGCCAATTTTTGAAAACCATGCCAGCATGGCCAGAGCCATTATGATCAGCGGGATAGTGGGCGGTAGCAGCACCAATGCAAGATACGCAGGCTTGAAACGAAAACGATACCGGTAGTCTGTGTAGGCTGTGCAGAATCCGAGTAGCGTGGCGAGCATGGCTGTGGATACAGACACAATGATGCTGTTACGAAATGCCTCCCATACATCCGGGTCTGCAAAGATGGTCTCATACCATTTCAATGTGAATGATTCGAGGGGAATGGTTGGAAATCGTGCCGAGTTAAACGAGAAGATCACACTAAAAACTATCGGTGCGAATATAAAAAGGAAAAGCAAAATGACGTACAGGCGCAATGACCAGTCGAGCACAAACTGGCCATTGATCGAATTGTTCGTTGGTTTGCTCATCTCAATTTTTCACCGGCTGGCCCGGGTGCGATAAGCCAGTGCCAAAGCTGCAAATGCAATCGTAATCAAGGTTACCATCATGACTACGGCAACCACTGCTGCACGAGGCCATTGTTGCCCTGATTTAGTGGTATCAATAATCAGGATAGGCAGTGTGGGTGGTTTGGATCCGCCTAGATAATAAGGACTGACAAAGTCGCCAAACGATAAGATAAAGCAAAACAAGGCGGCAACGATGAGGCCGGTTTTCGCTAGCGGCATAATAACGGTGTAGATGCCGCGAAGCGGCGAGCATCCCAGGTTGTGGGCAGCCTGAATCAGGTTGCGATCAATGTTTGATAGCGCAAAGGTTTGTAGTACAACCACTAACGGTAGTGTCAGGGTCATGTAGCCCACCAGCGTTCCAAACTTTGTGTTGAGCATGGTGAAAGGGCCAATGCCGAAGTTGTCGAAAAAGGCGTTAAGCGCACCACTTTCTGCTAGAATCACAAACCACGAAAAAATGCGTACAAGATAGCTGGTAAAAAAAGGAATAATCAACAGAAACAATGCCCACCGTCGAACTGTTGCTGACACTTTAAACGCTAGTGTGAATGAAGCTGGAAAGGCCAGCAGTGAAGCTATTAAGGTTGATAGAGTGGCAAGTCCGAAGGTTAGAAAATAGCTGTCCCAAAAATAGTCTCTTGAGAACATTTTGCTCCAGTTCTTTAGCTCAAACGCTTCCTCCATTCGATAATTTTTTACCAGGAAGAAGGACATGGCGATCATAAAAAGCAATGGTCCAATAAAGAACAGTGCCTGCCACACAATGATAGGTAGTCGCCAGGCTAAGGCGAATCCATCGAACGATCTGGTTGATCCGTTCGATCTTTTTGATCCACTCGATCCATTCGATCCACTGGTTGGCTTATTTGCAGAAGTGTGCACTTTGGAGTTGCGAGAAGTCATTCACTCGTTGTCGGATGTGGAACTGGTCATTCACTCTTAGTCAATTGGTGACTTTCAATAAGCTTAAGTCTACTGAAGACCCAATAACTTAACGGAACTTCAGTAGATTGCTCGATTAAACTTTACGCGTTTTTGTATTCTGACCAATAGTCGTTCCAGTCTTCCAGCGATTGCTGCACTGGAATGTCTCGATAGTGAATTCGACCTTCATTAATCAATGCTATTGGATCGTTAGGATTACCATCAATCTGCCCAGAGCGTTCTGCTTCTTTCGGATCAACTTCCTGAAGCATTGCGCGGCCCGCTTTGGTTATACAAAAACCTGGGTAGGCGGCCATCTGCGCTGATTTTACCTGTCCTTCAGGCGACATCATGTACTGAATGAATTTTTTAACCATGTCAGCTTTTTCTGAACCTATGCCGATGGAATAGCTTTCGGTAAATTGAATACCACCTTCTTTTGGTATAACCGATGCGACCGGTGCACCATCTTTTTCCAGTACGCCGGTTATCCAGTCACCGATACCACACATGGCAAGCATTTCACCGTTCTTAAGTGAGTTGAATGTACCACCGTAGTCGAAGAAACCCCCAACCTGTGGTCGCAAGCTGGTTGTTGTCTCTTGTACTTTATCCCACTTGGCATCATCCAGATCCCAAAGGCCTGCACCATTACCATTGTAAAGGCTCATCATGCCAAGGCTTGGCAAATGCCAATCGAAGTGTCCCACCTTACCTTCTAATTCTGGTTTCCAGAAACACTCGTAGCTCATCGCTTCCTCTTTCGTTACAGCAGTTGTGTTGTAGGACACGCCTAAATGCCCGCCTCGTAACATCATGGAAAACAGTTTTCCGTCTTTCCAATGACCAGGGAATTGTGTGAAGTCTTCATGCAGCATGTCATCAAACGGATAGTCTGCTGCATTCATTTCTTCGATGTAGCCTGCCGCGTTAAGCTGCTGAACAAACTCGGCGTCGGATAAAATTAAATCATAGGTCCCTGGCGGAGACTGGGCGATCAGTGCAAGCATATTGTCGCCACCGGCATAGTATTTCGGTTTGAACTTCACATTATTGGCAGCTTCAAACTCTGCCACCATGTCTGGCTCGCCATGACCGTACCAGGCCAACATGTTGATCTCTGTGGTCTGTGCCCAGGCTCGGCTGATATAAGGTGCTGTAATTGCTGCCATCCCAGAGTACTTGATAAACTCTCGTCGGGTCGGTGTAAAAACGCTACCCTTTTTTTCGCTGATCTTATCGCTCACTTTATATCTGCTCCTGTTACTTTTTTTGAATCTGTGTATTTATTGGACGCTGCGAAACGCATCGTCGATGTCAAAAATCCGTGTCTACCCAGTAAATCACACCTTAGTCAGTATTCACAACGACTATTTTTTGCAGAATGACTGATAACCATCTTCGCGCACGGCGCACTGAATGGGGGCGCAAACGGGCGTGAAGGTTAATACCAAAGGTTGGTCTTGACAGACCCGCCTGATAGCTGTGAGGATGCCGAAATGAATCGAGAACAGTTAAAACAACAGTTTAATGAAACCAGCCTACTGGTACTGCCGGTTATTCACGTGCAAGACAATGAGCAAGCCGAGACCAATATCAGGTTAGCGATGCAGGCAAAGTGCCCAGGTGTTTTCCTCATTAATCATGACTTTCCGTACGCCGAACTACTACCCATTATTCGCCATGTCAGGCGCGCTTTTCCGAACTACTGGATTGGTGTTAATTTTCTTGCCCAAACGGGGAAAGTTGCTTTTCCTGTTCTGGCTGAGCTTGCCAACCAGGGAGTCAAAGTTGATGGTTATTGGGCAGATGATGCGCGAATTGATGAGCGACGAAGCGCCAGCAATCAGTTCGAAGCTGAACAGATCGCAGCGACCAAGGCCGAATGTGGCTGGAACGGGTTGTATTTTGGTGGTACAGCTTTTAAAAAACAGCGAGAGGTTAACGCAACTGACTATGAAAAAAGCGCGACAATTGCGTGCAATTTCATGGATGTTGTTACGACATCGGGCATCGCGACCGGGCATAGCGCCGATCTGCAAAAAATACAAACCTTTCGCGCCGCTTGTAAAGACACACCACTTGCTCTAGCTTCAGGCATAACACCAGAAAACGTTTTAAGCTACGCCCCCTACGTTGATTGTGTATTGGTCGCAACCGGCATCAATATCAAAGACGACTTTTATAATATAGACCCCGTTCGGCTGGCTAAGTTAATGGACTTGACCCGCGTATGAATTCAGATGATCAAGTGGGAATAGATGAAAATGTTAACAATTCAGGAACTGGATCATGAGCAGAGATAAAGGCCCAAGAGATGACCGATGGTATTTTGCTTTGATGGCGCCCAATACAAAGGGCGAAAAATTCGCGTGGTTGGACCCAACTTCAATATACATCAATGGGGAAGCGTTCCATGATTTGCTGGATGATCTGTGTGCAGAGCTAGACCCAGGCACAATAGACGTGGTGGCTGGTTTGGATGCCATGGGTTTTGTTTTAGGTTCAGCCATAGCTGCACGCATCGGTAAGGGTTTTTTGCCCATACGCAAGGCTGGAAAATTGTGTGTTGAAACCGATAGCGCCACGTTCACCAACTATTCTGGTCGTACTCAAGACATGGAAATGCGCAAACCTGCCTTTTCATCTAACACTCGGGTTTTGTTGGTTGATCAATGGGTCGAAACAGGTGGCTCAATGCACGGTGCTGTTCAGCTTATAGAACAACAGGCTGGTTTGGTTGCTGGCATGGTATCAATTGTTATTGAAGACAACGAAACTACCCGGACCTATCGTAAAAAATATCACTGTGTGTCTGCGATTTTACCCGGCACGCCGTGGCAGGAACAGGCTAATGCGCAAACCCTGGATAGCTTTGAGCACTATAAACCGGAGTTGGCTTTTCCGGTTTAGTCGATAGATGCGAATCTGTATCGCTAACAATTTAAAAAAGTAGCGAAGCAGGAATCCTGCTTACTTTATTATTGTTCTTAGGAGCCTGAAGTGACAGGAAAAACACATAGTTTTTCTCTTAAGATAACCCCATTGAATGTCCGATGTATAGAATCATGAATAAACGATCTCGCGCCAAAAAAAAACTGATCAAAACACTTGTTCTTTTGAAGTTGCTGTTTTTGATGCTGGTGCTGCCAAATGCGGCAATGGCTTTGCTGCCATTCCAGAATACCGGCAATCTCTATGTATCCATGTGGGATGCTGATGAAGTCGCGGTGTTCGCACCCGATGGCACACTGATCGAACGGTTCTCTGCCGATGGGCTTGATGGTCCACGCGGTATTGCGTTCAACCCATTCAACGGTGAAATCTGGATCGCCAGTGAGTTTGGCAATGCTGTGTTAATTTTCGACCACCAGAACCAGTTTTTACGTCGGTTCGAACACCCGGATTTTAACGAGCCTGTCGGTATAACGTTTTCGTTTTCACCAGAGTCTATCGATACCGCATCTGGGTATCTGGTTTACATCAGTAACTCGAATGGCAACGAGATTATGGTGTTTGATGAGTCGGAGAATTTAGTTGAGCGTTTCACAGGCACGGCTTTAGTCGACCCTAACTGTTCCGCATTTCTGGATGACGGCACCTTGTTGGTAGCCAATCGCCTTGGTGGCACTCACGGCGGTGCTGGTGCGGTGTCTAGCTTTGATACTAATAACCGGTTTCAATTTGATTTTACCACCACTGGAATCTCCAGCTTGATGGCTGTGGCACGCGACACCAACGCCATGCAAAGCGGACTGGACGATACCGTGTGGGTTACTTCAGGCGGAGGCGACACCGGGATTTATGAATTTGATCAAACTGGAAATCTATTAACGTCATTACTACCAGCTGACATCGATGATGGTCGACCGGTTGTGCCACAAGGTATCGCGTTTGATGATGAAGGCAATTTTGTTGTTGTATCGTATCTTAATGAGGTAATTAAGTTTGATGGTAACGGCAATTTCCTTATACGCTATCCAACAGGGCCTGGTACCGCGCGCAGTACGGCATTTCAGGCGTGTGAGTCGCAGCCGGGCGCTAATGGTGAATGTGTTGCATTAGGCTCAACTGTAGCTGCGCTGCAAACCAATTCAGACACAGACGCCAGCGACTCGCAGGGTGACGTGTCTATGAACGAAGTTGCTGTGAGTTCTGGTGGAGGTGGGGCTGGTGGTATTTTGTTTTCTTTGCTGGGTCTGTGTTTCGTCTTACGTTCCAGATTCCACTAGCCAAATTCTGTTGTTGAAAAAGTTGGTTGTTAAGGTTGGTTACGCTAGCGCATTTTGTCGTAATGAAAAGCAAGGCATATTACGGCACGTGACGAAACAATTACGATTTTAATAACTGCTCCGAGCGGTCAATATGTTTTTTTATTGTCTTCATCGCACCATGTTTGTCGTTCTCTGCAAGATAAGCGATAAGTTGTTTGTGCTCTTTCAATGTGGTTTCGTCTCTACCAGCGCTACGTAATTGCGAATAATGGTATTCGAATAGCCAGGACAGCACGGCTTCAGATACCGCTTTTAATAACTCGTTGCCAGAAATTTCAGCTATTCGTGCGTGGAAGGTAATATCATATTGAATAAATGCGACGGCGTTACCAAGATGTTTTTGTTGCTGCTCAACAATGGCATGTAGTGCATCCACATCTGCTGCCTGGCAATTCTTCGCGGCGAGTTCAACCACACCGACTTCAAACAGGCGTCTAAGTTGCTTTAGATTCTCCAGGCTCGATGGTTCCTGAGACAACAGTAACTTGGCCACATCGTCAATTTGCGCAAACGCGTTACTTGCATTGAGTTTGGCTACTTTACTTCTTTCGCCATGCGAGACAATGATCAGGCCTTTGGATTGCAGTAATTGCAAAGCTTCGCGCACCGCAGGTCGGCCAACGCCAAACTGCTTCATCAATTCGCGTTCAGGTTGTAAATCGTCACCTGGTTTAAGCTCGCCATTTGCAATTTGACGCCGAATTTTCTCGAAAACCTGATCGCCTAATTTTTTTCGTACGATAGGTTTATGCTGGATTGAGTTAATCACAGTTGTTTGGTTGATATGGTTGCATTGTAAAGCTGTTAGGCATTTGGCTACTAGCTTTTAACAATGCTAACTGAGTCCCACACTCTCCGTATCTTTTCTCAGTAATTGATCAGCCGATCGTGAAAGAGAACGCCTAAAGCCCCTATCCAAGTACAATGGTGAGTGGTATGATGGTATGACCTCTTCATTACTTATGTCAACCGACATTTTGCTGTTGCAACAGATTTGAGTGATTGATAGGGTGTCGGGGCTGGGTTGAGTGGTTTGACCCGTCCATACAAATAATATCTCTTGGAGGATATACAAGCGTGATTAAAAAATTATCATTGGTTGCCGCCATGGCCCTTGCTATGACAAGTGCGACAGCGATGGCTGAAACAAAACTGCGTATTCAGACGCACTTTTCGCCAGAAACTCACAACGGTAAAGCAGCTGCGAAATGGGCAGAAGATGTCCAGGCTATGTCCGGCGGAGAGATTGAACTCGAGATGTTCTATGCATCTTCAGTCGTAAAATCGGTAGAAACTTTTGATGCTGCTGTCAACGGAATTCTCGATTGCGACATGACTGGCGGTTCTTACCAGGTTGGTAAAGACAAAGCATTTCAGTTCACTGGTGATCTGATGGGCGGTTACTCTAATCCGTATCAAATGATGGGTTGGTTGCTGCACAACGGTGGCCGTGAGGCAGTTAATGAGTTGTACAACAGCTATGACATGGAATTTGTTGGCTGGTGGGTACCGGGACCAGAGTCTCTGTCTTCAACTAAACCTATTCGAAACGTTGGTGATTTCAAAGACTGGAAATTTCGTTCACCTCCAGGATTAGCTACTTTGGTATTTGCAAACCTAGGTGCATCCCCAATCGTGATGGACTTCAACGAGATCTTCACCGCGCTTGAAACCGGTCTGATTGACGGTGCAGATGCTGCAAACGTTAGTACCAATGTTGGCCTTGGTTTGTATGACATCGCTGAACACACTAACTATCCTGGATTCCATTCTATGCCTGCTGATCACCTGGCGTGTAACAAGAAGGTTTGGGATGAAATGGACGATGCTCACAAGAAAATTCTTGAAGTCTCTATGGAAGCACTCGCACTGCGTATTGCGACTGAAACAGAGATCATGAATGCGAAGACTGCACAAGAGCTGGAAGCAAAAGGTGTCAACCTTTATAACTGGTCAGACGAAGATCTTGCTGCCTACCGTGATGCTGTTAAAGCAGGTTGGGAAGAGTTTGCCGAGAACGATCTGGCAAAAGCTTTGTTGAAATCGCACATCGATTTCCTGGTTGATCAAGGCGCGATGAAGTAAAACGTTTTTTGCGCGTTATTTGAAACGAAAGTGGGGCCTTTGGCCCCACTTTTTTTTGGTTAGAATATTGCTTAAAAGAAGAAGCGGCGGCGGCCGTCATTTGAGAGTAGACAGATGATAGAGCATGAAAGAAAGGGCTGGGTTGACGGGATAACCTGGCGTTTTAGCAGGGCGGCAATGCTAATGCCAGCCTTTATTGTCGTTATCATGATCTATGAAGTGTTCATGCGTTATGTGCTTAAAAAGCCCACCACCTGGGTAACCGAAATGAGTCTCTGGGTCGGGGGTTGGATCTACCTCACCGCAGGCATTTACGCCATGCAGCAGCGCGCCCATATTCGCATTACTGTGCTCTACGATGTTGTGCCGCGTTGGTTAAAACGTTTGTTCGATTTTATTTCTGTATTTTTGATCGTGCTTTGGGCCATTGCCACCGTCTGGGGTGGGTTTAACGAAGCATGGGATTCCCTAATTCGCTGGGAGCGTTTTGGTACCGCTTGGGATCCACCAATTCCGGCAACCACTCAACCGTTGATTCTTGTTGTCATGGTAATCATGGCCATTCAGGCAGTGTCAAACTTTTTGACCGATTGGAATGACTACGACAAACCTCTTGTTGATGACGAAATGCAGGCCGAAATAGAGGAAGTAAAACGTGCACAAGGATTTGTTGACGAGGTTGGCGATGGCATCACTGACGATGTTGGCACCTCTAAAGATACCCGCGGCGAGCGCTAAGAGATAAGTCATGGATATCGGAACTATATCGTTAATACTGCTTATTTCATTATTGGTTCTACTGGCGATAGGTATGCCCCTGGGCTTTGCCTCAGGCATTATGGCGGTTGCCGTTTTAGTGATGAAGTTCGGCCCGGAGTTATTGTTTTCAGATTTTGGTCGAGGACCGCTAAATATACTTGTGCAACGAATGTACGGATTGACGACCGACTACGTCATCATTTCTGTGCCTTTGTTTATTTTTATGGCGACCTTGCTGGAACGCAGTGGTATCGCCAAAGACATGTATACCTGTCTTAGTCAGTGGCTTAGTCGCACGCGTGGTGGAATTGCGTTAGTCACATCGGTTATGGCCGTTGTTATGGCGGCTATGTCTGGCATTATCGGTGGAGAGGTTGTGTTGCTGGGTTTGATTGCACTGCCGCAGATGCTGCGTTTAGGGTACGACCAGAATCTTGCTATCGGTACTATTTGCGCTTCAGGTTCTCTGGGCACTATGATTCCGCCTTCAATTGTATTGATCATGTATGGCTTGATTACTGAGACGTCTATTCATGCCTTATTCAAGGCGGCCTTCGTTCCGGGCTTTATACTTGCGATTCTGTACATGATTTATATCATTATTCGCACCCGTATCACCCCGTCGCTAGCGCCACTTCCCGAACCTGGTCCTGATGATATGGATGGCCGCACCAAAGCGGTTTACGGTTCTGCATTGATCGCAGGGCTTGTGGCGTTTGCCCTCATTATTCTTGTGTGCCGTGCATTGTTCCTGGACTATTTTGACAGGATTACTGAAGATCACGCTTTTGTTTCAAGTGGCTTTGTAAACATCGCGAGCTTGGTCGTCGTCCCAGTGCTACTAGCATTTCTTGTGTTTTTCATTCGACCAAAACGGGTGCGGGCAGCCTGGCAGGCCGGCAAAGGCATGGTTGCGCCACTACTGATCGTTTTTGTTGTGCTGGGTTCCATTTATGGCGGTGTTACCGGCATCACTGAGGCCGCCGGTATGGGATCTGCTGCGGTACTTTTGTTGATTATCCTGCGTGGTGAGTTCTCTTTTGGACTGGTTTACGAAGCACTGATGCGCACCTTCAAATCGACTGGCACAATTATCTGGGTCACGTTTGGCGCTACTGCATTGGCTGGTGCTTACACCATATCTGGCGGACCCACCTATGTAGCCAATCTAATAATTGGTGCAGACTTACCAACACTGGGTGTGTTAATGATGATGATGCTGATTTTCCTTTTCCTGGGTGCTTTCATGGACTGGGTGGGCATCGTGTTGCTGGTTATGCCTGTCTTCCTGCCTATCGTGATGAAGCTGCCGGTTGAGGAGATTGGTATATTTGCCCCGTTGGTAGACGTTCGAACCTTTGTACCAATATGGTTTGGTATTCTGTTTTGCGTCAATATGCAGGTGAGTTTCTTATCGCCACCGTTTGGACCTGCGGCATTTTATTTAAAGTCGGTGGCACCGCCACACATTACGTTGCCAGCTATCTTCAGAGGTTTTTTGCCTTTCATCATGATTCAGCTTGTAGTGTTAATGGCTGTGTTATTTTTTCCAGAGCTGACGATGTTTTTCCGGGGATAGGCTGTAGGCGGCGAGTGTTGAAAGATTTGCCCGAGTTGAAAGGGTAGTACGTATTGAAAGGTAGCGCGGGTTGCATTAACGTCGCAACCGAGGCTGGAACATATGGCAGCTAAAAACCAATCCGATGCATTCACTCTGCAGCGCCGTGAGTTGCAGGGCGGAACAAGTCCGTTAAAAAACTGGGGCTTTCGCAATGAAACAGACCCCTTGACAGATGTTTTGTTAGGGAGCCCCGAACATCTGTATCATCGCGCCACGTCTAGTTTATCGCGCAAATACCTGCGCGATGCACCTTGCGATATCAAAGTAGCTCAATCGCAGCATGCCGAACTTGTCGACGCCTACCGACATTTTGATGTGAACGTGCATTTTCTGCAAGCAGAACCAGAACTCACAATGCAAGTTTATTCTCGTGATTCGAGCGTAATGACTCCCTATGGTGCATTTATCACAGCCATGTCGCAGTGGTGGCGTCGCGGTGAAAACTACGCCGCCATCCGTGCTTATGAAAAGCTGGGTATTCCCATCTATGACATGGTTACTGCTGGCACCTTCGAGGGCGGTGATTTCAATGTAATCGAAGA
The DNA here is from genome assembly GCA_964437945.1 of uncultured Granulosicoccaceae bacterium. Lineage (GTDB taxonomy): Bacteria > Pseudomonadota > Gammaproteobacteria > Granulosicoccales > Granulosicoccaceae > Granulosicoccus. Next base: position 28,183 of record CAYTJF010000031.1, read on the forward strand.
AGGGTGTGTGCTTATTGGCTGCGGTGAAGCGCGCACCAATGAGGCAGGTGCCAAACAAGTTGCTGGATGGTTTGAGGCTGAAGGTTGGGAAGTTCGGCTTGCCTACATAGATGAATATTATGTGCATATTGATCTGATGGTTGTGCCCATCGCGCATAAGCTAACGGCGGTGTGCGTCGCTTGTACCGACCCGCAAATAGTGGATTGGTTAAAGAGTAAAGGACACGAAATAATCGATGTGCCGTTTCAAGACACCATGCGCCTGGGTTGTAATTTAATGTCGCTTGGTAACGATCGGGCTATTGCACCAACATCGTCCAAGACACTAATTGATCAATTAAAAGCGCGCGGTTTTCAAGTTGTTGAGGTCGAAACCGCAGAGCTATCCAAAACCGGTGGTGGTATTCATTGCATGGCGCAAGCATTGCGGCGCACGGCTGGGTAGTCGCTGACCACTAACGGCTTCTGGTACATTAGTCCACATTCACACCGACGGAAGATTACACAAAATTTTCTGCCAAAATTCTCTTTTCACTTTCAATATGGGTCAGTGTGTCTCACAGTTGTTCGAATTTGGAGCTATCGATTACGTCGTGATAGTTTCGGTTAGTCTTGCGTTATTCAAATTTGGGGCGTAGGCTGATACTGTATTGCTAATCAACGCATGGAACCTATCGATATCTATTCATCATAGTTTGCAGAAGCTGGCTGATGTGATCTATTGATTGCAGATTGTTAGCTTCGTATTTTAATGGAGCTTAAAATGAAAAAATTCGTCCCGTTATCCGCACTAGCGATCACAGTTGGCCTGTTGAGCTACATGCCAACAGTCTTGTCCGATACAACCGATGTCAAAACTCAAACGATTGTAGAAGTCAAGAAAGAGGGGGAGCATTGTGAGCAAGATCCTAATTGCTTCAATCGCTATCACCCGGCAATCAAAACTGTTGCCAAAGCTAATCCGGGTGATCTTATTGTTGTCCATACTCGGGATGCGCTCGATTCAAACCTGACAATAGATTCCTTACCAAAAGATGCTCTGGCAATTGACTTAAATCTTGTTCATCCGATGACCGGGCCTATTCATATTGAAGGTGCCGAGCGTGGGGATGTTCTGGCAGTGCAACTGATTAACATTATTCCTGATGAGTACGGCTATACCACCTTAATACCTGGTTTTGGGTTTTTGCCCGATCTATTTCAGGAACCGTTTATCGCGAACTGGGCCTTAAACAGTCTCGAAGCGGTTTCTGAACAGATTCCCGGTGTCAAAATTCCGATGAATGCGTTTATGGGCAGTGTTGGTGTATTGCCCGGTGAAGAAGAAGTTGACAAATGGCTTGCGCGCGAAACCGAACTGGCAGCGGTCGGCGGTGTTGCGCTTCCGCCTGAACCAACTGGCGCAAGACCACCTGAAGTTTGTGGCCCTGATGGTAGCCACAAAGACAAATGTCTGCGAACCATACCACCTAGAGAAAATGGCGGTAACATGGATGTACAGCAAATGGTGGTTGGTACCACATTACTCTTGCCGTGTTTTATTGATGGCTGTGGGTTTTTTATTGGTGATGTGCATTTTGCACAGGGTGATGGTGAAGTTGCTGGTACCGCTATTGAGACTGGCGCCATAGTGACCGTTAAAACCGAGATTCGAAAAGGTATGGCGTCTTTGATCAAGCAACCGCATTTTGAAGGTGGGGCGCAGATCAAGGCACTCGAGCCAGATCGATTTCATGCAACCGTTGGTTACCCGCTTAAAGAAGCTGGTGAGATACCTCCACAATGGGCTTATCTCGAAAGTGAAAAACTAGCACCCTTAACTCAGTTATCTAATGACATCACATTGGCAGCCCGAAATTCACTAATACAAATGCTGGACTGGTTGCAGGAAACAAAAGGGCTTGGCCGAGAAGAAGCTTTTGTTGTGATGAGCGTGGCTTGTGATTTGCGGATTGGAAATGTGGTGGATGTACCCAACTATGTAGTCTCGACCATCTGTCCAATGGAAATATTTTCCGAATAGAGTAGTAGGAAACACTTCATGGCGCATTGACGTTATATTTGTCTGGTTGCCAAAAGTACAAGTATGCATAAAAAACAGCAGCAATTAGATTTGCTTACTAAAAGCCTGTCAGCATATGCTGGCAGGTTAAATCTATTAGTAATGGCGTTAGCCATTTTTGTGCCTGTCACCGTGCTCCAGGCACACACTCCGTATGGGCAATGGGATTCGTATCGAACACGCCATTTACAGGTGTTGACGTCGCGCAGCGATTTAGTTGGTGATGCTGTTGCAGATGAATGGGTAGCTGTACTGGCCGAGCACTTACCCAAATCAAAAGCGGTGGTTAGCAGGGCAAGAAATTTTCAGCGCGTAGCCAGTTTGCTCAAAACCGATCAAGCAAAGGTTGCAGTGTTGTCATACGAGCAAGCCCAATCAATGTTCAACGGCGACACACCATTTGAAGAATTTGGTCCAATAGCGCTTCAGGTATTGCTCGGCAATGGCGAATACCTGCTGGTAACTCGAGACGATTTACCCGTACAACATGGGTATCTTGTTGTCGATACACTGCTGGAACGGGCCAGTGAGCTACGTTTGTCAGTGCCCGAAGTTGGTCCGTTTGGAATGGAGGTCCATCCGGGCGCACAGGAAGTAGTGGCAGATCACTAAAGCACCGTTTTCAATTCTCCAGCGACAGCGTTCATACTGTTTAACTTGCTAGACTTAGAGTCGTTGGCGTCGCCGTAAACAACCAACACTAACAACAAAGAGCAGTATGAGTAATGGGTCAATCAGCAAACGCTATTTGCCAAATCTATCACCTGATTAACGCCACTAACCTGTCCAACTGCGTTAGCAGTTTCACGACGGGTGTTAATTGAAGTGCTACAGCCCGTTATCACCGCGACACCGTTTTTGATGCGTATGGACATATCCAGCGACACGGCGTCTGAAGCGCTCGTCGGAAATCTTGACGGCTTTGAAGTCAGTTGAAATTCTTTGATATTGGACATTTCTTTTACCTGTATTTAATTAGCCTACAGGTAAGAGGTTCAAATCGAGCATCAGTTTCATAAGACTCGCATAAATAATTATTTGTAAGAATGCGGTAAATGTTGCTTAAGCGCTGTTCACCTGGGAGCCACCGCGACTCTGACAGCGCCTAACCGAGTGCGGTGTGAAGAATCCGCTTTGCGCCGTTTGCTTGTTACACCACTCTAGCAGACGCACAGAGTTGAATTTAGTGTTCGGGCAATTCTTGTGATGAATGAATTTGCGATGAACGATGCTTGCGCGAATTATCGACAGTGTCGGTTGTGGTAAAGCGCAAATTGATAATGTCAGGTGAGAACAGCATGCTCCAGGTCCATTCGAAAAATATGCGTGTTTTCTTCGCAAAGGTCGGCATAAGCGACAGATAAAAACCTCGCCACATTAACCAGGCAGGAAACCCACTTATGGCGCGCCCACCTGGGAGCTCAGCCACACCATTCAGATGACCGATTGTTGCCATGGAACCTTTTGATTGATAGTTGAATGCTTGTGTGGGTTCGCCCGTAACTGCCCGACAAATATTGTCTGCCAGCTGGCGCCCTTCTCTTATGGCGAACTGAGCAGTTGGCGGCGCATGCTTTTTATCGTAAGCGTTAACTAACAATGCGCAGTCACCTATAGCCCAGAGGTTGGCATGCTCAACAACTGACATGTCTGAATCAACTAAAATCCGGCCACGCTCATTTGGAATATTCATTTTCTCAACCAGCGGGTTTGGTTTGGTGCCAATGGTGCACACAACAGTTGCTGCTTCAAGACGCCCGTTTGAATCAGTAAGTACTCCTTGTTCGTCCACCGTCTCAACACCGGTATCCATCCACATCCTGATTCCTTTCAATGGCATTTGATCAAGTGCGTGCAAGCCAAGCTTAGAACTCATTTCCTGCAAGGGTAAATCGGCACGATGGACCATTGTTACTGTTAAATCTTCGTCATGCAGTCTTGGATAATGCTTGTGTGATGCATGGATAAAATCCTGTATTGCACCGGCGACTTCAACGCCACTAAAGCCTGCACCGACAATGACAAAATGGCCCAACCATTTCCGAACTTCAGGGTCTTCCTCAAGCTCTGCTTTTTCCATCTGTTCGATCACCCGGTTTCTCAAATTGAGCGCATCGCCCAGCAACTTGAATGGCATAGCGTGCTCAGCCATTCCAGGTAATATATCAGTATTTGCGCGTGACCCGAAAGCAAGAACAAGGTGTTCGTAGTGAATTTGTGAATGCTGATCTTCACCTTCGAAATACACGGTTTTATCCTGGGTATTGACATCGGTAACGCGCGCAGATATGAATCGGGTTTTACGCAGCATACGTCGAATAGGTGCGATGACGTGACTTGGCAACACGCTTGCACCAACGACCTCAGCCAGCATTGGGTTAAAGGTTGTGTAGTTTTCTTCGCTAATTAGTACAACTTGCCAATCATCAGATAATTTTCGTTCAAGTCTTTGTACCAACTGTGTTCCGGCAAAACCACCGCCAATTACCACAATGTTCTTTTTGTCGAGCGAAAGAATATGTTCGACTTCAAGATCACTACCAAAATTGATCAGTCGCAGTGAAACAACGGCAGCAATAATGAGCAGATGAAACAGGATATTAATAATGCCGATTTGCGACCCGGATGTATCAGGCAAGCCCACTGTAATAAGATGAATCAATGTTAACGCGGCAAGCACCCAACCTACGAATCGAACCTGAAAACCGATTAACATTGACAGGCCACCCAGCAGGGCAATGGAAAGTAATGTATACAGAATAAATCGGTTGTCTATCAAAACTGAACGGTAGACATCATCAGTAATCGCGAGGAAGAATGCACTAATAAACGGAATTGAAACCGCCAGTCGAATCAGGAAAATGCCATCATTTTTACCAGCTCCACTGGTAACGTGGTGAGCAAATCTGCTTAGGCTGCCGAAAGATCTATCGGCTAGCCAGTGAACCACGCTCTTGCCTCTACCTATGGCCCACCGACCGCTGCCCAGCAAAAACATGGCTGTGTACAAGCCTGCGCCCATAAAGTGAGCACTTAAACTAAGCAGGCGGATGTTTGAACCGGTATCGTTGATCACCACCATCGATTCGGCGACAAGAGTAATGATAACCAGCGCAGGTACTGCCAATCGGATATTCCATCCAATGATCAGCATTAGACCACCGATAATTTCACAGGCAATGACCAGGTTAAATAGCCAGGGCAAATGAGGCTGTAAAAATAGTGGGAAATCAACCATCATTGCGTGGAAATCACCAGGCGATAACAGTTTGTAAATACCGGGAATGAGAAAAAACACACCAGATGCGATGCGCAGAATCCCAAGTCCGGTTGCTGTATGCCGTTCGGAGCGATCAAGCAATGTCAGATCTTGTTTCATTTTATTCGAGTAGTGTTAATTAAAATTTCGACCATGCAATGCCGTATAAGTGGCAATAGTTATCCATGGTTGCGTAGAACGCCGGGTCCTTGGCGGAAGCATGGCTTATCAAATTCTCGCCCATTATAAACTATAGACTCTCTACCAGATAAACTATAGTCTCTCTACCGGTGGATCGGAGAATAATGATGATCAAAGCCTGGACGTATCTCAACATTGTTTTAGATTAGACATTAAGCCATCGGGCTGATAGGGTCAAAGCGGGTACGGCGAGATTGGTTTGGTATTCGCCTGGGAGATAGACGTTTGATCTGGTATCTGGTGAGAAGGGCTTTCTCGCTGTTGCTTGTTTTCGTTGGATTGGCAATCCTGATTTTCGTTATTGCGCGCATTGTGCCGGGCGATCCTGCCCGAATTGCACTGGGCCCGTTGGCGACTGCAAATCAGGTAGCGGAAATGCGCCGGGAAATGGGCCTTGACTTGCCCTTTGTTCAACAACTATGGAATTACCTGTCAGGTCTTGCTCAAGGTGATCTAGGCAAGTCACTTTTGACAAGCCGCTCAGTAATGAGTGACATTCGCCATGCCCTGCCTGCCACTTTCGAACTGGTTCTTTTCACCATCATTTTACAGATTGGTCTTTCTATCCCTTTGGGTGTGCTTGCTGCGGTATACAGAGATACCTGGGTGGATAATGTCACACGAATCATTTCGCTGATTGGTGTAGTAACCCCTGGATTTGTGCTGGCGATTATTCTGCAGCTCATTGCCAGTTATCACTTAACGTTTTTTCCTATAACCGGTCGGCTTGATTCCGCGTTGGATTTTACAGCTGATACAACTGGTCTGTTGCTGATTGATTCGATTCTGGCCGGGCGCTGGGATGTCTGGCTAGATGCAGTTCGACACTTGTTGCTGCCATCAATTGCCCTTGCAGCTGCCGGAGTAGGTCAGGTTATGCGCATAACGCGTTCCTCAATGATCGAAGTGGCAAGCAGGGATTTTATAGAAGCGTCGCGTGCTTATGGTATTCCTGAGCGAGTTGTTACCTTTCGCTATATGCTGCGTCTTGCCTGCGTGGCGCCGCTAACCATACTCGGGCTCGAGTTTGCATCATTAATTGGCAATGCGTTTATTGTTGAATTTGTGTTTAGCTGGCCAGGAATAGCAAGCTATGG
>CAYTJF010000032.1:0-34572 GCA_964437945.1 uncultured Granulosicoccaceae bacterium
TGATTTATCAACACTGGTACATCAACGCACTGCCCAGCTACCGCCGTTGAATAATTTTCTTATCAGCAGCATGCTCTCTACACCCACTGTCGCTAACTACCTTGGTGAATTCAGGCATCAAAAACCGGTTGGTGAAAAAGGTGCCGCGCATATCTTACGCCGCTTATCAGAAATGGCCTGCGAGCTGCCCAATGTGTTCTCTGTGGAAATCAATCCGGTTCGAGTGGGTGTCGATAATGCTTTTGCAATGGAAGTACAGGTGGTTCTGGAACAATCCAAAGCGCAAAAAGAATATGCTCATCTGGCCATTCACCCATACCCGTGGCGATGGGTTCGACTGGAAAAATTAAAACGTGGTCGCACGGTGCAATTGCGGCCAATTCGACCAGAAGATGGAGAGTCCATACAGACGATGGTGCGCAACATGTCGGCAGAATCGCGCTATTTTCGTTTTATGCATGCCATTAACGATTTATCACCCCAAATGATCGCGCAATTCACCAAGCTCGATTATGATCGTCAAATGGCTTTTGTAGCCGTTAGCGACAACGGCAATGGCGATGTGGTTGGCGTGAGTCGCTACACGATGATAACCGATAGATTAAGTGCAGAATTTGCTGTTTCCATTGCTGACGACTGGCAGGGCCAGGGTTTGGCTTTAGTACTGATGAAGCTGGTTATTGAGCACGCGAAAGCGCAAAATTTAAGACAACTGACAGGCGATGTACTTGTTACTAATAATCCGATGCGAGGGTTAATGAAAAACCTCGGTTTTAAAGCCGAGAGAGACCCAGACGACCCTGAACTGCTTTTATTTACCTTAGACTTACAGTCAACCAGCGATAGCGACTAACCGCATTTTCGAAGTTCACTAACTAAGAAACCGTCCAATTTATCCACCACACTAGGCACAACGCCTGTATTTATCCGTCATGAGAGAAATAAAAGTTCCAAGACCAGAATCCATCAGCCTGCAGGTGAATGGAAAATCCATTGCCGGTATTCGGCATCGTATTCACGGTGAAGACTCACCCACCAAACTACTGTGTTTGCACGGCTGGCTCGATAATGCAAATAGCTTTTTACCAATGATGTCGTTATTGCCAGACATCGACTTAGTGGCCATCGATATGCCAGGGCATGGGTTCTCGGATCATCTGGATTCCACCTATACCGTTCCGGACTCAGCCTATTGGGCTGCGGCGGTGATCAAGGCGCTGGGGTGGGAACGTTGCCACATTGTTGGTCACTCGTTGGGTGGCATTATCGCACCGCTGGTGGCGGTAGGTATTCCAGACACCATAGCGTCGCTGGTGTTAATAGAATCCAGTGGCGCACTGACCAGTGAACCTGACGAATTTGTTGAGCGTTTGCGCAATTCAATGAGCGATCAACTAACAGAAGATAAATACCAGTCACGTGTTTACAGCAGTAAGGACGATGCCATTAATACACGGTTACGCTCGGCAAAAATGAACACCAATTCTGCACGCTTGATTATTGATCGACAACTGGCAGAGTTCGACGATGGTTGGCGCTGGCGATTTGACCCAAAACTTCGTGTATCTACTGCCCATCGACTAACCGAGGCACATGTACGAGCAGTCAATACGTCAATTGAATGTCCTGTGCTAACCGTTATAGCCAAAGACGGCTTTTTAACATCCCGTGAACAAACCGCATCGCGTATGGATCTGATAAAAGATCATCGCTCGGTCACACTGACCGGGCATCACCATTTGCATATGGATACGCCGGAGCCGGTGGCTGCTGCCATAAATCAGTTTCTGGGTACCACACCGGCTATGGGTGGGTAGTTAACAGGGTGCGGTTTATTTGTGTGGGTCGTTAACAGGGTGGGGTTTATTTGTGTGGGTCGTTAAAGGGTGGGGATCTATTTATGTGGATAGTTAATTCGGTGCACATCAACAAATGATGTGCACCGACAGTCCTTATTCCTCGCTCAGGCTACTGACTCGTGCGCCAATATCAGGAAAAATCACCTCAACACGTCGATTTTTCTGACGCCCCGCAGCGGTGTTGTTGTCGGCAACGGGTGCAGCCTCGCCGCGACTTTTCATGGTTATCCGAGAACCATTGATACCTCGTGACACCAGCGCGGTCTGCACTGAAAAAGCGCGCTCTCTGGCCAAATCCAGATTGAAGTCATCATCGCCCATGTTGTCAGTATGCCCTTCAACAATGGCCGAACGATCAGGGTACTTGTTCATGAAACTGGCAATCTTGTCCATGTTCGCAGACGATGTTGGCTTCAGACTCGCCTCGCCGATATCAAACAGCACATCACCCAACGTGGCAACGATACCGCGCTCTGTTACTTCGGCCTGCATTGCTTCGAGCTGACGTTGCATCGCCAGAGCCTCTTCCCGCGCCTGATCAACCTCTTTTGAACGTGCATCGAGTTGAACTTTTTGACGCTCAAGATTCATAGTGGAGAGCCGCGCGTCATCTTCTTTTCGCTGTGCTATTAGCTCAGCAATTTCAACTTTCTTACTGGCCAGATACGCATAGTGCTCGGTATGCCCTTTTTTGCCATCATCTTTGAGTATGCGATCGGCATTTGCTAGTGCAACACGGGCTTCGTCAAGCTCGTTGGCGGCATGTTTTACGACGACCTCATTTGCACTGGCACTGTTGTATGCCGTGCGCGCCGATTCAAGCGCGCCAATCTTCTTTGGGGCACCACCACAAGCAGTCAATACAAGTAGCGTGGCAATGGGTAAGACTGTGACGATAGGATTTTTCATCAGTGTAATCCTCTATTTTATGAATTTAGGTATTTAAGTTGGGATTGAGTAAGCAAAGCTGCTTTCGCTTAGCGAACCTTATTCGCCCAGTTCGGCCCGAATAACGTTAATACTGTCTTCAACCTCTTTTACAGCTACACGGGACTTTTCAGCCTCACTTTTTGCCTTTGCAAGCTCGGCATCTACAGCTGCCTGCTCAGAGAGCTGTTTGGCCGTCAGGTAATTCTTCGAAGACAACGCGTTGTTCGCCAGCGCCTGTTTTTGTTTGGCAGTGCGTAGTTCAATCGGTGCAAGATCGGTCGCACCGGCAACTTCTGCGTTTTGCACAGCTGCATTTGATAACGCAATTTCCGTTTTTGGTTTCGGCGTGCCTGAACATGCGCCCAGTGAGAGGGTCATAGCAGCCAACACACACCATTTCATATTTGTTTTAATCATGTGCTTCATAACCTCGTAATCATGTATTGCTGCTAGCGGCATCTACAGCGACTACCAAAGTCAAAAAAAATTACATAATGCCCAGTTTGCCGCCAAGTCATTGAACAGCATAGAAATATTGACCTTGTACCGCCATAAAAAAGCGCTGTTAATGGTTATCTCAACACCTGTGAAACATTAACTACTGCGCAGAAGCCCTCACCCATTGCATTTTTACAACAGCAAAGCCTGAACATGGGGCTAACCCCCATCGTCAGACAATGCTTAATTTAAGTTTCCAAAAATAGGCAAAATCCGGTCTTATAAAAGGTACAATCGGGCGGTGAACATACCGCCACGTGTTATAAATTTTGACGATGTTATTGAGCTTTGCGGTTCAGTGGCTACTTCCCGTGGGCGCGTGTACAAAACCAGCGGTGCGGTCAAGGAACTCGACTGGATTAGCGAAGGCAGTGTGCTCTACAGCACGGTGCAAGGCTCAGAGAGCGAACCTTATCAACAGCGCACGCTAATCGCCGCTCACAGGCTCGACGGAGAATGCTCCTGCCCGGTGCATTACAACTGCAAGCACGTTGCAGCCGCGTTACTTTGTTGGATTGACAAGCAATCAGCCAAACCAACCGCCGACGATCAGGCTTTGCGCGCAGTCAACCGGTGGCTGCAAAAGTTGGTCGAACAGGGCAAGAAGGGCTCGTCACGCCAGGAACATCATGAGCCTGGAGAACCATTGCTTTTCTATCAGCTTGATAGCAATGCGCTAACGCAGGGTAAATCGGGTATCACGCTGGAAATTTTGCAAAGCCGCCTGTTAAAACGAGGTGGTTACGGCAAAGAAACACCCTATCGATACCACGGTCACTACCACCATCCTGAATGGGTACTGGCAAGTGATCGCGCCATCCTCGAACTCGCCGTTGGACGCCATTCCGACTTCACCTACAGAACACTAACCATCGATGGTGATATCGGCCACTTGATCATGGGCAAACTACTGAGTACTAACCGCTGCTATTGGGGTAACCACAGAGAAACGCCTTTACAATTGGGCGACACAAAAACCCTGGAGTTCAACTGGTCCAGCGCAGCTGATTCTTCCCTCAAACTCGATGTTGCCCTGCCCGATGCTCAAAACTGGGAAGTCATACCGGCAGACCCTCCCTGGTATATCGACATCGATACCAAGCGTACCGGGCCCTTGCACGATGTACCCAGCTCCGGGGTGCTGGCCAACCTGATGAACGCACCAGAGCTGCCTGAAGCACACGCGCAGGCAGTCAGCAATTATTTGGCTTCGCGGTTGCCTGATGCCTCTGTACCACTACCGGTAAAGCCAAACTTTGTGCGTGTGGACGTGCCACCTGAACCTTTACTGGTGTTGCAATCACGTGACGACAGTGCAGATATTCGTGAATTTTATGCCTCTATCCGGTTTCGCTATGGTGAATATTTGCTCCCCTTCGATGGCATGGAAGCAGAAGCCACTCTGGAGGGCAAAACCTCAGACGGCGACCCACTGATGCTGACTCGCGATCTGATTGCAGAAACCCGCTATGCCGTTGAATTTGGCAAAAGATTCAGTGAATTTGAATCGGCTATGCAAAGCGACCCCAACTTCTTTTCTCGTGCTGATCGCAAGCCGCGCGCAAAAGATGTTCAATCGATCGCTCGCGCCTGGCACTCGCTATTGGCAGATCGATCAGCTCTGGAAGCCGAAGGATGGAAAGTGCAATGCCGAGAACCATTTGATCTGGACTTCACGCCGATAACCACCATTGAGGCAACGCTCAGCGATAGCACCTCCAGCTGGTTTGACATGGCCTTACAGTTAACACATGAAAGCCAGACCTTCGATTTACTACCGCTGGTTATTGAGTGGTTGCAATCGGATACTCGCGATCAGTCTATTTTATTGCAGGCAGAAAGCGGACAATGGCTCGAAGTTGCGCCTGAGGTTTTCTCACCGGTTGCTGACACCTTGCTTGAGCTGTTCGATGACCCGTCTCAAAGCGAAAAGCTCAGATTGCCACGCCAACGGGTCACCAGCCTGGACAACCTGGAACAGCACTGGCAGGAATCCGGATTAAATGTGCGCTGGCACGGCGCAAAAGAGCTATTCAAGTTATCAGACAAACTACACAAATTTGAGGGCATTGAAAATCCGGACATGCCAAAAACGCTGGAAGCTCACTTGCGACCTTACCAGCTCGATGGTACCGGCTGGCTAGGCTTTCTTGCCGAGTATCAATTTAACGGCATACTCGCCGACGATATGGGACTAGGTAAAACACTACAAACCCTGGCGCATATTCTCAACGAAATTACCATGGAGCGTCTTAGCGGCCCTACACTCATCGTTGCCCCAACCAGCTTGCTTGGCAACTGGTCCAGAGAGTCTGCCAAGTTTACGCCTACATTAAAAACACAAATATGGCACGGCAGCGACCGAAAATCTCAAGGCTTGCGATTCGATAAATTCGACATCATTATTACCAGCTATGCACTGGTTACCCGAGATATCGACTTACTACACGAACAGAATTTTGGCTTTGTGGTTCTCGATGAATCACAAGCGATAAAAAATCCGGGAGCCAAGGTGACTCAAGCGTTGAAAACCTTAAAAATTCCCCGACGCTTGTGCTTAACAGGCACCCCACTGGAGAATCATCTTGGCGAGCTTTGGTCACAATTTGATTTTTTGATGCCAGGATTTCTTGGTACCCGAAAACACTTTAATCGTTACTTTCGAAATCCAATCGAAACTCACAACAGTTTTGAACGTCAACAAAGATTAACTGAGCTTATTAAGCCATTTCTACTGCGTCGACGAAAAGAACAAGTAGCATCCGAACTGCCACCCAAAACCGAGATCATTCGCGAAGTCACACTTGAAGGCGAACAGGCACGACTGTACGAAAGCATTCGCGTCACCATGGAACATCGGGTTCGACAACTACTGGCAGAACGCGGCCTGGCCCGCAGTCACATTGAAATGCTGGATGCGCTGTTGAAACTCAGGCAAACCTGTTGTCACCCAAAACTGGTGAAGCTTGACACGGCACGTGGAATTGAACATTCGGCGAAAACCGAATTGCTCATGTCTATGCTGCATGAGCTAATTGATGAAGGTAAAAAAATTCTGCTGTTCTCACAGTTCACCGAGATGCTGGCACTGATCGAGAACGATCTTATTGCGTCTAATATCAACTATGCAAAACTTACCGGCCGAACACGCAAACGAGATGAAGTTATCGACTCATTTCAACACGGTGATGTGCCACTGTTTCTTATCAGTTTAAAAGCCGGCGGTACTGGATTGAATTTAACTGCCGCCGATACCGTTATACATTACGACCCGTGGTGGAATCCGGCAGTTGAGAATCAGGCCAGCGATCGTGCCCACCGAATCGGTCAGACCAAACCTGTATTTATTTACAAACTGGTGGCAAGCAATACGGTTGAAGAAAAAATTCTGTCAATGCAGCAGCACAAGAAACAACTTGCAGATCAAACCTTAAACCAGGGCGAGCAACAGGCCATGAGTAACCTGACTGCAGATCAGATTCTGGCCCTGTTTCAATCTGACGTTATGGATGACGCTGATGATCAACCAGCGGCCTAACCTGCAGCTTGAGCTTGCGCTTTTTCTCTGGCATCCAGTTTAGCTCTTATCTCTTTGTGTTTTTCTTCAGTTATTGGGTAACCACGCATAAGGAAAAGTGCAGTTAACTTAAAGCCGATACAAGGCAAACCATAGAGCACCGCCAATCCCTGAATTGCATTGCGATCGTTTTCACCGGTAGCGCTAAAACCTATTAAATCGAGCAAAGGAAACGCAAGACCTATGGCCAAAGCATAAGAAAGCTTGGTAGCGGTACCCCACAACGCAAAGAAAAGACCCGGGCGTCTGTAACCGGTTTCTAGCGCATCCCACTCTATTAAGTCACCATTAATTGCTGCAGGTAGTACAAGGTCTGCACCGGTAGCAAACCCCGTGACAACCACTATCACATAGAACAACCCAAGTGAATCTGTTCCCAAAAACGGGGTCCAGACAAAAAAGGCCGCGGCTAGCAATATGGCGATGGTCCAGGTTTGATGTTTTCCCAAGCGCTTTGATACTGCCACCCACACGGGTATAGACAAGGCAGAGCAAATAAAATACAAGAACAACAAACGCCCCACTTCATCGGCTGCGCCAATGACGTGTGTGACAAACAAGATGAACAAACTGGCAGGGATAGCATTGCCTACCGCATTGAGAAAAAAACTACCCAGCAATTGTCTGAACGGTGTGGGCCTGGCAATTACAGACCATGCCGCAGATAACGTTTTGTCGGGTAACGTAGTTTCCTTGTTGTCAGGCACTAAGCAAGCTGCCAAAATGGTGGCACAAACCAGAGTCACAATGACCAACCAGGTAATGCCTGTCAAAGTTTGATCAAGGTTTGTTGAGTCGTCCGCTGAAAATATCACTGCAAACATCAACGCCGCCAATGAGCCAGCTAACCCGAACGCAACACGCACACCTGCGATCGAACTGCGTTTGTTGTAATCTGATGACAGCTCTGCTCCCCAGGCACCCAAAGGGACAATAGATAAGGTGCCAGCAATATAGATAGCAATTGTCCACAACAATAAATACGCAACCCCAGCATCTTCCGGTGGATTAAACAGATAAAAGGTGGATACAGCAATCAGTGGGGTTGCAACAACGACAAACAATTTACGTCGACGCCACGAGGTAGGCGTATTGTCTGACCAAAATCCAACAATAGGATCAGTGATGGTATCGAACAAACGCGCAACCAATAAAACGATACCCACACTGGTTAAACTTAAACTCGTCGATTCAGCGTAAAACGTGGGAATAAAAACTTGCAGAGCAATAAACGCTGCAGCCAGAGGAAAGGCCAGCGAACCGTAGGCTGAGATAATAGTACGGGAAGGATTGCTTTGCATGGCGCTACTGTTTGCCTGTGATACCTTTGTTGCCCGAGATGCCCGTAATGCGACATGCGTGCGTGCTTCTAGAACAAATTAGTCAGTGCAACACCCATACCTAACCGATGCTGGAAGCGATTATAGTCAATTAATGAATCCCCATACCCGTTAAAGTACTGGACCATGCCGCGAAATTTTCCCGAAATCGGAAAAGTCATTGTGGCTTCTATAGACCCTTTACCAGTAGAGGGGTTACCACGTATTACACTCGCCATTTCAAGACTGGCCCTTCTCCATCCCAACGACAGCTGCGCTTGCCCCAAAAATCGGTGTATATCCGGGTTATCATCACCCTGCGCATCTAAAGGCGATTCTTTCAGTTTTTCTGGCAGTCGATACCACGGCCGTAATGAAGCTACGAACGAACCCCGACCATAGATCAGTTCAGCAAATATCCTGTTCCAACTTCGCGACAGATCTTTTAGTTGTCCGTTGGATTGATGCTCCAGACCCAACGACAGTGCTGTCTTCCCATTAAATGGCCCCCACAATAACGGCGTTAGATAAAACACCTCAGGTTGATAATTGGTTTCGCGAAACGGACTGGATAAAGGCGCGTTGTATAACTGCCACCACGACTCAATCGTAATGCCGAAGTGGAGCGCATCCCCAGCGAACAGCAAATCAGATTGGTTAACTTGCGACTTGAGACTGATTTGAAAATTGACTTCGTAAGGCTTGTAAGCCAAGTCATCCGGTGCGTTCTGAAGCTCAAAACTTGGTGTGTTCACGTTTGATGTATAGCTTAGCGGCAGGATAAAATTCTGCCTGTGAGCTGTGATCACATAAGGGTTAAACGCATCCCGGCTCTCGGCTTCTACGCGTTCAACAACAACGGCGGTACTGGGTTTCTCGGTTTCTTCGGTGATGGCAACTTCGTCCGCAGGTGCTTTGCTGCCATCCGCCCTGGCGATACCAATCTGGCACAACAGAGCGAGAAAAAAACAGGCGTGCGCTGAACGCCGCAGGCAAACAACGTTGAAACAACGATTCATGGCTTTATTTGAAAAAGTCGGCAGGAGAAAATTAACTTCCGCACTCTGCACAAGTACTCTGTACAGGCAGACAGCGCAGCGATAAGGCAACGCTTACTTCAAGGGTCAGGAAATGGTATTAGTAGCGCTTTTCCCATATGAACTGGAAAACGCCAGGTGTCATCAGCGTCAGAGCCAGACTGACCTGGCTGAAGGGCCGGCCTGGCCCATGCCCATTTTGAATCACGATCACCGCCGTCATCATCACGGTTTATCTGTAGCTCAAACCCAAAAGTTTTGCCAATGGGAATGTTGGCAGCTTCCATATCAATACGAACTTCCCAGGTAATGCGCTCCGTACCACCACAAAAACAGGTACCAAATTCAACGATGGCAGGATCTTGTACGTCAAATACCACTTCATTTTTAACGTTATCGCCACGATAGATGCGTTTATCATCCGCACTACTGCTGTTCTCTAGGTACTCAGGACCTTCACCACGTGTCAACGGGATATTGATCAGCATATCGTCAACACCATCGTAGTCTGTTGTACCTCGACTCAGGTTGCCGTCCAAAAATATTTCAAGAGAATCGTCGTTGAAATGTTCCAAGCCAGAATCACCATTAATTCGAATCGTCGAACCATTTCGCAACTTACCGTAAACAAATAGAGAGAGGTATGTCCCATCGTGCACAGCCGTCCATTGGTAGTTGGGACTGGGGTCCTCTTGTATATTGTCGTTATCATCACGGATCATGTTGTTGATATACAGGGTTTCCCTATTAACATCTTCATAAACCCCATTGGCCCAGAAAGTATCTCCACTGGCACGACCATCGATTTCTGTGGTTCGGCCAGTAGCGAATATTTGGACATCCGGGCGAAACCCGCTAACCTCAATATTACGTTGCAATGGGTCTAGACCTTGCTCAAGCTCCCGCAGATTGCTGATGCCATCGCCATCACGATCGAATTCCCCATTCGGTTCGCCCGTAGTGATATAGCTCGCGTCCGTCACTACAAACGATACACGCGAGATGACATTCTGCTGTCTATTATCAAATGCTCTGGCAAGCAACAGTGGGTTTCCATCGTCGGCAGTGACAGACCATTCAACCATAAGCGTTATCGAACCGCCCTGGGCAATACTGGCAGCACCAGACCAGGTTCCGTCGCCTCGTTGCGTTATATCAATCCGAGTATTATTGATTATGACAATTGGTTCAAGAGTGTCAAAGTTAACCATACGAGTATTAATAAAGCTCGGTGGCTTGAGGGAAATTTGAGACTCTCCAGTTGAGTTCACTTCCATAACCGAACCTTCAGATAATCCAAGCTCGGTGCAAGCACTCACGATGGAAACCAATATGAGCAAGCAAAGAGCCAGACCAAACCGGCGAGTAGAGCGAGTTGATAGCAGCATCATTGTGGTGGCCCAACCGTTATGCCAATTGAACAGAGGCCATTAGGACACCCTTCAACGGGGTCAGACCCACCCAAATCAACAGCCGAGGCAATAGCGCCAACGGCCAACACACCCAACACGACGTATAACAACGTTTTTCCTTTACCGCGCGATTCGACCTTGGCTGGAGGTGCTGACGTTGAAATAGGCTCCACTGCTCCATCAGGAGCGTTTATTTCGCGCATTAGCGGATTAAAAGCAAACCCTCGTACCGTTCGATTGCCGGCTTTGTCTCGTGCCTGAATATAGTATTCGATATTTCGCGAGCTATCGGGGTCGGTAGGGATGTGCACTATGTAAGTGGACGAAAACGATACCCGGCTCATTTCTATGTTGGTGTAGGTCGGGTCGTCCTGAAAACGAAAAAAGAGGCTGACGCTGTCTAACTCGTCGTCATCAACTACCGTTGCGATAAATGACTGTCGCTCTGTCGGTTCAACCGCATCGATGACAGAGTGTTCAATGAGTGGGGGCTCAACATCAATCGAGTCACTCTGCGCGTAAGCTGCTGACAGGCCAAACAAGACTTGCGAAAACGCAAACCAAACTGCAAATCCCAATTTCGATAGCTTACTAACCAATGACACTTTCTTCCCCCACGGCAACTCGTACTAACAACCTGAACCGTGATTTTGACTAAAAACCTGTTGGTGTCCAAGCAAAATAAATCCAACTGGTAATAATACCTGCGGGAGACTGGGCGCTTGAGCCGACCAACCCAGCAAAATAGCGGCGCAAAACTACCTGGACATACTACTGAACGCTGGTGATCACGCTGTACTGCATCACAGGGCCTTGTATCACGCGCTTGGCGACACGCGAGTAGATTCATTTAAACGATCATTTAAACGATCATTTGAACAGTCACTGTACATGCACAGCCACTTGTTCAACAATATTCTAGTTGAGTATTACATAATAATTGACGATATTTTGCTTGTTTTCCTACTCACTTTGGCGGAATCCATGCAGTGTTACACTTCCGCCTCTTCTTAGTCTAGGTGAATTTTGTGATTCGGTACAGAAAATATATTCCCATTGTTGCTGCCATTTTAGTGCTGTTCGGCGTCAATCTGGATAGGCTAGGTATAGATCTGGACGCGTTATCTCGAGGTGGGTCCAGTAACCAGCAGAGCCTTGCTGACAACCAAAACAACCGAAATCTGAGTAATTCGCCACAATCGCATTCCGAAAGCCAGCAGTGGTCTTCCACCACCCCTGAGATCAACTTGCGGCATGTATTTGATGGCGAAATTAATCGTAAAAATCAACCCACCGGCTATCATTCCAGACCTGACGGTGTTGACGCTGCCAATGCACGACTGGTGTCCATTAAAGACAAGCCAAATCGCGCCGGTGTGTACACCGCTACCATTGAAGTGCGCGATGGTAACCAGTGGAAAAGCAAGTTTTCATCGTTCTTTCCTGACAAACTGACTCAACAGGAAGTGATTGAAGCAATCCTGCATGCCTATGACAAGAGCAATCAGCAGCAAAAGTGGGAAGGCCCATCGGGGCTGGGATTTAACATTCAGGGCTACAAAACCAATCGAGGCGGTATCAATACGGCCTTCCCTGTTTATCGGCGCGATCAGTAATCCGTCGCAGCACAATGCCTCACAACAGGTCTTAAATTAACCAAACCATATTCCACACAATAGTCTCTGCCGAACCATCGTTTCTGCATGATTTCTGCCATTTTATTGGCTTTCGACATATTTTTCGCGTCTGTTTCATCGAGCGCTGTCGACCACACCCTCGGTGTGCTAATTAGGCACGGATGTCGCTTCCACGTTATATACCGCTGAACACGATGCGTTCTGACCAGACACTTGCACATGCGCCCAATAGAACCGCTCATTATCAATCAAGGCACTATTGAACAAGGCTGTGTTGAAAAAGCGCTCGTATTACAAAATATTGAACAGGACATAAGCAGAAAATTACCACTAGCTCAGTTATTGTTGAGCGTTGTTTGCCTGTTTTGCCTGGCGACCTCACTCAATGCTCAGCAAACACCAGAACTCAACCCTGAAGCGGCAAAGTCCACCGTTCAGCTAGACACAGATCCAAGACTCACAAAACCAACTCCAGCAGTCGCTGCAAAAATAAAGCAACTGCAATACATCCAATCCGCGCTTGAATCCAAAATAGTCGAACGCCGCGAACTGGGTAACAGGATTGTCGCTGCCAATGAACAAGACCAAGCCGATCTGCGACGCGAAGCCAACGAAATTACTGCGGATGTAACACAACTTCGCGCAACACTTGAAACCATTGCTACCGGTGGTGTTGATAGAAAACTATTCGATACCACTGTAAAGAACGAAAAAAAGGACTGGCGCGAAGACGTTTCCCTGATTGCCCAACCTGTGCTTGACAGCCTCAAGGAGATCACTGAAAAACCACGACGTGTAAAAGAGCTGAATGAGCTGATCGAGCTTAAAAACACTGAGATCAATGTCAGTAAAACCGCGCTAAGCAGCCTTGCCTCCACAACGCTGTCGGCTGATACACAGCAACTGCAAGCCTCATTGCTCAGTTTGACCAATAAATGGCAAAAGCGTCTTGACGATGCGCAAGCGGCTATTGCGCTAGCGGACATTCAGTTGAATAGCCTTGCAGGAGATCTGCCGCTCTCTGAGTCTATTTACAGCGCACTGATCAAATTTGCCAAAGGTCGTGGCCTTACCATTGTTATGGCAATCGCTGTGGCCTGGATAGTTTGGTTCTGTGTTCGCCTGCTACTCAAAATCTATCAACATACCTTGTTAAACAAACGACAAAAAGGCAGCCGAACACGCTACCGAGTAGCAAAGTACAGCGTACAAGCGATGACGTTCTCACTTATTTTAATTGGTGTATTCATTGTTTTTTATGAAAGACACGATGTATTACTGCTTGGTTTGCTGATCTTGTTGATCGTTGGTTTTGTTCTTAACGCAAAACAGCTATTGCCCAGATATATAAAAGAAGCTCGTTTACTACTAAACCTTGGCGCTGTGCGCGAAGGTGAACGCGTCATTTATAAAGACCTGCCATATCGTGTCGAATCGATCAACCTGTATACCGTGTTCAACAATCCAGAACTCGATGGCGCATTTCGTATTCCGCTGGCAGAGCTGGCTAACATCACATCCAGACCCGTTACCAACGATAGCTGGTTTCCTACATCCGTTGGCGATGTTGTTTTTCTCACAAATACCAATCTTCTCGAAGTACTAAGCCAAAACCCGGATACCGTTGAGCTAAAAAAACGAGGTGGGGAATTGCTATCTATTCCAACAGCTCAGTTTTATACGATGTCGATGACCAACTTAACTCGTCTGGGAACGTTCGGAGTAACCAGTAGTTTCGGTGTCGACTACAACCATCAAAAAATCAGCACAGATGAGATACCCAAAGACCTTAAAGAGGCTGTTAGTGCAGCGATAAAAGACAGCAATCTTAGCCACGCACTACAAGAGGTTCGTGTGGAACTGGCTGAAGCCGCCAATTCATCGATCAATTACTGGATTTTTGTGACCATGCACAGTCGCGTGGCGTTCTCTTATTTCCGTGTACAACGCATTATCCAAAGCGCCTGTATCGAAACCTGCGGGCGTCGTGGCTGGACCATCCCATTCCCACACATATCTTTGGTAAAAAAACCAGATGCCCCAGGAAACACGGTGAATATGGCACCCGACAAGCCATACGGCGCTACCGGTTAAAAACCGATAACGGCATCTGCATTGACTTGGCTTGTGCTTTTAATATATTTGGGATATTATTCCCAATATCAATCACTACCAATGAAAAGGCTCAACTTATGAAATATGCGATCAGACTTAGTTTGCTTGCGCTAATTGGCGCACTGTCCCACACAATGCCAGCCTCAGCCTGCGGCGGTTTGTTTTGTCAGAATATCCCCGTTGATCAGGCCGGCGAACAAATTCTGTTTCACGAAGAGGGCGAATACATAACGGCGATGGTTCGTATTTTGTACGAAGGCGACGCAGAAGACTTTAGCTGGGTGGTCCCGGTGCCCGATACGCCTGAACTGAGCACCGGTGCAGATACCTTTTTCGACGAGTTGGATAACTCAACTCAACCCATTTTTTCACTTAATAGAGAAGGTGACGGCGGTTGCCCCTTTGATTTGGCGAACGGCGGACCCATAGCCGGTGTTGCAACAGCCAGTGAAGCAGCCGACGGTGGGGGCGTGAATATAGAGCAAGAGGTATCGGTTGGCCCCTTTGACATACAAATAGTGAGCAGCGCCAATCCTGATGAAATGGCGACGTGGTTAGTAGACAACGGCTACGATTTGTCCAGTCGAGGTGAAGAACTGATAACACCTTACGTAAATGACGGCATGAAATTCGTTGCCGTAAAACTACGTAGTGGTCAGTCCTCTGGAAGTATTCAACCACTCATCATGAAATACAAAAGCAGCAAACCTGTGGTGCCTATCAGGCTAACCGCTGTTGCTGCCATGGAAGACATGGGCGTACTCGTCTGGCTGGTATCTGATGCTCGCGGTGTACCAGACAACTATTTGCACGTTGTACCTAACTACACAAAGCTGAACTGGTTCACCGGGCCTCAAAACGCCTACGGCAGTTACCAGACACTGATAACTGATGCCATGAATGAAGCTGGTGGCCAGGGGTTCGCAACCGACTTCGCTGGCAATATCGATTCTTCTATTACCGAGTTTATGAGCTCAGCCGATACGCTTGATGCTGAACTGGCTCAACTCGATACACTATCAAGTGATAGTGATTTCCTGGCAACCTTATACAACACTCGATTCTTCACTGAAGCGATACAGCAAATCTATTCACAGTACCTACCGCTGCCACAAGGTCAGAATGACGCTATCTATCTCGAAGCGTTAGCACTTAGGAGCGTTTATACAAGCGACGAGCTTGCTCAAGCGCGTACAGATATTCGGCAAGCTTACATAGACGTTGAAATAGAGCCGTTGCGAGCCAGTACCGACCTATTACCAGAAGGTCGGTATCTAACACGTTTGTATACCACCTTATCTGCCGATGAAATGACGCTTGACCCAAGCTTTGAGTTTAATCCGAATATGGAACCACAAAGCCGAGATAGAGAAGCAACGTTAGTTGAGAACTGCGTTAACGACGAAACACAGTGGTCGCTTACTTTAGGTAAGGGAACCGGGCGTGACGGCGAGACCGTAATAAACGGGGTATCACTCGACTCTCTTACTACAGTGCCAGTACCGGTTACATTGCAAAGTTCTGTGCGCAGTGCAGCGAGAACCTCGGGCGATGCTTTGCCAGCAATACAAGTATCCAACGAATTCGAGCGCCTCAGTTTAGATGTCAATGGTGAAGCCTTGAATGTAGAGGACGGTAGGGTTGAAGGTGCCGAAGGTACTGCTGAAGGTACAGTTGAAGATGAATCAAGCAGCGACTCATTCTTAGGTGGTGTATCACACTGGTGGATATATATAACTATTGTGCTGATTGGCTCACGTCGATTACGATTTAAATCGTAAACAATAGCAAACTGGCCTTTGGTAAAAACGAAGGCCAGTTAACTTCAATTTCATCCAATTGGTAAAAACTCTTTGTTGTAAATGCGACATGTGACTGTGTCGCTTTGTAAACAGCATTTATAATCAGCTCTTTATTTAGTTCGTTCTAAAATTAAAATTAACCTGTTTTAGTTAACCCGTACTATTTTTACAACACTGTTACTCTTTGCTTATAACTTTACACGCGTAACACTACCCAAAGTTACTGTTGTGGCAATCGTGCCTTATTGCTAGCTTACAGATGTCATTTAATTTGTTTTAGATAAGCTGCCAGCTGCTATGTCGTTTCGCTACTCCACTCAATTTAAAGCGCTCAATCCAGCGCAAGATAGCGTTGGCTCAATAACGCTTCAAGACAATACTTGCTCGTTAATTGTGAGTGGCAATTTATCTCCTGATGTTTATCAAAAACTGTCGAGGCAGTTCCAGCTTACCCAGTACGTTTCAGGCATGAACCTAAGTAGTTATGACGCCGTTTTTGTTGATTGTCGGGGCGTTGAGATTAATAGCTCGTTTGAAACAGTTTGTGAACAGCCAAACAAACTCCCGAACATCACGGTGGTGCTAGTTGATGAAAACTCCTACTTACCTCCTCCCGGTTCAGAGAACCCCAAGGCAGAAAACAATGATTCGAATAGTGCACTTTCAACGTTTGAATTAACGACTGAATCTGAACTCGACACCAGTATTTTGACACTGCGAATACATGCTCGCACTCGTCAACAAAACAAACCCGCTAGTAATTCTGCTAGTGAGCCTGCTGGTAAAATTGTTAGTCATGATCGTCTGGATACAGAATACGCACACGATAACGCTTTCGCCATGCTACAAGCTTTCGTGCAACATTCCACCGACTGGATTGTCGTCAAAGACCTCGATCATCGTTTCGTGATGGTTTCAGATCGGTTTTTAAAGTCACAAAATAAACTAGCTGAAGACGTTATCGGCAAGAACGATTTGGAAATTGGCACTTCACCAGAACTAGTGCTAGGAAATGAAGAGAAGAACTGGAAAGGATATTGGAATCTTGACAAAGAAGTCATTGATTCTGGAAAACCATCTTTCACAGAACGAATGGACATTCATGAAAATGCGTTGGAACAGCTACGAGAGCAAGTCGCTAAAGTTCCAATAAAAAACGCTGACGGTAATATCATCGGTTTAATGGTCTGTATCACTCAGATACATACATCAAAGTTCAACGGCGAAAAAGTTTCAGAGTTTGCCAGTAGTTGCGATACAAAACTATCACCCATTATTGACATACTCGATAGCGAGAGGAGCAAGGCGGTAGCCACTAGTCAAAAATCTCAAACAGCGTTTAGAAGAAAAAATAACTTTATAGCTACCGCTAGCCACGATTTACGCCAGCCCTTACAAGCTATCGGGCTTTTCATTGAGTCGCTGGAACGGCAGATAAGCGACACGGGCCAGCTAGCCACACTAAAGAAGATGAAACAATCATCTAAAGCTTTAACTGATCTGCTCAATGGTATTCTCGATATTTCAAAGCTTGATGCTGATGCGGTTATTGCATCCAAAACACATTTCAGTGTTGCGCCGCTACTAAAATCGCTGGAAGACGAGTTTAAAACAGAGGCGACACGTAAATCGTTAAACTTACATGTCACTACTACAAATTCGTTTGTCTTTACAGACAGTTTGTTATTGGTACGAATCCTTCGCAACCTGTTAAGCAACGCCGTGAAATACACACAAACAGGCAGTGTGAACTTGAATACAGAAATCGAAAATGATTCGCTGCTCATTCATATTAAAGATTCAGGGCCAGGTATCCCCAAAGAGCAATATCTAGCTATTTTTGATGAATATAGTCAGCTTGAAGATCAACAATCTCAACCAAACTTTGGTATGGGTCTGGGATTATCCATTGTCAAGCGCCTGACCGATCTGCTTGACTTGCCTATTAGTCTTGATTCTAAACTCGACCATGGAACGCGTTTCACTGTGACAGTTCCATTGGGAGTAGAAACAAGCAGCCCAATAGAACATAAAACAGCGAACGATTTACCACCACTCGAGTCTTATAAATTAATGGTTGTTGAAGACAACCCTGTTGTACTCGATGCCACGCAGGAGATGCTCACTAGCTTGAACTGCGAGGTATATCCGGCAAAAGACATCCCCGAAGCACTTGAAATAATCAAAGAGCTGGATGATTTACCAGATCTTCTCTTAGTAGATTATCAGCTGGCCAATGGCGTCACTGGAGACACAGCCATTGAAAAAATATGTGAGGCCTCAAACGAAAAACTGCCTGCCATTATTGTCACAGGCAACACCAATAGCCAGGTGTTTCGCGAAGCCAGCAAGGCGGCCTACCGGGTACTTAATAAGCCGGTAAATCCTGACGGACTGCTTAAAACCATAGACAGTGCTATCAAGGAACACCGCGAGTGCCTCGCCGAAGAGTAAACCAGAAAGAGTAAGCCAAACTGCTAAAACGACTTGCATAAATCAAGTTGGTCAAATCGAAGGCTAGGTAGTGATCACCGGCAGATCATCTTTGACTATTGAGATGTTTTGATGAGTAATCGGTGTCGATAGCGATATTCCAGCTTCAATACTCGCCATCAGTATGGCTTCTCTGAATTTTTGGCGGGTTTTAATCAATGAAAATTCGTCCTTGGTGTAATAGTGCACTGACCATTCAATAGCATGATCTCCAGCGTCTCTGAGTCGAACCTCGAGTGGGTGCTGATCTTCGAGCGGTATCTCCGGGTCGGTTATCGCAGCTTGAAAGGCGGTGTCGAACATGGCTTTCACTTCTTCAACCGGAACATCGTAGCCAATCTTGAACAACAAAGTTTCTCGCAGCCCGCGCGCTGAAGCAAAGCGCGATAAGTTATGTACGGTTTGATCTCTTATTTTTGAATTCCTGATCATCACTCGATGGTTATCAACCAGATTTAATAACTCAGTGTGAAACGCCAAAGTACGATAAACAATCGCTAGCATATCTTCACTTCCATCATTTATTTTAATAACATCACGTTCCTTGAACATTTTACTGTTCAAAATCACTAAACCGCTGATGATATCTGGCGCCCAGGCACCTTGGGTAAGCGCCAGGAAAACACCAATAAAGCCTATCACTCCTCCAGCTTCCAAAAGACTGCTGAATCCTGCAACACGGATAACCGATATAAGCGCCATAACACCGATAAATACGCTGATGAAAATGGTTAGCGCTCTGGATGCGTACGTATCAGCAATACGCTGTTCAGCGCCGACGTTCTGAACAGGTCGGCCGAATCGAACCCTAACGAAACGACCAATTAAATGGGCCAGAAGGTAACTAAGATAGATAATGACTAGAACAGAAAGAATTTTTATGCCGATGCCCTGACCTGATTGCCCGGCACTGTAAAAACGAAAGTGTCCTAATAAGCCAATAACCAGAACGTTCAAACCGCGAATGACGTTGATGCGAAAATCACGGGCGCCATCTGCCAGATTTTTACCTGAAAATTGTTTTACAAGATACGGGGCAAAAAAGATCAGCAATACATTGATGATCAGCAGGCCCCACAAGACCCCACTACTCTCCAATAAAAAGCTATTAATTTTTTGGCTGAACATTCATTCTCCGAAACCGAAATCATTCTCCGAAACCGCATTCATTCTCCGAAACCGAATTCTCCGACTTAACTAATCTGGCACAGAAACTAATCTGGCACAGAACCCGAACGCCACCGGTCATAGTAGGCTCGCGAATCCGGGATGGGTGTGTATCCCAGCTGATATTTAAATCGTTTACCGTCGATTAATCTGGGAAGCACTGAAAAATCAACCCTGGCAGATTCGCCATCACGCACCAGTTTACCGCTGAGCACGGGGCTCACCGCACTCGTTAAACTTGCTTCACTTTGTATTCGTACATGATAGCTTTGTGGCAATAGACCAGATTCATCTAAACGCAAATCAGCACTGATGGTAATAAAATCGGTTGTGTCCGAGCGACTAACGACAACGTTCTCATAAAAGGGGAATGCACCAGGCTGTCCCTCACTTTGTCTGTCGTTTTGCCAGTCATCAATAGTTGCCTGCATTAACTGTCGCCATTGATTATTAACCGACTCAAGATCACATCCTATATATTGTAGATGAGTACGCCAGTAGGTGGTACCGGCCAAATTTGGCGGTGCGTTATCACGGCCAATGGCGCGCAAAAAATCACCTACCGAGGATTGACCACAAACCTGCGCCATAGCTTCAACCCAGATATCGCCTATCCCATACAATAGCTCAGGGTCGTAAAGCGACTCGAAAACGCGTCTGTTAGTCATCTCGCCAAATTTTATATTGTGCCGTTGCCAGGCTATAGAAGAGACTAGCCAATTAGAATCTCGCGATGCAACATCTGGAACAATATTAAACGATGTGTACTGTGCCATTCCTTCAATGAAGAAACCAACGCTGTTTGCCGATTTTGCCAATGTGCGATTTGATTCCACCGATTGAAATACGTGTGCTGTTTCATGGCTCAGTACTCGTCTGTACAGGGGGTCGACGTCCGAATCATTTTCTAACACCATGCGTATTTTTTTCCAACTGGCCAACCCAAGTGCATGTGCGCTATCTGATGTCATATCGACACGAATAACTGGCTGTTCAGAAACACCAAGCAATTCAACCAAATCATCAAAATCAGACTCAGCAAACGTTTTTAGTTTTTGCATTGCCGTTTCATCTGACGCCCGATACGAAAATTTGTAGTGTTCGGTTTCAAGCTTTTTAAGTTCAGATTCCGACGAGGTAACCAACATCAAGTTAAGCATATACAGGGCAAATGATATAAACACCACCACCGACAATACAACAGGCAGAATCCAGCTTAACCGTTTGGCCCCTGATGCGCGGGGCCTGGAATCAGTATTAGTCCATAATTTATACCCAATCAAAAAAAGCGCTATAGCCACTACCACATGAAAACCTATTGATGCCCAATCAACCAACAGGTTCGAACCATCATATTCGTTGTTGAAAAAAGTTAGAACGTTGTAAATTCCAGATTCACCAACCCCAGACTGACTGTTTACTGTTTCGAGCCAACTAAGAACGACTAGATAGACGCTATAGATAATAAGCCCGATGGTTCGAAACCAGGAAACAATAACGCCATGGGCTACGATAACAAATGCGAACAGGCAATCGCGAACAAGAAAAAGCAAGTCGTTGTAGAGGTAACGCTCACCGGTTATTGACTGCGTATTAAATGACAGTAGCGAATACTGCAAAATACGCTCAAGTAATAATAATGAACACAATAAAACCCATGCACTTGTTATTTTTGCCAGGTATATTTTTGATCTGGCAACTGGCAAGCTTCGCAGAAAATCTATTGTTGAATCATCGAACTCACGCGGGAATAAACTATAGGCTGCGATCATGTAAAGCACAATATTAAACAACGCTATGTCAATGTTCGGCTCTACACTACAATATTCATCGCACCAGGAAAGATAGCTGGATTCATCAACTCTTAGCGTACTGAGCTCAACACCAAAAAACAGCACAAGCAAACTCAGCCATAAAAAGGTATATGGCAGTAGCTGCTTTAACTCCTTACCAACCAATCGAATCATTTGACGTGTATCCTGCCAACCCAAAGTGGAATTGGGCGATGAAACTGTTCGCTTTCAAATTCAAGCACGCCAAATACGCGATCGCCAGGAGCGTAGTCAGATTCAACATCGTGGGCAACTACATCGGTTACACAATCTTGTCTGTCTCGTATACGGTTGTGAATCCAAGTCTCAATATTGTACGGTGACGTTAACTGGTGTCTTAACACACATTTGCCAGCCACACCCGGAACGTAGCCATCCATTTCGATATACCGCCCCTCAAGCCGATGCACGCCGCGCTCATCAACTACCGCCGTTACCTCTCCTTTCAATCGAGGTACCGAAGCTACCAATTTGGCTATACCCGGTACAGATTCAAAATCACTCAACCAGTCAAGCCATTGCTCGGT
Source organism: uncultured Granulosicoccaceae bacterium (assembly GCA_964437945.1). GTDB lineage: Bacteria > Pseudomonadota > Gammaproteobacteria > Granulosicoccales > Granulosicoccaceae > Granulosicoccus. The sequence continues at coordinate 22,206 of CAYTJF010000032.1, forward strand.
AAAATCAAGAAAATCCATACCGGTAATGCGCGTAAAGCGAGCGTTGTCTGGCACGAATAATCGTCGTACCGATTCGATAGACGATGAGCCTACGTCTTCGTTGATGTAATCTGCTGCCAATTGGACAACCGTGTCCTCTCCCTTTATATGTGCAAGGTATAGTAATGCAGAATAGGAAAGCGCATCGGTTGCTTCAATTCCCAGCTGGTCAGTGATGGTTTGCCAAAGTTGTAGCGGATTGTTGTACTCACCCAGTCGGCGTTGAGCTAACAGAGCCAGCGCGTAAAGCTCATCGTTGTTGGGACTGGATGCCGCCTGTGTGCCTCCTTCTGACCACCAACGCGCAAAACCGTCCAGCAGCCAATGTTGTGTTTCAAAGTCCCAACGCTCGTTAGTCAGACTCAATAACACATGATGCATAGCAAACGCATTTAACTGGCTGAATTCAAAATCATCATAGTCGGCAAAATTAGCGGCGAGTAAAACACCATCGAGTAACTCTATTGATACTTCGGTAGGCTCCATTTCCGTATTCAGTGATATTTGTACCGTCGGCAATCTATCCAAACCGATATCGGCTTTAAAGTTTGCAAGAACGCTGGTCAGTGAAGCGATGATCTGTTCAGCCTGATCCCGGTGTTTCTCCTCAATATACGATACGGCTAACTTGGGCTCTTCGTTACGCAATACATACTGTCCGGATAGCTCGTACACTTGAGTTTCCCATCTTTTTTGCAGTGTGACGAATACAACCGTACAACCGAGCCCCAGCAATGCAAATGCCGCCATATCCCGACCTGAAACGGGTTTGCCCAATTGCTCTGCAACAGAGCCCTCATTAATGATAGCCAGCGTAAATCCTGCCAGTACAAACATAAATGCGATCAGTCCGGTTTCAATCAGATCTTTTTGTGGGAAAATTTCTCGCTCAAATACAAACAATTGGCGATCAATTAATTCAAGCGGTGCAAATCGGCTTGCATCGAAACTCGGCTGGTTAATAAAATACATAAGCACCACACCTAAAATCACATAGATAATCAGGCGAATGCGACCGGTGAAGCTAATAAAAAACACCACGCTCCAGATAAGGGATCCTATGGTGACTGTTTTGCTCAGCAACAACAGAACGTATTTTTGATCAATATCCTCGGCTGTATTTGCTGAGACTGCCGCAAGAAACACCACAAACACACACAATGCAAGCAAGTAAAAAAGCCCGAAAAAATACTTAACCAACAGCGGCGTAAAGTCCCTGGTCGGCAGTGCTTCTACAAATTTGCGCGTACCACCGACGTATTCTCTTACTATGAGTCGATTGCCGATAATAAACGCGATAAGAGGCACTAACGTGATCAGAGAGAAGCGGACCACTTCGAACGCGCTCATGCTGAACTCGCCAAGTTGTTGTTGCATAATTGCTACAAGTACAACGAGAACAAAACCGAACGCCAGCGCAATCATTGCCAGAGCGTGTTCTCTGACATCTTTGAACAGCAAATTTATCCAGGCCATTGATTCAACCCGATGTAGCGACAACCGCAATGAATACATCTTCCAGCGTCATGGCATTCTCCTGCCATCCGTGGGCGAGCATAGGTGAAACAGGTACACCACCAGGAAACTGCAAGACTAAATGATGCCGTCCGTGCCGCGCGTTGTCCTGTAACACGCGCGCAGTTCCATGCACAAAATCACCAGGCAGGTCCCCAGGTTCGTACAGGGCTGCATCAATGGAATAAGTGGCAATGCTGTTAGACAAAGGGGCCAATGCTCCCTCGTACACTGTCTTGCCCGACTCAACAATACCGATACGATCTGCTATAGCTTCAATATCGTCAATCAGATGTGTGGAAAATAATATGGTTGCCTCAACTTGTCGCGCCTCCTCACTAACAAGATCAAGAAACTCACGGCGGGCAACCGGGTCCATACCAGCCGTTGGTTCATCCAGTATCAAACACTCAGGCTGGGTAGCCAGGGCCATGGTTAACGCTAGCTTGGCTATCATACCACCTGAGAAATTACCGATTTTTCGATTCATTGGTAAATCAAAAAGTGCAGCCAAATTCTCGTAACGCAACTGGTCCCATTTTGGATAGAAACCGCGGACGAACTTTGCCAGATTTTTTGGGGTCATCCATGGATAGAAATGCTGTTCCTGAGCAACGTAGCCAATACGCTGACGAGCCCCGATCACATCACGACCAATGGATTGCCCGAATAAGTGTATTGTGCCACTACTTATTTTGGTAATGCCCATCATCATTCTGATAGCAGTTGATTTACCAGCACCGTTGCGCCCCAGAAAGCCATAAACTTCACCCCGGTTGACTTGTAGGCTCAACCCGGTCAGCACATCCAGCGACCCGTATTGCTTGCACACGTTGTCCAGACGGATTACAGGTGCGGTCGATTCAGTGAATTGGGAAAATTCAGGCTTGGGGTTTAGCATGCATTGGGTCCGGGCGAAAACTATTCAGAGTCTAACATCGCAACCGGACAAACACGTATGGATACGGGCAAATAACCAGCCGGCCCGACTAGCACAGGGACAGCGATTTGACGGTTCGACGGCCGCTGACAATGGAGCCTGAGACTCGCTTAAGTTGTTGTTCCCATCCATTCGCAATAGCAGATGCTGTCTTTGCCAAAACCGCAGGTATTGTATTCTTGCCTCGCTTAGCACTGTCGCTGTATGGTTGAGTATGAATACCGAAGCCTTATCTCTACTTGACCAAACAGGAAAACGTAATCATGTTAATTGCCTATGCAACTATTGCTGATCCAAGAGCTGCTATTGCGCTATACGAAAAAGCCCTTGGCGCGTTGGTGGAAAATATAATGGAGGGACCTGATGGCTCGGTGATGCATGCCGAACTAAAAATCAGTGGCCAACAATTTATGCTGAGTGGCGAGTGGCCCGGTTTCTCTGAAGCTCCTGAGAATCGATCACCGGTTAACTTTATGCTTTACGTTGACAACGCAGATGAAGCTTACAAAAAAGCGATTGATGCCGGAATGACATCATCATCTGAACCGCAAGATATGTTTTGGGGTGATCGAAATGCAAAAGCCACTGATGGGCATGGATATGAATGGACATTCGCACACCAGTTTGAAAAAGTATCTGCAGATGAGATGCAAAAAAGAGCCAACGAATTCGCCGCTTCTTTTTCAAACTGATGGAATATAACGCAATTCAAATACGCCTACAATTGGTATTACTACCGAACCAAACGTACATCAGTATGAGCAATTGAACCATACTTTTGTATAAAAACAACGCCTTGCGAGCTATCTCTATGCATAGCGCTATCATGATTCATAATATGTCTGAATTACCGATACATTACCAACCATGACATAGTGTGTATACACACTTGGCAGCATGCCTCTGTTGACTATATAGTTAACCTCTATGGAGCTCTATGGCGGCACGGAAATATGAAAATTTTATTGGTTGCAAATCACACCCTTTTTCGAGATGGCATAAAATTACTTCTCACGAAATCAAATATTCTAAGTCAGTGCAAAGAAGCTGACGAACTTAGTTTTGCACTCGACATTCTTAAAACAGAATCATTCGATCTCATCATCCTCGACATAAAACTCAAAGATGCTATCGGGCTCGACTCGCTGCGTGGTATTAAAAAAGCAGCAGCGGAAACTCCTATCATCACCATTTCAGATGAAAGAGATTTTCATCTTGCCAATCAGGCTATTAATTTTGGTGCGTTAGGATACGTTAGCAAAACGTCTTCGTACAACGAGTTACAAAAAGCCATTACTGCTGTAACAGCAGGCAAGGTTTATTTGTCACCAGAGTTGGTAAAGCAAACTCATCTGAACCACCCCTATCAAAAATCGGCTTCAGATCTTTCAGTATTATCTTCATTGTCTGATCGACAAAAAGAGGTGCTGAAACACATCGCGCGAGGGTCGTCGAACAAAGGTATTTCTGTCGAAATGAATATTTCTCAGAATACAGTCAAGGCGCATCTGGCGACCATATTCAAGATAATGGGAGTCCACAACAGAACCGAAGCGTTCTACTTCGCCGCTCGTGCTGGCATGCCATTGGACTAACCACGGCAATATCAACAACTTTGCAGAGATAAAGGCATCGGAAAACGGTATCCGATGCCGTCTATCCGCACTCAGGCAGTAACATTCAGGGCGATTAGGGGCCCCTGTGACACACAAGTGTGACACACAAGGCTCCGGATGCCCCATTCATCCACTACACCGACTCTGGGCGCCCCTGTAGCCCTGAAACCCACACCTGCACAATAGGTGTGATGTGGCTATCGGCCCGGCACCGCGGCGTCACCAGCTCAGTGTCTGCCGACTCTCTCGGGAATGAGTCCACGCGGACTGAATCGCAGCGTCAGCAACAATATTATTCCCATTGTCATCAGGCGCATGTGAGCGGCCGATTCAATTAGATGGGCTCTCAGAGCGCTGTCAGCATCCATACCAGAGGTAACCACGTCCATAAGCCACAGTCCCAATGGTTCAGCTTCTATCCAGAAAAACCAGATAACAAAACCACCCAGTACTGCTCCCCAGTTATTGCCAGAACCACCAACAATTACCATTACCCAGATAAGGAACGTAAACCGTAAAGGCTGATAGGTCGCCGGTGTGAGTTGTCCGTCAAGTGTTGTCAGCATGGCACCCGCGATACCGACGATGATTGAACCAAGGACAAACACTTGTAAGTGCCGAGCCTTGATATCTTTGCCCATGGCATTGGCAGACACCTCGTTGTCTCGAATGGCACGCATCATTCGTCCCCACGGAGAACGCAATGCTTTTTCTGAAAGCCACATGACGATGAGCAGCACGACAATGAACAAACCTGCGTAACACAGCTTGACGAATATACTGGAAAAGGTAACCGGGTCGGCACCGTATTTCTGAGTTAATGATAAAAACCACTCACTTTTCTGCAGATTAATTTCATACGGAACCGGTCTTGGTAAGCCAGTAACGTTCTTGACTCCACGAGTCATCCAGTCTTCGTGTTTGAGAACAGCAACAATGATCTCGGATATACCGAGGGTGGCAATCGCAAGATAATCTGTTCGTAGCCCAAGCGTAATTTTCCCAACCACCCAAGCCACAGCACCTGCAAATAAACCACCAACAGGCCAGGCCAATAGGATGGGTAACCCTAATCCACCCAGGTAACCTGTTGATGCCGGACTGACTTTCTCGATTGCGCCAGTAGCTGGGTCCACGACGGAGCGCATAATAAAATACCCAACGATACTTATGGCTACTATAAGCAACGTCCGTAACGGGCTTTTGGACATTTTTTTAAAACTGAATACAGCAGCCAGTATGGTGGCAATTAAAATGAACAAGCCAACAATGACGCCAACCCCACCAGCAGCCCAGGCTTCTGGCACTGGTGAGACAGAAATAAGCATAGCTGCCAGTCCTCCCATAGCAGCAAAGCCCATGACTCCAACGTTGAACAGGCCGGCGTAGCCCCATTGAATATTGACACCCAATGCCATAATCGCTGATATCAAGCACAGATTCATAATCGACAGCGCCAAATTCCAACTTTGATACTGGCCAACGAATACGATCAGCCCTGCCATAATCGCAAACAGCAAAACATTTTTCACAGCCGTGTTCATACGCCTGTCCCCTTGAATATCCCGGTAGGCCTGAATAGCAACACCAGCAACAGGATGATAAAGCTCACCGCAAATTTGTAGTCGGTTGATAACAGCTGCAGCAATCCACCTGAAATCCAATCTTCGGGAAGGATGTAACCTGCAAATTTCTTATAAGCGTAGGTGACGGTAATTTCTGAGAAAGCAATAACAAAAGCACCGGCAATGGCCCCCAAAGGGTTACCCAAACCACCAACAATGGCGGAAGCGAATATTGGCAGTAGCAACTGAAAGTAAGTAAAGGGCTTATAGGATTTGTCTAATCCGTATAAGGTTCCTGCGATAGTGGCAAGTGCCGCTGTGAGAATCCAGGTAACCATAACCACCCGGTCTGGATTAATGCCAGACAGCAATGCAAGATCTTCATTGTCTGAATAGGCACGCATTGATTTACCTGTTCTGGTTTTATTCAGAAACCAGAACAGTGCGGCAACTACAATAATCATGGTAACTACGGTCAGGCCCTGACTCACTTTTATCGATATGCCTTCGGACAAGCCGGTCATTTCTTTGAACTCACGAGCTTTAATAATAAATCGCTGGCCATCGGAAAATTTTTGATCATCAGGACCAATGATGAAACGCACTACACCGTTGGTCACAAACATAATGCCAACCGAGGCGATAAGGTAGATAACCGGGTCGGCTTTTTTCTTTCGATAAAATTTATAGACCGCTCGATCACTGGCCAACACGAACGCTGCGCATGCAGCAATACCAAATGGCAGGGCCAGCAAAGCTGTGGGTAACGGGCCCAAACTAAGCCCCAAAGATTGAAACCACCAGGTAACTAAAATGGTCACCATGGTGCCAAAGGCCATGGTATCGCCGTGGGCAAAATTCGAGAATCGCAATATGCCAAACACCAGCGTAACCCCCAACGCACCCAGCGCTAGTTGGCTACCGTAAGCGATCGCTGGCACCAGAACAAAATTGGAAAATAGCGCTAAGGCATTGAGAACGTCAGTCATCATCAGCCTCCCAGAAAACTCTTACGCACTTCGGGATCGTTCATTAATGCCTGACCTGTATCAGTGAATCGATTGCTACCTTGTACCAGCACGTAGCCTTTATCAGCAATATTCAAAGCCTGCCGCGCGTTCTGTTCAACCATCAGGATAGAAATACCCGTTCGAGCTACTTCAATAATACGATCAAATAACTCATCCATAACGATCGGTGAAACACCTGCAGTTGGCTCATCGAGCATCAGTAGTTTTGGTTGTGTCATTAGTGCGCGACCAACCGCCACTTGCTGACGCTGGCCACCTGAGAGTTCACCCGCGTTTTGTCTGCGTTTTTCCTTAAGAATGGGGAACAGTTCGTAAACCTGATCCATGGTGACAAAGATATCATCACGCCTCAGGAACGCCCCCATCTCCAGATTCTCTTCAACCGACATGGATGGGAACACATTGCTGGTTTGCGGTACAAAGGCCATGCCTTTGGCAACGCGATCTTGCGGAGTTAGTTTGGTGATGTCTTCACCATCAAGCATAACGCGGCCAGTGTGTATGTCTAACATGCCAAAAACCGCTTTCATCGCGGTTGATTTACCAGCACCATTGGGTCCGACAATGACGGCTATCTCGCCTTGTTCGGCAGCGATAGTGCAATCGTGCAGAATATCAGCACCGCCATAGCCACCGGTCATGTTCTCACCGATCAGATAACTCATGACGCAGCCTTGTTCTTTAACCCGGTACCTAGATACGCCTCAATAACCTGCTCGTTAGCTTTTATCTCAGCAAGCGTGCCTTCTGCCAGTACAGCCCCTTCTGCCATAACAATAACCGGGTCGCAAAGCTTGTCGATAAAGTCCATATCGTGTTCGATAACACAGAAAGTATACCCACGCTCTTTGTTCAGGCGCAGTATGGCATCGCCAATCGTATTCAACAGGGTTCGGTTGACACCGGCACCCACTTCATCGAGAAAAACCACTTTGGCATCAACCATCATGGTGCGGCCTAGTTCGAGCAACTTCTTTTGTCCGCCAGATAAATTTCCGGCCAGCTCGTCGGCCACTTGCGGAATTTCGAGAAACTCAATAACTTCATTGGCTTTAGCCAACACATCAAGTTCCTGCTCGCGTACTTTTTTCTGGTTGAACCAGACATCTTTTAACGACTCACCGGCTTGAGCACCAGGAACCATCATCAAATTTTCGCGCACGGTGAGCGAAGAAAACTCGTGAGCAACCTGAAAGGTTCGCAGCATGCCTTTATGAAACAGTTCATGCGGAGGTAGGCCGGTAATGTCCTCTCCATCCAGAAATACCTGGCCATTACTGGGAGTGTAAACACCGGCAATCACATTAAACAGAGTGGTTTTACCAGCGCCATTGGGACCAATCAAACCGGTGATGGAGCCTTCGGCAATATCCAGTGACGCCTGATTGACGGCGGTGAAGCCACCAAACTTCTTGGTTAAATTCTCAACTTTGATCATGGCTTTGTAACAATGGAACAATACCTAATGCGCTTAAGGAAACGATTGCACCAGGTTATATATAAAAAAGGCGGCTCACGAATGAGCCGCCCGACTTTACACGAACAATACTAAATACTTACATCTACAAAACGATTAGCGATAACCAACCGTAGACAAAGCACCGTCTTTGATTTCGATTTGGCGATAGTTACCAGCACTTTCGCCAGCACCAATCAATTCAACGTTAGACGCACCAACGTAGTTGATTTCACCACCATCGGCTAAAATTTCAAGCGCTTTAGCCAACTCACCTGGCAATATTTCTTCACCTGGCGCGTTCGCTACGTCCATGACCTTATCTTTGTATTTGTTAGGGTCAGTTGAACCTGCAGCCTGCATGGCCAGCATGATCAGAGCAGCTGCATCATAGCTTTCAGGAGCAAATGGAGAAGTTGCATCATAGGCATCTCCTGCCAATTCAACCAACGCACCTGCACCTACACCGTCTGTACCAGGAGCTTGACCAAAAGAGCCGTTCAAGTCTTCACCTATAGCTTCTGGCAGTGCGTCACCAACCATGCCATCAGGCAACACGAAAGTGTCGAATGCACCAGTATCCAATGAAGCCTGGATAATACCTTGACCACCTTGATCGAGGTAACCAGCTACAACCAGCACTTCACCACCAGCCGATGCCAACGCACCAACTTCAGCCGCGTAATCTGCCTTACCATCTTCGTGGGCTGCAGAAATAGTCACTGTACCGCCCGCCTCTTCGAAAGCACTCTGAAATGCATCAGCAAGCCCTTTACCATAATCATTGTTGGTGTAAGTGATAGCGAGTTCTTTGATGTCTTTTTCCATGATGATGTCAGACATTACTACACCCTGACGTGCATCAGATGGAGCAGTTCGGAAAAACAAACCGTCGTCTTTAATTGTCGATAGTGCAGGAGACGTAGCAGAAGGTGAAACCATAACCATACCATTTGGCAGAGCAACGTTGGTCAGTGCCGCAGTCGTTGCACCAGAGCAATCACCGCCAACAACACCGGCTACCTTGTCTGATGTGATCAGTCGTTCAATCGCAGCAGTTGCTGCTGCTGTATCAACACAGGTGGTATCCGCGCGAACAGCTTCAACTTTAATGCCCTCAAGCAGCTTGCCTGACTCACTTACTTCAGCAATGGCTTGCTCAGCCGCCGGCGCCATGTTGGCAACCAATGATTCGATTGGACCTGTTAAACCAAGAAAAACACCAATTTTGATGTCTTCGGCCATAGCCGAACCTGCAACGCCACTCAAGCTCAGCGCAACTGCAGATGTTAGGACTAATTTTTTCATACTAAGAGTTCTCCTAAAGGGTGTGGACCGGAACCTCTTCAGTATCCCGGACAGCTTTCTTTGCGGGCGTCTGTGCACCGCGAAATGCAAATGATCTCGTTTGATCTCGTCAATTATCCCGGGCGCCAGCAAAAACGACCGTGCCCAGATTTTTCTCCAAGGCCATTAGTCTACCAACAATATTGATTAGGGCGAAGCTTCGATGCGACACAAAACCCCGTGCTATGACGGACTTTTTTAAAATTTGTGACAATGAAACATGGGCCAGATCGCAATGTGCTAGCGCGGATGGGTGCTTTGGGGGTTAGTCACGTGGTTTCAATCTGCACAATGACACAGGTCTCATTGCGCACATTTTCAAAGCAGTCTTTATACTCACCGAAATTGATTGCCGCGTTGCGTACCACTAACACCACGAATTCCTTCGGGTGGATAGCGAGTTGCACTGACCGCCAGTTGTGCTTCCTTTGTTTGCGATCACAAGCCCAGGCGGTTCACCCGCTTTTGCGGCCAAAAGTATAAAAGACATTCATGCAACGCGACACCTGCAATTCAACTCCGCACCGTAACGAATTGGATGAGCACTGCTACGTAATTCTACCTATCACCTCTCCAAGTGCCACCCGGATTGAGCTACGATTGTTTATCCAAGTAGATTGCTAACGTAATAAACTGCGAGCCAATTTGATTGTCCAATTATGCTGGGTTATGCCAGTAGCTGGTCGGATAAACCATAAATACGCAGAGCTATGAACCAGGCTGACTGTGAAAGCACACCTGGTGTAGATGAAAAGGTAACTATGAAATATTGGATAAAAGCACTGATTTCAGCCAACGTTAGCCGGCCCACGTTTGCGATGGTGTGCGCCGTGACATTGACCACACTCGCTGCTTGCAGCAGCAGCGACGACTCTGCACAAGCCGGTGACAGCGGCTCAACAGCTAACAACTCTGCGAATAGCACTACAGGCAATACTGTAGGTAGCACCACGGACAACTCCACAGGAAGCTCAACAACTGACACAACAATGAGCGGCACACCCGTCGAGCTGGAGCCACTGCCTAACCCACCTCTGACCGAACCACCATCACAGGACGATGAGCCTGTTCCAGAGGCGTCTAACGCCAATACGGAGACTGACCTGCAATTAGTACGCGACCCCGGGTTGCGAATACCCGAGGCGTTACAGGTTGCATTAACTGATGCCGATTTCGAAGCCGGACCTTTACCTGCCGTTGTCACCGTACCAGACGACGTTGACCCTGCTACCAATGCCGCGCCCGATTTTGAGAATCTTAACGACGTAGAAGCTGTTGCCGGTGAGCAGCTTGAAATTCTTTACAAACCTATCGATGCCGATGGCGATCTTCCAGGCATGTTTCCAGAAAAACTACCGCTCGGAGCAAGCTTTGACGACAACTTTGATGGCACTAAAACATTTCGGTGGCAACCACTGCAAATGGATGTTGGCGTTAATGAGTTCTCCGTTGTTGCACTGGATAGTCAAAACAATCAGTACCGAACCAAGCGCACTATTCGTATCAGAGTCCGATTGCCCGACGACGTGTCAACCATCCCGAACGTTGCACCAATGCTTGATGAATTTGTACCGCACACAGTCAGGCAGAACGATGCTGTTGTTCTGGAATTAAAAGGTATCGATCTAAATGGCACCGTTCCGGTCCTGGAGCTTGCATCGCAACTAAACCAAGCCAGTTTTATTCAGCATCCACGTTATGAGGAAATTTTTGTACTACGATTTGTGCCGACTACCGCTGGTGCTCTAGACATTCAAGTGCTTGCCCGCGATTCTGTAGACAGTAGCCTGACCAGCATTAACACAGTCAGTCTGAATGTACTGGCTGAATCCGAATTCAATCGAACGGGCCAACGCCTACGCGATTTGGCTGTCGCCAGGAACATCCAGATTGGCTATGCCTCATTGCCTTTCTACTACCATCGCCCGGATGGTGGAATATATGCCGCAACTGCTGCCAGTGAATTTAACTTGGTTACCCCCGAGAACTCCATGAAAATGGACGCTGTAAATCCACTGCCCGGCCGGTATGAATTTGCTGACATAGACAACTTAATCACCTTTGCACAAAGCAACAATATGAGCGTGCACGGACATCCCGTGATATGGCATCGACAGCTTCCTGATTGGGTTCTCAATGTCGATGCAGCCACGTTACAGGGTCACATGCGTGAACACATTGATCGTTTAATGAGTCGATATAAAAATGACGTTGCCATTTGGGATGTCGTTAACGAGGCCATCGGCGACAATGGCGGATTCAGAGATTCCATCTGGTATCAGGCAATGGGGGAAAGCTACCTGGATATCGCTTTTAAACAAGCGCGATCGATCGCACCAGAGGCCACACTGTTGCTCAACGATTTTGATATAGCATTCAACGGCCCTAAAGCAGATACACTGTTCAACCTGCTCGACAATCTTATAGAACGTGATGTCCCCATTGATGGGGTCGGTTTTCAACTGCATGTATTTTCAAGCTTTGATCAGTTCAACGAAGTAAGAGAGAATTTTCAAAAGGTGGCTGATCGTGGGCTTGATATTTACATCACTGAGTTGGATGTAGCACTAAACTCTGGAGATAGTTTGGCCGTTCAAGCGCAAGTTTATCAATCCATTGTAGAAGCATGTCTGGATCAACCGCGTTGCAAAGCCATTCAAACCTGGGGGTTTACAGACCAATATTCGTTCAGAGAAATTTTTCAACCACTGATGTTTGACAAAAACTATCAACCAAAGCCTGCTTATCAGGCCATTCAAAATGCGTTGCAATAGTCTCGCGAACGGCGATCTACTTAGGGCTTCTAGTAGTCCGTCCACCAGATAAATTAGGATTCAGCGAGTCTGTCTGTGTTCGTG
>CAYTJF010000033.1:0-33422 GCA_964437945.1 uncultured Granulosicoccaceae bacterium
CTGAAGTGGCTCTACGGCTCTGAACCCGAATGTATCAAGTGGATGGACCACTAGGGCTGGAGAATAGCCGTTTGCCCATGCATATAGGGCTGCAACACGTCTGGTATCAATACAGAGCCATCTGCTTGCTGGTAATTCTCCAGCACGGCAACCAGTGTGCGCCCTACCGCTAAACCCGATCCGTTTAATGTGTGCACTAATTCGGGTTTACGAGTCTCCGGATTACGATACCGAGCTTGCATTCGTCTCGCTTGAAAGTCTGTACAGTTACTGCACGATGAAATTTCTCGATAGGTATTTTGCGCTGGTAACCACACCTCAATGTCATAAGTTTTTGCAGCGGAGAAGCCGATATCACCACCACACAGAATGACAACACGATAAGGGATATCCAATTTCTTTAATATCGTCTCGGCATGAGAGGTCATTTCCTCGAGCGCCAGGTACGAATCTTCAGGCTTGACGATCTGCACCATTTCAACTTTTTCAAACTGATGCTGACGAATCAACCCACGCGTATCACGACCGTATGAACCCGCCTCAGACCGGAAACACATGCTGTGACACGTGTATTTGATTGGCAATTGTTCAGCTTCCAGTATGCTGTCGCGCACCGTATTGGTTACAGGCACTTCGGATGTAGGGATTAAATAGTAGTCGTTCTCGACTACAAGCTTAAATAAGTCTTCTTCAAACTTAGGCAGCTGACCAGTGCCATGCAGCGAATCTTTGTTCACTACCATCGGCACATTAATCTCGGTATAACCATGTTCACGCGTATGCACATCGAGCATAAACTGGGCTAATGCGCGGTGCAAAAGCGCCATCTCACCACGTAAAACGGCAAAGCGAGAACCAGTCAGTTTAGACGCTGTTTCAAAATCCAAACACTCGTTACGGGCGCCAATATCAACATGATCAAGAGGTTCGTAGTTAAACTGACGCACCGTGCCGTGCGTGCGAACCTCTACATTGTCATCTTCGCTGTTACCGCCCGGTACGCTATCATCAACAATATTGGGCATACCTAGTAACAATTCAGATAATTTAGCCTGCACATCGGCCAATTCAGCCTCCGCCGCTTTTAAAGAATCACCAAGCTTGGCAACTTCGTCCAGAATCGGTTGTGCATCTTCACCTTTGGCCTTCGCCTGACCAATCGCTTTTGACGACGAGTTACGCTTTGCCTGTAATTCTTCGCATCGTTGTTGCGTCTGCTTCCGCTGTTCCTCCAACAATGAGAATTGTTGCTGGTCGATTTCCATGTTTCGCACTTGCTGCTTTTGAGCAACAAATGCCAGGTCATTGCGCACAAGTTTTTGGTCAAGCATGCTAATTCTGTAAAAAAGGTTGATTACTGAAGTGCACTAGAATAGCCGAACTGGCAGTCGAAATCCGTATTGCGGCATTTGATTAGATCAGAAATACCTTGGCGAGCCACCAACCAGCCAACACAGCCATTAGGCTGCCCACCAAATTAGCTAACACATTGACTGATGCCAACGTCCATTGCCCGGATTCGGCCAGGCGTAATGTATCCAGTGAAAAAGCAGAAAATGTGGTGAAACCACCCAACACACCCGTGATCAGAAACAGCTGTGCATTAGCAGACACTGACACTTTTGTCATAAGCCAGGTACCTAACGTACCAGCAATAAAGCACCCCAATATATTGGCCGAAAGGGTCGGCCACGGAAATCGTGCAGCTGGGGCGAGCGCTAAAGAAATGCCGTATCGCATTGATGCGCCAATTGCACCACCGGCAGCTACACTTACTAAAGACACTATGGATGGCATCGGCACTGAGCTTGCATTCTGGATTCGTGGACTCTATCGCAAAACGGCACAACAATGAATAGACTCGTATATTGCATTATATTGCTACTTACACTATTACCGCTCGCTGGCCAATCCGTGTTAGCCGAGAAGCTGTACCGGTGGATCGAGCCAGATGGCTCCATCACTTTCTCGCCAAATCCGCCGCCAGCGGGAACGGACTATAAGGCAGTAAATGCTGCACATAACAATGCTGGAAAAGCGGACCTTCCTGAGCTAGATCAACAACCTTCAACTCTTGCGACTTCTGAAACTGATCAGAAGCCCTCTATTCTTGCTACCTCTGAGCACGGTCTCGATACGCTAGAGCCCACAAGCAATACCACTGAAATAATGGCGCAACCTGCGCCCGAAGTGGAGAGACAAAAACTAACTTACGCACCAGACATCGGTATAAAACGCAGCAACACGCCGTCTATAGAAACTGCCGCAGCAGCTCAACCGAGCCAAGCAGTGGAAGTAAACACAAATTCGGTTGCTGCGAATAAAAAACGTCAACAGTGTCAGGACTTAAATAAACGTGTTCTATCTCTGGAGAGACGCCTGCGCTCACCGTTAAAGGCCGTGGATATGGATAATACTGTCGTGGCAATGGCACGTTATCAGCGAAGCTACGATCTACACTGCGTTGAGTAGTTAACGCTACATACTTGAAAGCTTGCAAACAATAATTTATTGAAGCAATATTGTTAAGGCAGAGCCGTCAATCGTGCGGTACGTTGGCGCTCTGCTTTTTGTCTCTCAGGTGTTGCGAAGCCATGACCTTGCCTCAGGCAATAGCTGACCCATTTATTTAAAAATCGATTAAGCCGATAGCCGTCGTCCAGGTCTCGGGTGCGTCGAGATTCTGTACGGCCAGCCGGAATAAGCCCGCTCATTACCTCACAGGTTCTGGCATCGTGATACAAGCGAATGGTTAGATCCGGTTCCCGATCGTGTCGCGAAGTCGATGAGAACAGATAGGTTAGCTTAAAAGTGGTAGTAAATCGGTTGTGCTCAATCGCACTGAGCTCCAGCGGAAGCAATTTAGTGGGTTGAGACAAATAGGTTTTTTGCTGATACTGCCGTAGTCCAGGCGCTAATAATCGTATGAGCATATAGTTTTGCTCATAGAGTTCCATCAGCGAGTTGAACCGACCTGTCGTTTTGGGCCGGAGGACCATCGTATCTTGCATAACCTGTATTTTCGCCCAATTCTGCGCAGCTATTATTATGGTGCTCACAATCGCTGAGCACAATCTTTTTAATTATAATATTGATGCACAAATCGGCAGGCTTATTGCCTTGAATTTCGCTATTCTGGCGCTAAATTATGCTCGTTATTGCAGTATTTCTAAGATTAGTCGGTTGATAAGTACTTCCCACGTCGAGCGATGTGCGATAATAGAACAGATTAACCAAAGGCTTAACCGAGATTTAATGGCTAAAGAAGAACCAATTGAAATGGAAGGGACTGTCGTTGACACCCTGCCAAACACCATGTTCCGTGTGGAACTCGAGAATGGGCATGTCGTCATCGCCCATATTTCTGGAAAAATGCGTAAACACTATATCCGCATTCTCACTGGTGACAAAGTTACCGTGCAAATGACTCCCTACGATTTATCTAAAGGTCGTATTACGTACAGAAGCCGGTAGCATTCCAATACCCGGTTGTAAGGCTAATTTAAGCCCATTAAGGGCTCACTAAGGCTCACCTCATCTAAGTCACTTGGGTGTGGCGTTGTTCCCTGCTTCTTCGTACGCCCGCATCCATCTCCAAACAAAGCCGGGCAGTCTGCAATCTATTGTATGTTGCTGTGCCAGGACAACGTTGTCCCTTGCTAATTTAACCATCTGTCAAACAGTCTACCAACTGTTTCACTCAGACACAAAAAAAGCCAACCAGCATTGTGTTGATTGGCTTTTGGTATCGGACGATGCTTCGAACTGCTTAGTGCAAGGTATTATGTACAATCACCGAGCGTAAACCGACTATACAGTTGCTTCCTTGTTCTCTCGACTCTCAAACTCAAAAGCAATATTTCCTTTGTCATCGAGTATCACCCGAACTTTGCCGCCTTTGCTCAACGCGCCGAACAATATTTCATCGGCCAATGGTTTTTTGATGTTTTCAGTGATAATGCGAGCCATTGGTCTGGCTCCCATTGCTGCATCAAAGCCATGTTCAGCAAGCCAGGTTTTCGCTTCGTAGTTAAAGTCGATAGAAACATTCTTATCTTCCAACTGTGCTTCAAGCTCGATAATAAACTTGTCTACCACATTGAGGATAATATCCTTGTTCAACGGCTTGAATTGAATAATGGAGTCAAGTCGGTTTCTGAATTCGGGCGAGAACATTTTGTTCACTGCCTCCGAACCATCGGTAGTGTGATCTTGTACGGTAAAGCCCATTGTTGAGCGTGATATGGATTCAGCCCCTGCGTTGGTTGTCATGATCAGAATAATGTTGCGGAAATCTGCTTTACGGCCATTGTTGTCTGTCAAGGTGCCATGATCCATAACCTGCAGTAAAAGGTTGAACACATCAGGATGGGCTTTTTCGATTTCATCGAGCAACACAACACAATGAGGGTTCTGAACAACCGCATCGGTTAACAACCCACCCTGATCAAAACCAACGTAACCAGGAGGCGCACCAATCAATCTTGATACGGTGTGTCGCTCCATATATTCAGACATATCAAAGCGCACTAACTCAACGCCCATGACCTTGGCCAATTGCTTGGTTACTTCAGTTTTACCAACACCAGTTGGACCTGCAAACATGAAACTACCAATGGGCTTGTCTTGTGCGCCAAGACCCGATCGAGACATTTTAATGGCCGCTGAAAGTGCATCTATGGCATCGTCCTGACCGAACACCAACATACGTAAATCTCGCGATAGTGTTTTAAGCTTGTCCATATCTGTAGCCGACACACTCTTTTCAGGAATGCGCGCAATCTTGGCAATGATGGCTTCAATGTCTTTAACAGTAATCGATTTTTTGCCTTTCGCCGTTGGGCCTTTAACCCGATGGTTTGCCCCGGCTTCGTCAATAACATCGATGGCTTTGTCTGGTAGAAAACGATCATTGATGTAGCGGCCAGATAGTTCAGCTGCTGTTTTCAACGCGTTCTGTGAATATTTTACTTCGTGAAACTCTTCGTATCGAGTTTTAAGGCCCTTGAGGATTTCAAAGGTTTGTTCAACTGTGGGTTCAACGACATCAATTTTTTGAAAACGTCGCGATAAGGCTCGGTCTTTTTCAAAGATGCCGCGGTATTCCTGATATGTGGTTGAACCAATGCATTTCAATTCACCGGACGCCAACATGGGTTTAATCAGGTTTGAGGCATCCATGACACCACCTGAAGCCGCTCCCGCACCAATAATGGTGTGGATTTCATCAATAAACAGCACTGCACCAGGTTCTTTTTTAAGCTGAGTCAGGATACTTTTTAATCGCTTTTCAAAGTCGCCACGGTACTTGGTACCAGCAACCAGGGCACCCAGGTCGAGAGAATAGATAACGCTGTCTGAGAGCACATCAGGTACTTCGTCATCAACAATTTTCTTGGCAAGACCTTCTGCAATAGCTGTTTTACCAACACCAGCTTCACCCACCAGCAATGGGTTATTTTTTCGACGCCTGCACAGTACCTGAGAAGCACGCTCGATTTCGAATTCACGACCAATCAATGGGTCGATTTCGCCAGCCTGGGCTTTGACGTTAAGGTTAGTAGCGTATTTGTCGAGCGGTTTAGCGTCCGATTCACCGTCTTCACCACCAAACTCAGTCGCGCCTTCTTCTGACTCTTCGGGTTCGTCTTGAGAATTCTTGGCAATTCCGTGAGAGATATAATTAACAACATCAAGCCGTGTAATGTTCTGTTTATTCAACAGATAAACTGTTTGCGAATCCTGTTCGCCGAAAATCGCGACCAATACGTTGGCACCGGTAACTTCTTTTTTACCTGAACTTTGTACATGAAATACGGCACGTTGCAAGACGCGTTGAAAACCAAGCGTTGGCTGAGTTTCGCGAGTATCGTTTTCATCGAGCAAAGGCGTATTTTCCTCGACAAAGGTATCGAGCTCGTCTCGAAGTGTATCCAGATCGCCACCGCACGCTCTTAGCACTTGCGCAGCAGTTGGGTTGTCGATTAGAGCGAGCAATAAATGCTCGACCGTCATGAACTCAAACCGTCTGGCGCGTGCTTCCTTGAACGCATTGTTTAAAGTAAATTCCAGCTCTTTGCTTAACATTGTTATCGTTAACCGAAGTTAGTCCAAATAATTGTGGCAGCCACTTTGGATCTGCCCCGTTTACGCTTCTACTTCACGCCTCTTCCATGTCGCACATCAGCGGATGCTTTCCTTCTCGAGAGTATTGATTCACTAAAGCCACTTTGGTTTCAGCAATCTCACGAGTAAAAACACCACAAACACCCTTACCCTTTTGATGAACATGCAGCATGATCGCGTGCGCCTGTTCTCCGTCCAGGTTAAAAAACAGCTGTAACACTTCAACAACAAACTCCATCGGTGTGTAGTCGTCATTGATCAGTACAACTTTAAACAATGGCGGTTTTGCCAGTTGCGGCTTTACCCTTTCAACGACCAACCCACCATCATTGTCGTTATTATGTTCTTCTTCACTCATCCAGCGATATCCACCAATCTCAATGCAATGTTGCCAGTTGTCATTTTACTGTGCAAACAGGGTCTTGCAATGTGATTCAGTGCAGTTATGCAACCCGCAATATTCGTACCCTTCCGTATTAGTATGGGATACGTCTCGCTATTTAAATATGCGGCCAAAACCACCCCCGCTTGAGCGATTGTTTACAGTTCACACCAGTATAACCATACGCGGCGGGTTCCTGACGCTAAACTGGCCCCATACTGTTGGTTTATACGTAGATTGTAGACCTGCGAGATCTGTTTCGGTTCGGACAAATGTGGAAATTCGACGGCCGTAATGTGAACAAACGAACGAAATTCGGCACACTATATTACGAACAGTATTACAACATTACGAACGGTATTACGATCTGTGGTGCTTAAGCCGTCGACGCTTTTCACGTGCTTTTGCCATGGATAGATCAGAGCGTTTGCGCTTGCGCTGGCCGGTGGGAGAAGGCAGGTAGCGCGTCTCGGTCTCGTCAGTGATTGATTCGGCTTCGCTTACTTCAATAGCGTCTTGGTTCGGAATTGGCTCGTTTTCATTACGAACCTCATAAGCGTTGGTGCGTCTTTTTTTAGGCTTGGCGTCCAGTGATTTTTGACGCAAATGCATATCAATTACTTGCATACACACCAAATAGGCCCAAAAGTTAGAGGTGAACTCCAGGTTAACTGCGCGTGAGCCAAACAGGCAAATAGCCGCGTAACACACGGTAGCCGCCGCCCCGCCTATACCAATTGCCCGTATGAACATATCCTCTTTATTACGTGACAGGGATCTGCCCAGATGAAACGAATAGCCAAGGATCATTAGAAACAGCATTAAAGCTGGCAATCCCATCTGCGCAGCTATGTATATATAAGTATTGTGCGGATCACTCTCCCATATATCACGCTCAGTGTATTCACCTTTGAGTTTCGGAAATCCTTTAAATCCTTTTCCAATAATTGGACTTTCCAGAATCATCTTGCCGCCTGCACGCCACAGAATTAATCGATGCTCAGAACTCTTGTCCAACTTCTCGGGTTGAGAACTCTGCACGCCGTCATCATCTGGAAAAAGGCGATCTGTGATGGCGCCAGGAATCAGACTCGGGAACACCAATAGCAAGCACAGTCCAAGGGTTCCAAAAAATATCAGGAAACCCTTGCCTTTAAAATACGCCGCTAAAATACCGCCCAAAGCCATGGCAACATACGCACCTCGTGAGAATGTGGTGAGCAGCACTTTTGCTGCCAGGAGAAAATAAGGCGTTAAAAGCCACGCACGAATATCTTTAATATAAGTGATAAAAATAGCGAGTATGGGCAAGGTGGTATATGCCAGGAAACCACCAAACATGTTTGGTTGCTGGTGTGGACCACCAACACGACTTTTATCGATAGTGGAGCCACCCATCTTGTCTAACATTTCGGGGATAGCATAGATCGCTAATACAATTGAACCAATGCACATGTAAACAACGACTCGTTTTGCAGTCTCGATATTACGAATGCAGCTCAGCGCAATGAAATACATGACAAACTGGTCAAGCCACGCCTTGTAACTCAACAACTCACTATAAAACAGGTATTCAAAGCCACCCGGTTCGCGCATGATGGTGAAACCGGAGATTGCACTGAGAAAACCGAATG
Organism: uncultured Granulosicoccaceae bacterium; assembly: GCA_964437945.1. Lineage (GTDB taxonomy): Bacteria > Pseudomonadota > Gammaproteobacteria > Granulosicoccales > Granulosicoccaceae > Granulosicoccus. The sequence goes on from CAYTJF010000033.1 coordinate 8,143, forward strand.
CAAAGACAATAGTTGTTCCGGGAGGCCAGTTAAGCCAACTCAATCGCCCACTCACCTTCGCCATCACTGAGGCGAATAAGCCCAGCAGAACAAGCATATTGGTGCCATTCACACCAGGTGCAACTGGAATGACGTAGGTTGTTGAATATGGCACATACAACAGGAAACAGGCGAGTACCAATTCGACCGTTTTAAATGACGATGCGAAGACATAAAGCCCCATCAAAGCCGCAGGGCCATACAACATCCATATCGGCCATGGGCCTGTCAGAGTCACACCAATCGCAAGCAAAGCTGGCCCTAGCAGAAACAGTATGACCGGACGTAAACCTTCCCATGCAGGAAACCCATAGTCCATGGAAGCCCGCACCAAGGCTTTGCGTTGTTTACTCTTCGACCGATTACTGGCACTGCGGCGCGCACGTCGTCCACGAATGCCTACATCAGCAATCGAATCATTGATGCCGTCAAGGGCATCACTGTCAACGTGCTGAAAGGGATTTGTAGAGGCCATGATAAAGACGATTTCCCAAAGTACGCTTTACCAGCGTCTTGGCTTTTTGTTTTCCTTGTTCGATTGCATAGTATGTAGCGTTAGCATTGATAATTTGATCAAACTCTTCAATGCTTGTACTTCTCCTTATAGCCACTCGTTTTAGTGGAGACTTGGCACTCATATCGCTTTGTTTGAGTACGCCAATTGTAGACCCGAATAGCTGTCGATATCCTGTTTTTCGTGAAATCTCGAGCGTACGTTGGCTATATCGACCACCAGGATACGAGATTGATTCTATCGGTTGGCCACTTTGATCAGACAGTTGTTGCATACTTTGACGCAGTTCACGTTCTGCCTCTTGATCAGATAAATCGTCAAAAAAGCGGTGAGTTGTACCATGAGAGCCAATCTGCAAACCGTTTTCAGACATTTTAAACAACTGTTCCGATGAGCAAAAATGCTCTCGTTGATTTACAAAGTCACTGGTCACAAAAATATACGCTTTTAGCCCCCTTTCGGTAAGCAATGGCATGGCGATGTCAAAATTACTCACATGACCATCGTCAAATGTAATCACAATGTCGGGCATGACACTGATCTCATCGGTTATCAACCCTACTCGCCTGTTCTTCAATCGATCAAGCTGCGCTACAAAATTCTCTGTTGAAACCGCGTACGGTAAATCTTCAGCATCAATTCTATCGGTATCGTCTCCGTCGAACAGGCTGTGATACATCAAAACAACGCTCACGATTGTTTCCAACGAACACTAGCGGTACCGTTAAAGTATCGAATACCACCCACTACAGCAGCCACATTGAGCTGTAAAAACACTTTAATAAAATTGAATATCTTGTTGTCCAGTGCCTTTACGCCTGCCATGTTGGCAAAACCAATTGCATAAAAAACAATTTGAAGAACAAACATAAGCTTCAAAAACCAACCAGTGCCTAACATCGATGCGATCAGCGCCACCAACATAGCGTAGGGGACCATTAAACGAAAGACTTTATGAGATAAAAACTGCAAAAACACCGGATTTTTTGTTGGACTGAACAACCAGCGATGCCTTGCAAAAGATTGAAAGTTTCCTGCCAGCGTTCTGCTCTTACGCCGAAACTCTCCGCTGACACTGGCCTCTGCCTTGTCATAAACTCGCGCTTCAGGTTCGAATACGGTGCGCTTACCCTGAGCGAGGAGAGAAATAGGCGTATCAAAATCATCCAGCAACACATCAGCCCGATGCGGTTGAAAGTCACTTTTACGTATCGCGTATAGCGCACCCGTTGCTCCAGTGGTAGAAAACAACTTACTTTCGTTCAGCCTGATCCATTTCTCGTATCGCCAATACATCCCGACATAAGCCGACTCAACACCTTCGTCATCCGCTAGCGTCAATTCTCCACTTACTGCACCAATTTCGGCACCAATTTCGGCACCAATATCGGTACCATCATCGGTTGCCATGAGTCGCTCAGTTAGTGCTTTAAGCGCGTTTACCGAGACACTTTGCCTGGCATCCATAAAAACCAATACCTGCCCTGTCGCCATTTCCACACCCTTATTAATCGCAGTTGGTTTACCAGCGGCGGGAGCATAGTGAGTGAATTGTAGTGAATCCATGGTTCGTTTTGCATCTGTTAACAAAGCAACCGTTTGATCGGTAGAGCCATCTGATACAAAAACAATCTCAAGCTTGTGGCTGGGGTAATCGAGCGCGTTTAAACTTGCAAGCTTTGCGGGAATATTAGCTTCTTCGTTATGCACCGCGATAATCACACTGACGGCAGGATACTCGTCAAGTGGCCTGCGTATTTGTTTCGGCACGGAATGAGCCCGTATGGCCAACCACAGCGGGAACAATGCATAGGTATAAATACAGAACAGCACGGCAATCCAGAATAACCAGATCATTTTACTGTACCTGCTTCGGGTGGTCGCAAACGCGCAAATGCCATTGTGCGAATTTTGGCATCGACCAGCAACACGACAATCACCAGCAATAGGCTACTTGTCAGCCCTTTTACAACCAAATTAATAAAATCGCTGCCGACATTGAGTTTGAACAACAGCACGTACACAATCAGACTCAACACTGTTACAAGCAAAGGAATTCGAACGCTAATATTAAACGACAAGAATGTGAATGACTTAAAACTGACACCGAGCACAAATACAAAATAAGAGATGACGGTAACCACTGCCGCACCAAGGATGCCAAACACGGGAATGGCAACTAAATTTAATCCCAGATTCAATAGGGTCGCAAGCCCCCCCCAAAGCATCAGCGTTTTCGTGTTCTTTTTAATGTAAAGCCCGGCAGCCAGAAAATGCATAGCCCCCTCAAGCAGAAAGCTGAACGCAACAAACGGAATAATAATAGTTCCAGGCGCATACTTGTCACTGGCCAGAAAATTAAGCAGGTGTGGACTGACCAAAGAAAATATGGTGATTAGCGGAACACCAACCACGAGATATGAGTGTATACCATCTGCTAAAAATGCTCTGGTCTTAACCGCCCCGTCTGTCTCCCACAATTGCATGTAGTAAGGCTTCAATGCCTGCACCATCGCAGCCAGTATAATGAGATCGAGATACGCTGTTAGATTGTAGGATGCCGAATACATACCCAAAGCATTCTCACCTAACATCGCCTGGATAATATAACGATCGCTCAAGCGCATAACCAGGCCAAGTGATTCCAATATCATTAGCGGCATGCCATACAGCAACATGGCCTTACCGAGCGTTGCGGTAATATCACGCGGCTTAAAATGAAAATCCGGCCAGTACTTTCTGGCCGCAAACCCAACACTAATTATCTCGGCGATCAGCATCGAAACCAATACAACAACAACGCTAAGTTCGTGCAGAAACATGACACCAATAATCATGAAAAGATAAAGATATCGGCTCAGAATAAGCGTTGTTCCAACTACAGCGCTGCGCTGCTGTGCGCGCATGTAGTTTAAAATGCCACTGCCCAGTAATCTCAGGAAAACTATCCCCGATGCCACAACGGCCAGTTGTGAGATGTTTTCAAAGTTGGAAATCCGTGGCAGCAGAGTGTATCCGGTAAAAATCCACAGACCGGTTGTGACGGTGGCAAGTGTGAGGAAAAGCAGAACGATTGTGCTGCTCATTTCGTTCATGTTAAAAGCAGTATTTTTATTTTTTATTTGTGCGTAGTATCGGATAACAGCATGTTGTACACCCAACTTTCCAAAAGCCACAAACAAGGTCAGGCTTGATGTTATTAACCCAAGAATGCCGTATTCTGCAACAGTTAAGGAACGCGTTAGCAACGGGAACGAGACAATTCCTGCCATTGCGGCGAGCATGCCGGCAGAGAAATAGTTTCGTACGTGTGTTAAAACGCCTGAGGTGCCCACAATCTCAAGAAACCTGTGCTTACGCAGCGTGTTGATAGGTTTCATGCAAAGCCGAAAGACCGCAGAATTCTGCGCCCTCCTGCTTGCACCACTCTAAAGCGGCAACCATATTGTCAATAAATAGTTGCACGTCCGCTTTAGTCTGCGGATAAGGAGAAGCTTTTTCTATCACCTCCATTGAATGAAACATCATATTGATATTGACGACTTCCTTATCTGCGTGTGTTCGTAACTGATAGCGAACGATGTCTTTCATTTGATTAACGCTTGCAAACCATGGTCGAAACCAAATGGGTGTTCGACGCAGTAGTCGCGGTTTCACTGTTACGGGGACTTCCAGAATTCGTTGATCTGAATAGATTCCGGGGACAACAATTTGATCTTTAGCCGGAAAATACGGTTGCTCCGGAGCCTTGCGAAAATCAACCGATCCGTTAGGCTCTGACCAACGAATATACGGTGTTACACTGGTGTCAACTTTATAACCAAGCTTTTGCAAATTATTTAACGATACAGCGTTAGCGCCATAACGACCTGCTCTAAAACTGGTTGGTTTGTAGCCAAAACTCTGTTCAAACAAATCGGTCAAGTTGGCTAACTTTTGCAGTTCGATCGTTTCAGGATAGCTACACTGAAAGTCGGGGCTATCGACGCCTGCGTAATCATAAAACTTTTTCTCTGGCTCGATAAATGCTGCATGTAAATGAGTACCAAATTCGTATTCACCATTCAGTGCTCGTAGTGCTGCAACACATTCTTCATTTTCCATAACCTCAACAGTGAGCAGATAGGTGGGTACCGCACCGACAGAATCGAAAGCCGTTTGCAATCGATTGGGAACGCCTTCTGTTATAGACTCAAATGTAATCGGATTTGCCCGCACCCAATTTGGATCATGGTCACACTCTGTGTCGATAGAGACCGTCACTTTCATGCGCTGAGTTTTACTAGCCACTGTAAACCCCGACAAGCTGATCTATAACGCCATCCATGCCATACTTCTCCTCAACAAGCTGTCGCCCGTTCTTTCCCATCCTCAAATTATCTGACCTATTGTCATAACATTTGATCAGTAAGGCCGAAAGGGCCTCGGCATCGCCTGCCGGAAACAGATGACCTGACACATTGTCATCAATTAAGTCGTGGTTACCGCCAATATCTGAGGCCACAACCGCTTTCGCCGCGTGCATCGCCTCAATTACCGAATTAGGCAAACCTTCTGCAAATGAGGGTTGTACGTACAGATCGAGCCCAGAATAAAAACTGGCAGTCTCACTTATAAGCCCCAGAAATTCAACATCATCAACAATGCCGTGCTTTTCAATTAGCGCACGTAGCTCTGTTTCCTGGCTACCTGAACCAGCTAAAACAACACAACTGTTCATATCAGGTCTTTCGCGTTTGCTATTAGCAAAGCTTTCAAGCAAGACATGTACACCTTTGACTTCACGAAAACGGCCACAATAACCGATAGTGAATACCTCAGATGCAGGCTTTTCACTTGGCGCATCGCCTGTTTCAATGCCGTTTGGTATCAGCGCAATCTGATCTTCTCTAATACCTGCATCAATTAATTTTTCACGGGTTTGCTTACTGATAGTTTGCACATAGTCAATATTTCGCATGGCCAGCCGCATGATCGCATTGATGGGATTAAGTCTTTTGCGCTGATCAAGTACACCACCCTCAAATTCGAAAAAACCCGATATTTTGGTTACTATCGGTATCCCGCTCCACGGCCTGACAATCCCGGCAGTAGCGGCGAGCAAACGCGTGACATGAACGTGCATGCAATCAAAATCATTTCGGTGCTTTATCAGGAAATGAGCGAACTTGATCATTAAAACGATCGAACCCAACAGTTTTATGTGGGGATAGTCAATAAGAGTGATGGGAATACCATCGAATTCGGGTTCTTCATATTCACCAGAAATGACACTCGGCGCAAGATACTCGACATGGATACCACGCGATTTAAGTGCCTGAGCTAGCTTGATGGCTTGTGCTTCAGCACCGCCCAGCCCCGGGAAACGGCTGTCGATGACAAACAGAATGCGCAATTCAGTCGCATTTACCACGGCTTGCGACTGTGACTGCTCAAGCGTGATCATTGAAGCAGCGACTTTAGTTGGATAGTCAAATTTTTCGTTGCACGCGACGGAGGTGCCCAACGCAAACCGACAAGTAATCGATTTTCAATGCTATCGAGATCTTCCAATGTTTCAACTGTTCCACCGTTGGCTCCAACAACAGCCCTGGTTCGCTGTCCCTCCGCCACATTGACACGGTAGCCAAGCTGCGCTTCAAAGCTGCGCGTTAACCGATAGAAGATTTGTGCTTCCCCCAATATCGATTGCGTGTTGTCCAAGCGGTTGTTGAAATCTTGTCCTGAGTAAGTTAACGATGCGTTGGTGCGAACTCGAGTAGAGAAACCGTGTGACAAGCTCGAGCCAGCAGAGAATGTTGTACGATCTTCAAGATTGGCCGCCGTGGTTACAAATCCTGTGCTGTCGGAAAGCAGTCGAAAATCAGATTGTCCGACACCCGCAAAGAAATTCAGGGCGGTTTCAGCGGTAGTCAATTCATAGTTTAGATCTAACCGGGTTTCATCAAAAAAACCATCGGCGTTATCGAGTGCGCCAGTTCCAGTATCGATCAATGATTCAACCAGATCCAAGGACTCATTACTAAGATCACGTGACACCGAGACACCAAACACACTCTGGGCGGTGAGCTGACGCTCTAGTGAAAGTCGTGCACTTGCACCGTTTAGCGATTCGTTCACCGTGTCGAATCGTGTAGCGCCCAGCCGCGCGTTATAGGTGTTACGCGCGCGACTCCTGCTCCAGGTGCCAGCTAACGAAAATCGATTGAAATCACCTTCGAGCGCATCGTCTGGATTATCGGTAAAAATATTAGTAAGCGCTACGCCCCACGTGTTACCGCTATCGGTGTCAAAGCTCCAATTGGCATTGGTATCAAAAAATGACTCCAGCTGGGTGTCGTCCTGAGTCTGATTTACATAGTAAAAGCTTGCATTTACGCGGCTGAAACTATCCAGCTCATAAACAAATTGTGGACCGGTGATAAATACATTCCTGCGCTCATCTTCGGTGTCGTCGATAGATTGAATGCCTTGATCGGCGCGCACGCTGCCCAGAATATCGCCAATATACCAACTAAACGATCGTGGCGTAATTTGAAATTCGGCAGCGCCCAGAAATTGCGTTACAGCAGAAAAACTGTCGTCAGGATCATCTAGTCGGCGTGTGGAATAAATTTCACCGGAAAAACCACCTGACAGTCTGGTTCCTTTTTGCTCACCAAACACACCAAACTGAACATTACCCACCTGCCCTTCTATTTCATCCCCTCTATTGCCACCTTCTACGTTATCTGATGCACTGACAAGTAGCTGGCTTTCAAAACCAACGTCCAAAGCCATAACGCTACCGGACAAAAATAAGAGCGCGAACGCGCCAACTGCGTATCGATGCAACACGTGATAAATAACTCTTTAAATCTATCTGTCAAATTCTAACGATCTAGGACGGCTGATCGTTTATGACAATGCCAGCCAGTTTACGCTCGTCGATCTCGTCAACGATACCGTCCAAAACTCCTGGTGTAACGCCGCCGTAGGGCAGTACGAGGACGGTGTAGTCGCAAATATCAGATAAAATACGTGCATCGGCAGACGTTGTCATTGCTGGACCGTCGACAACCACAAATCGGTTGTCGTATCGTTCTTTGATATCAAGCATCAGTTGCTTGTATCGTGCCGATGTGAAGTGTTCAGCACTGATTTCTGTGTGGCTGCCAATAGGTATAACCCGCATACGAGGAATACCGCTCGGGCTAACAATATGTTCAACACCCAGGTCTGGGTGTTCCAGATACTCAAGAAGACCATGTGATTCATCTCGGCCGATAAACTTGAGCAGTTTGTGGATAACAGGGTCGTGTAAGTTTGCATCAACCAGTAAAGAAGTCTTTGCTTTGTCAAATGCAATAGTTGATGCCAGATTTAACGCAACAAAGCTGCCACCGCCTTGCGGAACAACAGAGCTTACTAGTACCGAGAAGTTGCCTTCTTCTTTAAGACTGTAGAGTTTGGTGCGCAATTGGCGCATCGCATCAACAAGTTCCCGGTTCTGCGAACGCGGATGAACAATGCCAAGTAAATCCAGCTGACGATCGCTAAAGAGCTTCGCCTCTTCCATGTTGGCAAGATCTGCACGAGCTTTGTCTGCCAGGGTTACAGAATCGGTATCGGTTGGACTTAGATTAGTACGACCCTGAGTGGTGCGATTGACCGGCACCATATCTCTTCCGGTCTCTTTACGGTTACGTCTGAGACGTTTACCCTGTTGTTGCTGGACAATTGAGCGCACATTGGCAATTTTTGCTCTATCAGTCATTACACTGCTCCCTGTGACGAAATCATTACACCGCTCCCTGTGACGAAATCGCCAGCATGTATTTGGCGATTGCTACAATAATGTAAAGTGCAACAACGAATACAACCACCCCAACGGCTGTTATAGGCCTGTTGAAAAAGCTTGGCTTTTCATTCGGCTGCGCCATATGAGGTACCGTAGTCAGCAACGGCAACTCCAACAGATCGGTTACGGCCGAATTCGTTCTGATACGGGGGTCAAGCTTTAAAAATACAATTAAATAAACTATAGGTAAAAATATCGCGAGTACAAGTCCCATAGCAGCGATATGCATGAATCTGAGCCCGGTAGGTAACACCGGAAAATTTGCAGGTTGCTGTATGCGGTACAACACGCCCTGCTTCTCAGCACCCAAACTCATAGACAATCGTGCACTTTCCTGCCGTCTGAGCAGATCTTCGTACAAATCTTTATTGATCTGATAATCGCGAGTTAGCTCGGTTAGCTCACGCTCCACTTTGTTGGACACGGAGGACCGAGCGACCTCCTGATCGAGCATGACCTTAAGCTGTGCTGCACGTGAGCGTTGTGATTCGGCTTCCCTGGTTATTGATGACAAATTGGTGCGCATCAACTGCAATGCCGGGTTCGTATCGCTGGCTCCCCGATTAACTGCTCGTGAACCACCATCGTAAACGGCTTGAATTTGTGCTTTCAGGCTGATTATTTCCGGATAGTCGTCGGTGTAAGACAACCGTAAGGTATCGATCTGTTGCTGTAAGCCGGCAACGCGGGCCGACAACTGATCGTTTGCATACTGCTGGTCCAGAATCGCCGCCTCTGATACCAATTGACGCTCAAGCGTTATCCGACGCTGGTTAAATTCAGCAAACTGCAGATTCGCTGATTCCATATCGCGTCGAAGTTCAACTATCCGGGATTCAACATCGTTTCCAGTCGCTGTACTGATGCCAGGATATTGTTGCCTGAAACTCTCCAGTCGCGCCTCAGCATCTTCAAGTTTGGTGCGATAGGTTTCCACCTGATCCACGATAAAATCAAAAGCCTCGGTTGTCTCTTTGCTGGACGTCCTCATCGACTTGTCTAAAAACATATCCGCCATAAGCGTGGCCGTTTCATAAGCCACCTTCGGATCAGTATTCTCAACTACAATTTCCAACAACAGATTATCGATGTTGAAAATTTCAGTGTTCTTTGTCAGTTCTTTTTTGACGCGCTCTCGTTCAACAAGCGAGGCGTTTTCATCTACGTGACCAGCCTCTACTATGACCGCGTCCATGATGTCATTACTGAACAGTGTTTCGCGCGCCACGGATGTCTGGTTGGTTTCGATCGCTGTCTCTACACCCGCGACAACTTGTACGGCGTTCTGACTATCGACATGCAATTGCACAAAGGATGCATATTTTTTCTGCCAGAACCATGCGGTAGCTAAAAACAGCAGTGCCACCAGTGCGAAAATGGCAAGCAATATGCCGCGTCTTGCTGAGGCCTCCCGTGCCAGTAGGGGAGCCCATTCATCGAGGGTTATGTTGCTCATTGGTTTCGGATACCGCTTTTTCTATCAAGTTGTTTCATGGTGTTGCGAGTGTTTAATTTAGAACCGTCTTTCCGGAATTGAAATCACATCCCCTGGAAAGAGACTGTAATTCGTATCTAGTACGCCATCTTTTAAAATACTTTCCAAAAAAACGGGGTAAATCTTCGTGTCGCCCCCAATGGTTCGGTAAAGTTTTGCAGCCTCCGGGGATGCAAATTCATTAACACCGCCAGCTTCCAAAACCAAATCCAGCACCGTCATGCCTTCTCGATGACTAATTGATTTTGGTTCAGCTACGCCACCAACCACACGAACGCGGTTTTTGAATTCATCGCTGTTTAGTTCTTCAACAATAATTGACACTTTTGGCGTGCGGATGTACTGCAGCAACTTGGTTTCGGTATCTCGCGCAATCTCACTTGGTGTTCGCTTCCCGGCAAGCACATCGCCAACCAATGGCACAGATATGTAGCCATCGGGTCGAACCGGTACTCGCACAGACAGATCAGCATTCTTCCAGACGCTGACACTGACAATATCGCCCGAACCCAATCGGTATTCCGGCGAATCACTGGCTTCGGGTTCCGGTGGTCGAAGATCCTCTTCAAGCAGTCCACCGCCGGTACCACAACCTGCCAGTGCCAATGCGAGGATGATTAAGATGTAACGGGTATAAATCATTCTTCTTTTCTTCCTTGGTCCCTAAGTACCTAATTTTACGATACCAAACCCGCAAAAGCAGGATTTACTAATACCTCGACCGCAGATCATTGAGATTGCAGTCTTGAAATGGGTATCGGCAGAGATTCATTAAAAATTAAAAAAAGCATCGTGTTAGTAGCCTATCCAGTAAGCATACTGGATAGGTAGTTTTATTACATGGAGGTGAGACTTACCTTGCGCCGATAAGTGCGGCACGCCACAAAATTATACATCTTCATCATTTTAACTTACGCTCACAACTATTTGAGCTTTAACGGCGGTAAGCTATAGTTTGAGGCTTGGAGAACGATGTGGCAATTCAATTTCAACACAACTATCAACTACTCGAACTCAAACCGGGTTCTGATTGGCAAACGGCGAAGAAAAATTACCGCCGACTTGTGCATGCCTGCCACCCTGATCGGTTTGCTCAAAAACCCAGAGAACGCGTACATGCCCAGCAGAAGTTTATTGAATTAACCAAAGCTTTCAATAGTTTGCGCACGTTTCATCGTGAAAATCACCGTATGCCCTTTGAACAAATCAGGCATGCCGTGGCTGACTCGCCAGAGCCACCTCCTAGTCAACGAGTGACCACAACTGATGAGACAATGTTTAAAACTGGCATATTAAACAAACGTAAACCTTCCACTGAGAATCTCAAGTCGAGTTTAAAACCCTTGCTTTGGATACTGCCCACTGGCGCCACTATCATTGCCGGTCTGGTTGTCTTCGTGATAATCGATCGCAATGCAAAAATGAAAACGATAGAAGAAGCCAAGCGCGTGTTACACAGTTCTGAACCCAGCCAATATATGCGCGACTCTGAAAAAATATCGCAGGTCAACAGTCGTGCTGTACTTATAAACAAATCTGGCAGTAAAAAAATGGGCGACAAACTGGCTAAAGATCTATTCAAGTAAATATAGTTCTTCTACTAATATGTAAAATAGCTCTGCTACCGGGCACCTTTACCGAACAGCACCACTTCAGCGGTCTGACACAAAATAAGCATGTCAAGAAAGATCGTATGGTTTTTGATGTAGTAAAGATCATACTCTTGCTTCTGAACCGAATCCTGTAACGAAGCACCGTAGGGGTAACACACCTGCGCCCAACCGGTGATACCGGGCTTTACTGCGTGTCTTTCCTGATAGTACGGAATGTCTATAGTCAACTCATCGACAAATTGCGGCCGCTCCGGTCTTGGGCCAACAAAACTCATATCGCCCCGCAAAACGTTGAGAATTTGTGGCAACTCGTCGACGCGAGTTTTGCGCATGATATTACCGGTTGCTGTGACACGGCTATCGTTTTTGGTGGCCCATTGAGCAACGCCATCGCTCTCAGCATTCACCGACATGCTTCTAAATTTGAGCACCTGAAACGGCCGACCCAAATGGCCAACTCGTGTCTGTCCATAAAAAATGGGAGCGTTTATGCCATCTTCAATTTTTATGGCGAGGATGGCGATTAACATAAATGGCCAAGTGATCAGCAAAATAAGCATACTGGCCAGAACATCGAATATACGTTTCGATATATCCTTGAGCGCGCTGCCGTCAAAACCTTCCGAATAAATGAGCCAATCCGGGCGAAGTATATCCAACGGCAGCTTGCCTTGCTCCCGTTCAAAAAAGCCCAGCAAGTCAATAACATCTATTCCGTAAAGCTTGCACTTGAGCAGTTCTTCCAGCGGCATTGCGTTACGGCGCTCATCGGCTGCAACTACAATCTCATCAATTCCGAATTCGATACAATAATCCAACAGAGATTTTTCGCCCAGCTCGACAACCAGTGATGAATCAATCGTTAGGGACTCATCAGTTGCCAGTTTCAGATAACCAACAACCCGGAATCCTCGACGATCAACCCGGCGACGAAGCCGCCGTGGTATTGAAGCGGCTTTTTCACCTGCTCCGAGTACCAATACCCTGATCTTCAGAATGTCGCGATCAACATAGTAGAAGAACATCGGTCGAATAGTACCGACCATAAAAAAGGCTAATATAAGGGCAATCGCAAAAACTCCACGCCCCAGGTACAGACTCGGAATCAGATAGTACATCAAGGCGAGCACGGCAGCTCCGCACAAAAAACCGATAACCGAGCGCAAAAAGACGCCGAGTATGCCGCCGCGAAAGCGACTTTGATACAAACCCATGGCCATCATGGTTATTGGCATAACAAGACCAAATAACACCGAAGTAACTATTGGTGAGTTGATACTTTCGATTTCCATGATGCGCTGACCATCGAAATAAACGAAAACCGATACGTAAACAGCCACCACACAAACGCAAAACTCGATTACTGCAAGTAGAAGAAACGGTACACGAAGGTGCATTTTGAAAAACTTGAACGTAGCCACAGCTGTTAATCATTCCCTTTTACGTCTATCAAAATAGCGGAGCATCCCTGAAAAACTGTAATCTAATTCAATACTTAAAAAATTATGCCGCTACACCCCAGAAGCTACCTGGATCAACTTTTCGATGAATCAGTCGAAGCAAATAAAACTGGATCACAGTCTCGATCTTCTTGGGGTCGAGTCTTCCCACAGCTGGGATGATATTGAAATGCACTATCGCCAGCTTGTTCAAAAATGGCACCCAGACCGCAATGCAGTCGATGAACATGATGCCGCGAAAAAAAAATTCATCGAAATCAACTCAGCTTATAAGCAAATCCGTTCACACTATCGAAAAACCGGCGCAGTTCCACGACGTAATTCAATAAACTCTATAGAGCGACCGGGTCCGCTACTTGGCATTAAAAAACAAAACCTGGTCGAACCCACTTTATACAAAAACAAATTTGTCATTGCCGGCACCATCACTATAATGATCACGCTCCTTTTCGGTGCACTATTGTGGTCCCTTGATTCACGTTTGGCGGAAAACAATCGTGGCAGAGCAACTGCAGAAAAAACAGACCGTACAACAGAGTTTAATTTATTACCTACAGAACCTACCGCAGTAACCGGGAATGTGTCTGAACAATCGTCTGCAGATGAAGCACTCTAGGGACCCTAGGTAAAAATACCGAAGTTGGTTATTCAAACTCAATAACCTTAGTTTTCGAAATTAGTCACAATAAGAATCTAATCAAAGCGGCTAAGCATACGCTTTCCCGTATAATTTGGCCATTTGAAAAAGCACAGTGCATCGCTGATCACTTTGTTTGAAATAAACTGGAAGAGGTATGTTCAAGATTGAAGCAAACGATAGGCTTGCAGTGATTGGTTTAGGTTATGTTGGTCTGCCATTGGCCGTTGAATTCGGCAAAGGCACTCCCACCATTGGCTTTGATATCAATCAAGACCGGATAAACGAGCTGAACAACGGCCAGGATAGAACACTTGAAGTTTCATCTGCAGAGATCGCAGAAGCCAGACATATCAGCTTTACCAACAGCATGGATGATGTCAAATCGTGCAAAGTATTTATTGTCACCGTTCCAACGCCAATAAACAGTCACAAGCAACCAGACCTTACACCACTGGTTAAAGCCAGCGAGGCCATCGGTTCCGTTATGCAAGCTGGTTCTGTGGTGATCTACGAATCAACTGTTTACCCTGGCGCAACTGAAGAAGTTTGCGTGCCTATACTGGAACGCATGTCTGGAATGAGCTATAACAAAGATTTTTATGCTGGCTATAGCCCTGAACGCATTAACCCTGGTGATAAAGAACATCGCGTCAGCACCATTATGAAAGTCACCGCTGGTTCAACGCCTGAAGTAGCCGAGGAAGTTGACAAGCTATACCGCCGCATTATTACAGCAGGCACCCACAGTGCCAGCAGCATTAAAGTCGCCGAAGCCGCAAAAGTCATCGAGAATACCCAACGCGACTTGAACATAGCGCTGATCAACGAACTAGCCATCATCTTCGACCGACTCGGTATCGACACACTTGAAGTACTCGAAGCCGCTGGAACCAAATGGAATTTCCTGCCGTTTCGTCCTGGTCTGGTTGGTGGTCACTGTATCAGTGTTGACCCCTATTACCTTACGCACAAAGCCCAGGAAATTGGCTATCACCCACAGGTCATTTTATCAGGGCGACAAATAAACGACAGCATGGGCGAGTATGTAGCGAGCCAAGTAGTAAAAATGTTGACCCAACGCCGTGTGCATGTGGTTGGGGCGAATGTACTTATTCTGGGTCTGGCATTCAAAGAGAATTGCCCCGATCTGCGTAACACGCGAGTCGTGGATATCATCAGCGAACTCGATACCTATCATGCAAACGTGGAAGTATATGACCCATGGGTTGATCCTGCCGAAGCCATGCACGAGTACGGCATCAGCCCGGTCCAAGAGCTTGAGGCCGGCCGATATGACGCCATAATTCTAGCTGTCGGACACAAGCAATTTATAGAAATGGGTGGTGATGCCATTCATGCGCTGGGACGTGAGGAACATGTCCTGTACGACATTAAAAGTGCTCTGCCACTGGAGAGTGTTGACGCCAGATTGTAACTTTAAGCCATATCAAAAAAGGCAAAGCGTAGCCTTGCAGGGCGGTCTTTCATATCCCTTAAAGAGGACGCCTTGCCAGCAGCGCCTGAGCTTGCACAATTACTTGCGTGTAAACTGTACTGCTCGACCAACCGCGTTTGCACCCGACAAGCGCGCCTTGTCTGCGTGCACTGCACAATCGGGACGTGCAATTCGAGGCTCTTGGTCTTTGAGACGGCTTCTAGTCGATAAAACAAACTAACTTAGAACATTGGTCCTTAATTTATGAAAGTCCTGATCACTGGCACCGCCGGCTTTATCGGCTCAAATTTGGCGTTAAAACTTCTGGCTCGCGGCGACGAAGTAGTCGGTATTGATAACGTCAATGACTATTACGATGTCAATCTGAAACTGGCTCGCCTTGAAAGAGTTAAAGCCCACGATGGGTTCACTGAAGTACGCGGCGATCTTGAAAATCGTGATGTTGTTGCTGAGGCGTTCAAAAAACACAAGCCGCAGCGCGTGGTTAATCTTGCTGCGCAGGCTGGGGTGCGTTACTCACTTGAAAACCCCTATGCGTATCTCGACGCGAACATATTGGGCTTCATGAATATTCTTGAAAACTCTCGTTATCATGAAGTTGAACATCTTGTTTACGCATCTTCAAGCTCTGTGTATGGCAATCACACTAATATGCCATTTTCTATTCACGAGCCTGTTGATCATCCGGTGAGCCTTTATGCTGCGACGAAAAAATCCAACGAATTGATGGCTCACACTTACAGTCATTTGTTTAATATTCCAACAACCGGATTACGCTTTTTCACTGTTTACGGCCCGTGGGGTCGACCAGACATGGCATTGTTCTTATTCACCAACAATATTTTGCAAGGTAAACCGATCGATGTATTCAACTACGGCAAGCACAAACGCGATTTCACTTTTGTGGAAGATATTGTAGAGGGCGTAACACGCACCCTCGACAAAGTGGCAACGCCCAACCCGGATTGGGACAGCAACAAACCAGATCCCGCCACTAGCAGTGCACCTTTTCGCGTGTACAACATAGGTAACAACCAACCCGTTGATCTGGAACACTACATTCATGTGCTCGAAGAATGTCTAGGTAAAAAGGCTGAGAAAAATTTGTTACCACTACAAGCCGGCGACGTACCCGACACCTACGCGGACGTATCTGATCTGATCAGCGATGTGGACTACAAACCAAATACCAGCGTTGAAGAGGGTGTTGCCAAATTTGTTGAATGGTACAGAGAGTATTACAAGATTTAGTGGGGGCCGCCTAGGTGGGGCCGCCTAGGTCGGGCCGCCTAGATGGGGCCGCCTAAGTGGGGCCGCCTAGGTCGGGCCGCGTAGGTCGGTTCCGCCAACCGACACACCCCAAGGCTGCCAACGCAGCGTCTTACACCCGGTCAGTCACTTTATACAACACCCAGGCCAGAGCCTCGTGCAATAGCAAATCAAACTTTTGCATGGCGCTGATCTGGGGCCAGAATGCATAAAAAGGGATACCATCGAGACCGTGTCTGTCTACAGCTACCGGACACACGATGAGATCTTGCTTTTCAAACACGGCTTTGGCGCGTTTCATGTGAAGTGCTGAGGTGATCAGAACGATATGCTCATCAAACGCTCGATCATCTATTAGCTGTTTTATATTAATAGCATTCTCAAACGTATTAGCCGAGTTGCCTTCCTCATGGATGCGCTTTTCAGCTACCCCTGCGTTACGTAAATAGTTTGCAACCACTGCAGCCTCGGACACTTCAACCAGTGCACCACCAGCAACAAGCACCGGTGCATCGGGAAAGCGCATAGACAATTGCTTTGCTTTTTCGGAACGTACAAACGTTGCATGGTCCATATAGTGCGCCTCATCAGCCCTGACCGCTCGCGAATCCACGCCCCCGCCCAGCACGACTATGGGCCGGGCATCCAGACAGGCCGGTTCCTCTATAAACTGGTTTTCGAAATGCAATAACATCGGATTAATAATTACAGGTGCACTGACAAAACAGACCGAACCCACCCACACGCAGGTTGCGATGATCAAGCACAGATTGATTCGTTTGAACGCCAGTACCAATAGAAAAACCAGAGACAACATGAACAGCAGCCCAACCGGGTCTATCAGCCAGTCTCGAATGAGATTTAAGAACGACATGAATACGTAATCAGGTTAGAAGCATAAAAAGATAAGAAATAAAGCAGGAGTCTAGCCCTAATTCACCAACAATTAACCCCATTGTAGGCTTATGATTGATATCATCATCATAGTTTGAGTAAATACTGGATAATCAGTTAACCATGGCTATGCAAGACCCCAACCATCTAAACCAGCTTCGCCAGTTGCGCTCGTTCTGCGAGGCGGCGCAAACAGGCAGCTTTTCCAAGGCTGCAGAAAAACTCAAACTCTCTCAACCTTCAGTATCTTTACAAATACAGGCGTTGGAAAAAGACCTCGATACGTTATTGTTCGAACGAAGTGGTCCTAAAATCCGCCTGACACCGGCTGGAGAACTGTTACTGGACATGGCCAGACCGTTAGTGGATGGCATCCTCAGGCTAGCGGACAGCTTTTCTGCACGCCTTGGCGATGTTCATGCCGGACCGCTGGACATTGCATCTGGTGAAGCTACCCTGCTCTATATACTGCCGGATATTATTAACGCATTTTCCAACGAGTATCCGCAGATCGACCTCAAACTACACAACGTTACCGGCCGGGACGGCCTGGCTTTACTGCGTGCCGACAAAGTTGATTTTGCTGTTGGTTCAATGATCGACATACCTGACGACATGGTGTACCACCCAATATATGATTTCAAACCAGCGCTGATCACATGCAAAGGGCATCCATTGGAAAAGAAAGACGATGTCACACTCGAAGATATAAGTCAGTACGGACTCATACTTCCTCCAAGAGACTTAAGTACATGGAGTGTTATCGATCTGATATTTGAACAACATGGATTACAATACAACGTGGTGATGGAGGTTGGTGGTTGGGAAGTGATTAAACGCTATGTTGAATCTGGCACCGGTATCAGTATCGTGACCAGTATTTGCCTGCGTGGTTTTGAAAATCTGTCGGTACGCCCCATGGAAGCTTATTTTCCAACTCGCAGTTACGGTGTCGTCGTGCGGCGCGGGAAGTTTTTGTCTCCGCAGGCCAAACGCTTTCTTGAATTGATGGACGGAAATTTCTTTGCCAAGCAAACCGTACCACCAGCCACAAGAAAGAAAATTAGTCGTGAAGACACGTTAATCACTCATTTATAGATCTGCCTGCAGTCTGCTCGGGTAACTGTAATGAATGCCAACAAGAAAAAACACGTGATCGTAGGCATGTCTGGCGGGGTAGACTCATCAGTCGCAGCGCTGCGTTTGGTTCAGCAAGGCTACCAGGTGTCTGGCATCTTCATGCAAAACTGGGAAGATGATGATGAACACTGTACGGCCCGGCAGGATTACCGAGATGCCAAAGGTGTTGCTGATAAGCTGAATATCCCGCTCAGTACCGTTAATTTTGCAGACGAATACTGGGAGCGTGTATTTGCACATTTTTTAACTGAATATGGCGCTGGAAGAACACCCAACCCGGACATTCTATGCAACAAGGAAATCAAGTTCAGTGCATTTCTCGATCATGCTTATGAACATGGTGCTGATGCAATCGCTACAGGCCATTATGCGCAAGTTGGACATAAAGACAATCAAGTGCAGCTGCTGCGCGGGCGTGATAATAATAAAGATCAGAGCTACTTTCTGCACACACTCAATCAAGCTCAGGTTGGCGCTACGCTATTCCCGGTGGGCGATCTGGACAAACCCGTGCTACGTCAGATGGCACAAGACGCTGGCATCCATGTACACAACAAAAAAGACAGTACCGGCATTTGTTTTATTGGTGAACGAAAGTTCAACACATTTTTGTCAGAATACTTACCAGCACAACCAGGCAAAATAGTGACCGACGCGGGTAAGGATATCGGCACTCATAATGGACTCATGTTCTACACACTGGGCCAACGCCAAGGCTTAGGGATAGGCGGCCAAACCCAGGGTGCTGAATCACCGTGGTATGTGCTGGCCAAAGATGTTCCCGGCAACACACTGATTGTTGGACAGGGCCATGATCACCCGATGCTGTTTCGCGATAACCTGACCTCGCACGACGTACACTGGGTCGCAGGCGAGCCACCCGCACTCACATTTCGCTGTACAGCCAAAGTTCGCTACCGACAACAAGATCAGGCTGCACATGTGCAAGTGCAGGCCAACGGGCATATTCAGGCTATATTCGATGAGCCACTCAGAGCAATAACCCCAGGACAGTCAATCGTGTTGTATCAAGACGACGTGTGTCTTGGCGGCGGCGTAATCAGTGACTTCGCACAAAGCGTCAATGCATTGCAAAGTAGCCAAGCTAATCACAACTGATTCAATTCACAAGTATAATGCTCGAATGGCTACGATAAAAACCACCGAAAACCAGACACTTGCGTTGGCAGGCGTATTCCAGGCTGTACACCTGTGCAAATCGCTGGCAACAACCGGACAATGCGATCAGGATGAGCTTCGCGGCACCCTTCGATCAATACTAACGCTAAAAAGTGAGCGCGTCGTCGATGCTTACGGTGGCTCTCCTCGCTCTGTGCACCGAGGTTTACGAGTGTTGAGAAACCAATTTGCCGGGAATGACGAAACACGCGACATTGAGCTGGTCCGCTACGCACACGCACTGATTCAACTTGGCTCTAATGTGCTCCGCGATGAACGCACAGTTGATGAGCTACGCATTGGTATTAGTAATTTACAGTCAGAAGACGACGACGTGTTGGAAGCTGAGCTCGTCAACCGGCTGGCCAACATCTATCGTAGCAGTATCAGTAACCTCTCACCCCGTATCATGGTTAGTGGCGATCCCGGGTTTTTGAACGACGACAGCGTAGCTTCAAAAATTCGTGCAGCCCTGCTCGGTGGTATTCGCTCGGTAGTGTTGTGGCGACAATGCGGTGGCAGTCGACCCAAGCTCGTTATGCAGCGTGGTCAGCATGCACGTATGGCGGAGGAGCTATTGCTCGAATAAAGTTAGAAAAATAACTAAATGTGCGTCCTGAACCCTTCCCGGACGCACATGCCAATCTACTTAGCCATTTACAACAAGTAGCCTGCTACAAAACAAACTTCGCAAACAGCTTTATCACTACAGACCCATCTACGCAGACATCTGAATAGACACTGGAATATCCTTGAATTTAACTTTCGAAGAATCGGCCGAATCCTGAAATTCTGCGATCTCATTAAAGTTCAGGTATCGATAGATTTCATCACCCATGGAATCGATGTCTTTCATGTATTCCATGTATTCTGCAACCGTTGGGAATCGGCCCAGCAAGGCAGCAATGGCTGCAAGTTCTGCCGAACTCAGATACACGTTTGCATCCTTGCCCAGACGGTTAGGAAAATTTCGAGTTGATGTCGACACAACCGTGGCACCGGGTTTTACCCTTGCCTGATTACCCATGCATAAAGAGCACCCTGGTAGTTCCAGTCTGGCACCAGCTGATGCGAAAATGTTGTAGTAACCCTCTTCTTTGAGCTGATGCGCGTCCATGCGAGTCGGTGGTGCAATCCACAAAACCGTATCTACATAATCGCCAGCTTTTTGAATTAACTTACCTGCCGCACGGTAGTGACCGATGTTTGTCATGCACGAGCCGATAAACACTTCGTCGATTTCGGTCTTGCCAACTTCACTCAGGGTTTTAACATCGTCTGGATCGTTCGGACAGGCCAGCAGCGGCTCTTTTATTTCATTCAGGTCGATCTCGATGGTCTCGAAATATTCAGCATTGGCATCTGCTTCTAGCAGAGTCGGATTGGCCAGCCACTCTTCCATCTGTCGAGCACGACGTTCCATCGTGCGTGGATCGTCGTAGCCCTGATCGATCATCCAGCGCAACAAGGTCACGTTTGACGTGATGTATTCTTTCAATGGGTCGATATCGAGTTTGATCGTACAACCCCCTGCAGAACGTTCGGCCGTAGCATCAGCTAACTCAAAAGCTTGTTCCAGTTTCAGATCCTTGAGGCCCTCTATTTCAATACAACGACCAGAAAATACGTTCTTCTTGCCCTTCTTCTCAATGGTCAACAAACCGCGTTTTAACGCAGCGTGAGGAATGGCATTGACCAAATCGCGCAAGGTAATGCCTGGTTGCATCTCACCTTTGAACCTGACCAGTACCGATTCAGGCATATTCAATGGCATAACACCTGTGGCTGCGGCAAATGCAACCAGACCAGAACCTGCTGGAAACGATATGCCCATCGGAAATCGGGTATGCGAATCGCCGCCGGTACCCACCGTATCGGGCAGTAGCATTCGATTTAACCAAGAGTGAATAATGCCGTCACCAGGACGCAATGACACACCACCGCGAGTGGTCATAAAGTCAGGCAAAGTGTGATGGGTGCCAACATCGATAGGCTTTGGATAAGCCGCCGTGTGACAAAACGATTGCATGACCAGGTCAGCCGAAAAGCCGAGACAAGCCAGATCTTTTAATTCATCGCGCGTCATTGGGCCTGTTGTATCTTGCGAACCCACGGTAGTCATAACCGGTTCAACATACTGACCAGGACGAACACCATCTACACCGCACGCCTTGCCTACAATTTTTTGTGCCAGGGTAAATCCGGCATCGCTTGCGTCACTGGCTTCCGGGCGTTGGAACACAGGGTTAACCGGGCGACCCAATGCCGCACACGCACGATCAGATAAACCACGACCAATGATCAGCGGTATGCGTCCATTGGCGCGCACTTCATCCAGCAATACGTTGGTACTCAATTCAAATTCACACAGTACGTCATCGGTACCATGACGAGTAATTTTTCCATCGTGTGGAAAGATATCAATAACATCACCCATTGCCATCTCATTCACATCACATTCGATGGGCAGCGCACCTGAGTCTTCCATGGTGTTAAAAAATATCGGCGCTATTTTTGTTCCAAGACAAATCCCACCTTCACGTTTGTTTGGCACGTGAGGAATATCTTCACCGGTTAACCACAGCACAGTATTGGTTGCAGACTTTCGTGACGAACCGGTACCGACAACATCACCTACATAGGCAACCGGATGCCCCTTTGCTTTAAGTGCTTCAAGCTCATCGATGGGTGAATCTGAGAGTCCTTCGCGAGGGAACTTATGAAACGCTTTGGCGTGTAGCGGGATATCCGGTCGTGACCAGGCATCCTCTGCTGGCGACAGATCGTCGGTGTTGGTTTCACCCGGTACTTTAAAAACGGTAACAGTAATTTTTTTCGGTACTTCAGGACGCTCGATAAACCACTCGGCATCGGCCCAGGACTCAATAATGGTTTTAGCATAATTGTTGCCACCATCAGCCTTCTCTTTTACATCGTGGAATGCTTCGAACATCAATAATGTGTGAGACAGCGCTTTAGTAGCGGCCGGTGCCAGTTCATCGTTATCAAGAAATTCAATTAACGACACAATGTTATAACCGCCAAGCATCGTGCCCAGCAGTTCAACTGCACGCACGTTGGTTATCAGCGGAGAACTTGCCTCACCTTTGGCAACGGCGGTTAGAAACGCAGCTTTAACGTAAGCCGCCTCATCAACACCTGCAGGAATGCGATTAGTAAGCAGGTCGAGAATGAAGTCTTCCTCACCTTTGGGTGGTGACTTCAATAGTTCAACAAGCTCGGCAGTTTGTTCTGTATTGAGCGGCTGTGGTACAACACCAAGCGCGGCGCGTTCCTCTACGTGTTGTCGGTATGCAGCGAGCATAAATATTCCTCTTTTCGGACCCTGTTTTGGTGCCGATTCTGTTAATAACTTTAAGTCGAAACGGTCTTACCAGTGAGTTTGCGGCAGACCCTGTTGTTCGGCTTTAATTAAAGTGACAATTCTCGTTAAATCAAGTTCGGTGCCTAATTTTGTATTAATACACCGGTGATCTCAATAAACTCATTAAAATCCCTAAACTCACTCACATTTGGGGTGCCTAAACCACCTTTTCCTCACCTTTAAAGACATTTTCACGCAATTGGTCTAACTGATCACGTAACGCGGCTGCCTGTTCGAACTCCAGATTACGGGCACATTCGTACATCTGTTTCTCGATCTGGCTCATTTTCTTGGTCGCCTGGGCAGAAGTCAATGTGCTGAAATCGTCCTTGGGTTTCTGAATCTTGCTGCGCCCGCGTCCTCTTCCACCCGCCTTGCCCGGTGATTCGCCAGCCTCCATCACATCTCGAATGGATTTTTTTATTCCAGCAGGTGTTATACCGTGTTCATCGTTGTGCGCCTGCTGGACATCGCGACGGCGGTTAGTCTCGTCCAGAGCCCGTTGCATGGAGCCTGTAATTGTATCCCCATACAGAATGGCACGACCTTCCAGATTACGCGCAGCTCGCCCAATAGTTTGTATAAGTGATCGATCTGAGCGCAGAAAACCTTCTTTATCAGCATCAAGTATGGCTACCAACGATACTTCAGGCATGTCCAGACCTTCTCGCAACAGATTAATCCCGACAACGACATCGAATACACCCAGACGCAAATCGCGGATGATTTCACTGCGTTCAACCGTGTCAACATCAGAGTGCAGGTAACGTACTTTGATTCCATGGTCGGACAGGTAATCGCTCAAATCTTCCGACATACGCTTTGTTAAGGTCGTAATCAATACACGTTCATTTTTTGCTATGCGCTTATTGATCTCGGACATGACATCATCAATTTGAGTTTTTACCGGTCGAACCTCAACCTGCGGATCGAGTAGTCCGGTTGGGCGTACTACCAACTCCACCACTGAATCGGCATGCGCTTTTTCGTAATTACCCGGTGTCGCTGATACGAAAACCGTCTGCGGCGCAAGCAGTTCAAACTCTTCAAATTTAAGCGGCCGATTATCCAGTGCGGACAACAATCGAAAACCAAAGTTAACCAGATTCTCTTTGCGTGATCGATCACCTTTGTACATCGCTCCCAGCTGCGGAACGGTCACGTGGCTTTCATCAATAAACAGTAAGCTGCCCTGAGGTAGATAGTCAAACAAACAAGGCGGTGGCTCACCTGGGCCACGCCCGGATAGATAACGCGAATAGTTTTCAATTCCAGAGCAATAGCCCAACTCGTGAATCATCTCCATATCGAACATTGTGCGTTGTTGAAGACGCTGCGCTTCAACCAATTTGCTGGCACCGCGCAATTGCTCGAGGCGTTCTTTTAGTTCGTCTTTTATGTCATCCACTGCAGCTAACAGACGTTCGCGCGGCGTGACATAATGTGTTTTCGGGTAAATCGTTAACCTAGGTACCTTGCGCGATACCTCGCCTGTTAACGGATCGAAAAAACTGAGCGCCTCAATCTCCTCATCAAACAACTCAACTCTGATCGCTTCACGGTCTGAGTCGGCCGGATAGATATCAATGATTTCACCACGCACGCGGTAGGTACCCCGCTTGAGTTCAACATCGTTGCGTTGATACTGAAGCTCGGCCAATCGACGCAGCACCTTTCGCTGATCAATGATTTCACCACGCGACAAGTGCAACACCATTTTATGGTACTGCTCCGGGTCGCCCAGTCCGTAAATAGAAGAAACCGTGGCAACGATGATGGTATCTTTTCGTTCGAACAACGCCTTGGTCGCAGACAAGCGCATCTGCTCGATATGCTCATTGATGGAGGCATCTTTTTCAATGAATGTGTCGCTGGCCGGCACATAAGCCTCAGGCTGGTAGTAGTCGTAGTAGGAGACAAAATACTCAACCGAATTGTTTGGAAAAAAGGTTTTGAATTCACCGTAAAGCTGGGCTGCCAGGGTCTTGTTTGGTGCCAGAATGATCGCCGGGCGTTGTTGCTTTTTGATGATATTGGCAATGGTGAAGGTTTTGCCGGAACCAGTGACTCCCAGCAACGTTTGATACGCCAGGCCGTCGTCTATACCTGAGCACAGCGCGTCTATCGCGGCTGGCTGCTGCCCTGCCGGAGCAAAACTTGTCTGCAGATCAAAGGCTTTGGACATTTTGGGCGTGAATAACGATTAACGCCTCATTGTACGCTACAAATCGGCACTTTTCCTGCAGTTCGGAGCAACTTGATGTTGACCCGACGGTACAGTGGCCTTACAATTGTCGGCTCAGTTCCCTGGTAGCTCAGTTGGTAGAGCAAATGACTGTTAATCATTGGGTCGGTG
>CAYTJF010000034.1:0-33409 GCA_964437945.1 uncultured Granulosicoccaceae bacterium
GATGCACTCGAAGCCAGCGACACCCTGGATACAGATGGCGACGGCTTTCCCGATGCTAAAGAAGCCGACGCTGACAATGATGGTATTCCGGATGCGATAGAAGCGGCCGGCGCTCCGGGCAACGTCGACACTGATGGTGATGGCACGCCAGATTACCTTGACCTTGATTCTGATAACGACGGCATCAACGATGCCGTCGAGGCTCAGGTTAGCGGTGTAGATACCGACGGTGATGGCATTGATGATTTATACGATGTTGATGCTACCGGTGGTACCGATGCAGACGATGATGGCGTAGACGATGCACTGGAGCCAAACGGTACGCTGGACACTGACAGTGACGGCACACCAGATGCACTCGATACTGATGCTGACAACGATGGCATCCCGGATGCGATAGAAGGCAACGTGGATACCGATGGTGACGGCACGCCCGATTACCTCGACCTTGATTCCGATAACGATGGTATCAGTGATAGCGATGAAGCACAGGTCAGTGGTACGGATTCAGACGGTGATGGTATTGATGGGTTGTACGATGTTGATGTCACCGGTGGTACCGATGCAGACGATGATGGTGTTGATGATGCACTTGAAGCCAGCGGTACGCTGGACACCGATGGTGATGCTACACCAGATGTGCTTGATGTTGATTCGGACGCAGACGGTATTCCTGATGCGATAGAAGGAACAGTCGACACCGACGGCGACGTTACGCCTGATTATCTTGACCTTGACTCAGATAACGATGGCATTAGCGACACTGATGAAGCGCAGGTCATTGGTACTGATAGCGATGGTGATGGCATCGATGATTCATACGATGTTGATATCACTAACGGCAGTGATGCAGACGATGATGGCGTAGACGATGCACTCGAAGCCAGCGGTACTTTGGACACCGATGGTGACGGAACTCCGGATGCACTCGATACTGATGCTGACAATGATGGTATTCCTGATGCTGTAGAAGGCAACCTGGATACTGATGGTGATGGTACACCAGACTATCTTGATCTTGATGCCGATGCTGATGCCATCCCCGATGCGATAGAAGGTGAGATCGATGCTGATAATGATGGCACACCGGATTATCTGGACCTTGATTCGGATAACGATGGCATCAGTGACACCGATGAAGCTCAGGTCAGTGGTACGGATTCAGACGGTGATGGCATCGATGATTTATATGATGTCGATATCACCGGCGGTACTGATGCCGATAACGATGGCGTTGATGATGCACTCGAAGGCAGTGACACACTGGACACTGACGGTGATGGTATTCCCGATGGTGAAGAGACTGACGCTGACAATGACGGCATTCCAGATGCTATAGAAGGCGATGTGGACACCGATGGTGATGGCACACCAGATTATCTGGACCTAGATTCTGATAACGATGGCATCAGTGACACTGACGAAGCTCAGGTCAGCGGTACTGACACCGACGGTGATGGCATTGATGATCTATACGATGTTGATATCACTAACGGCAGTGATGCAGACGATGATGGCGTAGACGATGCACTCGAAGCCAGCGGCACGCTGGACACTGATAGTGATGGTACCCCGGATGCACTCGATACTGATGCTGATAATGATGGTATTCCCGATGCTGTAGAAGGCAATACGGATACTGATGGTGACGGTACTCCGGATTATCTTGATCTTGATGCCGATGCTGACGGTATTCCGGATGCAGTAGAAGGCAACGTAGACTCAGATGATGACGGCACGCCCGATTATCTGGACCTCGATGCTGATTCAGACGGCATCCCGGATGCGATAGAAAGTAACGTGGACGCTGATGGTGACGGCGTGCCTGATTATCTCGACCTTGATTCTGATAACGATGGCATCAGTGATACTGATGAAGCTCAGGTCAGTGGTTCGGATACCGATGGTGACGGCATTGATGATTTATTCGATGTCGATATAACTGGTGGCACCGATGCCGATAGCGATGGTGTTGATGATGCCCTTGAAAACAGCGATACATTGGACACAGACGGAGACGGCATTCCCGATGGTGAAGAAACCGACTCGGACAATGATGGTATCCCGGATGAAATAGAAGGCAATGTGGATACTGATGGCGATGGTATTTCCGACTATCGGGACCTTGACTCTGACAACGATGGTATCAGTGACACTGACGAAGCACAGGTCAGCGGCACGGATACAGATGGTGACGGTATCGATGACTTATACGATGTTGATGTCACCGGTGGCACCGACGCTGATGGCGACGGTATTGACGATGCGCTCGAAACGAGCGGTACATTAGACACGGACGGCGACGGCATACCAGATGCACTGGATGTTGATTCTGATGCTGACGGTATTCCGGACGCAATTGAAAGCGGCTCTGGTGATGAAATTACCGATAGCGATGCTGACGGCATACCGGATTATCTCGATCTGGACTCTGACAACGATTCGATTCCCGATGATATTGAAGGCAGTGCTGACAGCGACAATGACGGCGAACCTGATTATCTGGATACTGATTCAGACAACGATACAATCACAGATCAGGATGAAGCTGGTGATAATCCTTTAAGTCCTGCAGATTCAGACAATGATGGCACAGCCGATTTTCTAGAGTCGAATAGCGATTTCGACGCAGATGGCCTGCCGGATTCGTTAGAGGGGTACGTGGATACCGATGGCGATGGTATCGCCAACTATCTGGATACTGATTCGGACAACGACTCAATTTCGGATTCAACTGAAGCCGCTTTTGAAGGTGTTAGTCCAGCAGACAAGGATTTCGATGGTGTTTTTGACTATATTGATGTCGATGCCGACAATGACGGAATAAGCGACCGCTTTGAAGGAGAGGCTGACACTGACAATGACGGGGTTCAGGATTTTCGTGATCTTGATGTCGATAACGATGGCATATACGATTTGATCGAAGCGCGCATTGGGCAGCTTGAGGTACAGCAACTGGATACCGATGCTGATGGGGAGATTGACGAATCCAACGACTATGGGTTGAATGGTATGGCTGACGTGGTTGAAACTACGTCCGATTCAGGCGTAGAAAACTACGAGCTGCCCGATATCGACAGCGATGGCGTATTGGATTTTCGTGACCTCGATGCGGACAACGATGGTTTATTCGACACGATTGAATCTGATCATGTCGATGCAGATCAGGATGGCATCATTGATCAAGTGACTGCAGCAAGTGTATTAAACGATTCTGTTGATGGGCGTGCCATGCGAGAAGCGGGTCTGGTTGAAGGTGCAGGTGGTCTGCCCAGAAACACTGATGCAGATGGTCTGGCTGACTTCCGAGATCTGGACAGTGACAATGACGGACTGACTGATCTGACAGAAACCTACGGCACATTGGCTGACGTTGATGGTGATGGCCAATTGGACCAATTTACTGACGAGGACGGCGATGGTGTTGCGGATATGATGCTGTCAGATGCTGTTCCACCGGGCGATTTTGATGGTGATGGGAGCTACGACGCTATCGATCTTGATGCAGACGGCGATGGTATCCCTGACCTGACCGAAGCAGGCGGTATTGATACTGACGCAAATGGTCTCGTTGATGACTTTGTTGACAGCGATGGAAATGGATTAGACGACGCTTTGCAAATCCTACCGTTGCCGGTGACTAACAGCGATAACGAGGGTTTGCCAGACTTTAAGGATAAAGATTCCGACAATGACGGTTTGCCTGATCTTCAAGAGGCTGGTGGTGTTGACGCTGACGGCGACGGTATTGCTGATAGTTTTGTTTTGACATCGAATTTGCCTGATATCAATGGGAATGGCGTTCCTGATTTTCAGGAAAATTCAGCAAACGAAGTTGGACTACCTGCAGCGGCAAATGCGGGTGCAATACATACCGGTTTACAAGGTCAAGGGTGTAGTGTTACCACAAACAGTCGGCATATCGATCCAATACTTCCCGCGCTGTTGTTCATCGGATTGGCAGCATTGTGGCGACGACGGTATGGTACTCGCTTGAACTGATAAAGCACGATGGATTGTCAGGGGTGGTTATCGCCCCTGGCCATATTCCCGGTGATGATTCAATTCGTGGCTTGAGCTCACTAAAACGGATAAAATGGCCGATTATTCGATGAAAAGAGCCACTCTATTAACAAACGCGTACTTATCGTTGTAACACTTTTGGTTGCGGTTTTGCTTGCGATTGTGCTATTTCGCAGCCCACCGCAAGAGTGGGATCGTGCCCGGTATTTGGGTGAATATATTGAATCGCTAGGTACTTTTGGTGTGATGGTTTTTATCGTCATAACTGCCCTGGCCACCTCATTTGGATTGCCACGGCAGCTGTTTGCTTTTGCCGCCGGTTTCTCTTTTGGCATCATGGCAGGTGTTTTGTTATCCAGCTTTGCGGCAATCATCGGTTGCGCAATAACGTTTTTTTGTTCGCGTCGATGGTTACGTGTGCGTGTTCAATCCCGTTATCCCAAAGTAGTCAGTAGTCTGAATAATTTGTTGCAAGACGATGTATTTTTTAAAATTTTTGTTTTAAGGCTACAACCACTGGGTACAAACCTCATTACCAATCTATGTGCAGGAGTAACGAAAGTGTCGGCCGTGTTGTTTTTATCGAGTTCGTGGCTCGGCTACTTACCACAGATGCTGGTTTTTGCACTGCTGGGGGCAGGAGTGCGAGTTGGGTCTAATGCATACCTGATTTACAGTCTTTCAATGCTGGCCGTGTCTCTGACCATTGGCTTGTGGCTCTACAAAAGAGCAATCAGCAATACTAGTAGCGGCTCGACTGGTAGCTCGATGTCTGAGTAGGTCGTTTACTACTTTATATCCGGCGTACTATGTATTCTCGTTTATAAATCCGTAAAATACTTTTGTATAACGATACTAATCAAACGATAATATAACCGGGACAATTACCACGTCATAAAAAATCCCACTACCGATTCATGGCTTCGCAATTTTATTGGTGTTGAATGCGATGTCGTTGTTTGTCAATCCAGTGTTGACCCCAGTGTTGACCCCGGTGTTGACCAAGTCACCATTTTCATTTGAGCGGGTTTCATTTGAGCGGGCCAGCGGTGTGATGTTCGAAGTGCTAAGCATGGGTCGCACATCTGAATTTGCTTCGGCTTTTGCATCAGCTTGTATGCCTGGCTGCACATTAGATTGCATATCGGATCGCATATCGGATTGCATATTGTCGACCATTTCAAATTCAGGAATATAAGAACCACAATACAATCGTAGCTTGATATAGTGACCGGAAGTTCGCTCGTAGTAAGCGGTGAGCGTGTCGCGCAAGCGTTTTGCAAGAACGCGCACGGAAGGATCGTTTTGTGGGTCGAAGGTTGCCGGTTTCCCTAGTGCGTCAACGGCAACCGTGTATGCTTTTATTCTGTCCGACTTTCCCTCGAGTGTTTGCAAGACAACAAATTTTAAAAAAGCAGACATTTGCGGTGCAGCAGCAAATTTCGGATCTTGTAAGACTGTTTGCAGTTCTTGTATTACTTGTTCTTGTGAGTAGAGTGTTTGCATTTAAAACCCCTTTGCCCGTATGTCGTGAAAGACTGATAATTCCGAACTCTTCTTAGTCGAATGAGTCGATGTGAATTAACTAACGTATACGTACCGCAATGCAAGAATAGTTCTCTTTTCCACTTACGAGCGGTTGCTAGTGTTACTTATATCATTAAATACAATCGCACGTTTCAGTAAAAAAACTTCGGTCCCTGTGTGTCAGAAAATTTGCGTCAAAAAAAAGTTAACAGCGTTAAACATAGTGTTTCCCGAGCACTTCCCCCAATATCTTCCCGAAAAGTATGCGCATTTGCTATTGAGCAGAACCGCTAAATCCATATTCTTTATCGAAGTCTAATAAACGGAACCAAAATCAAATTGCATGACAAAAGTGTACTCCCTTAGTAATATAATTTCTCCTTAAAAAAATACGAGAAATATTCTATTTTTCTACCACTTGGTTAAATTGGAAAGCCCTGATTTATAATCAAGTTAATAAGTCCGATCTTTAATTTCTGGCTTTATTGAGTCATATTATTAGCTGTATTAAATGCTTTTTAATAATCAAAACGATGTGCCCAGAGCGCACTTGAGCTAGAAATTCGAGTTTTATAAATTCGTCCGTACACTTAGTATTTTTTGAAAGCATTGTCATTGTGACCCGTTGATATTAAGATTTTTCTGAAATCGAGTAACCTAATCATTCAAATATCAATATAGCCGACGCAATTTAGCCGATAACGCATACCTTGATTTGTATCAGTTGATGCAATAAAAATATCGACACCAACCCGCAGTATTGCGCTCGCAGCAGTGATCGGTCCACCGAGTCGATCTTAATGCAGAGAAAATTAGAAAAGTTATATCCAAAGATATAGAGCAATAGGGCATCTCTTTCTGTTCGTCAGTACGTTCATGGGTACTATATTTTGTTTTAGTGCGTACATTAATACTGCGATGGCGCATGTGCGAAATAAAACAGAGTGTATGATTACAAGGCAAAAATTTTTAAGTATTTTTTCTAACATCACGAATTTCAGTAATGCGTTAGCGGCAAAGCAAATAACCATCAGTAATGCCACGAGCTCGAAATCCGGGTGACTGTGTATTGCGACAATGTCGTACTGCAATTTTTATAACCGTGGTGCAAATCAATCAAATCGCCCATCTGGAAATAACGAGTCGGCGTTATCTGCAATGGCAGTCAAGGGTTCAAGTCAGTTTCTGCCGCTCTGTAAGATTTCATTCGCAGCAGCAAAGGTCACTTAATTTGTATCGCAAGCACCTAAATATATCTGCAGATACGAGCTTGGTGTTCATTCGGTTTGTTTGCGAACTCTTTTGTTGATGTCATGCCATTGCTAATCAATTGACCCGCTTGCTCGAGAATCTGTTGCAGCTTTGCTTCTTTTGGAGTAAATCGGTGATATCACTATTGGCGTGGTGATGCCGTTGCGGTGACTCAAAATCGCCTGATTTTTTTTGGTATCAAATAATAGATTGACTCAGCTCACAGTAAGTTATACAAGCTTTATACTCTTTAATGACCTCTGAATCCGACCAGACAAAATGAAACAATTACCTCTAATATGTGCCTTGGTGATGCTTGCATTTCCCATTGCTGGAACAAGCGCTAGCGCACCCTGGTTTGTAGGAGTCGCAGGTGGTGCCTCGTCGCTGCGCCCGGACACGACCAACTCGCCGTTTGAAATCGACTCAAACCTATCGTTTGGTGCGGGTGCTTTTGTTGGTTATGACTTCAGCACACGTATTAGCTTTGAAGCTGGATACAACTATTTGGGCGCGGCAACCCTAAGCGGTCAAACTGGAAAAAATGATATTGAGTACAGCGCGTTGTCTGCAGGTGCGCTTATATATGTGTTGGGCGACGAGCTTGATATTGCCGAAAGAAACGGATTTGCTGGTTATTTGCGTTTGGGCCTGAATTCGATCAGCAACAGCGCATCGATACCATTGGAGCAAGAAGACAATTTTGGCATCTGGGCTGGTGTCGGTTTTGAATTGCCGGTAAGTCAGAACCTGAGCTTGCGAGGTGAGGTCGCAAGTTTTGATGGCGATGCTCAAACTGCCCGCTTGGCGTTGTTGTATCGACTGCGTTCAGATGGGCAAACTGAACCTGGTATTCGTCTAACAGTAATCGATTCAGCACCTGCACAACAGCAGATAGAATCAGCACAGCAGGAGCCTACGCTAGCAGAGTCACCTGCCGATCCAACGCCTGCATCCTCGGTTGAGCAACCTGCGCGCGAAACAGTGCAAACGTCACCAGACATCACCGAAAACTTATGTGTGGCGCCGATAAACAACGAGCCGATCGATGCACAAGGTTGTGGCTTGTTTAGTGGTTTGCTAGAAGGTGTAGATTTCGCTAGCGGCACTGCAAATCTCACAGTTGAAGGTTCTCGGATACTGGACCAGCTAAGCGATGATCTACTGCGTTATGAGTCAATCGTGATTGAGATTCAGGCGCATACCGAAGCTTTTGGCAGCGAACAGCGCGCCAACCAAATAGCGAAGCAAAGAACTATCACTATTGCACGCCATCTGATTGATCGAGGCGTTCCGGTTAGTCGGCTCAAGGCACGATCATTTGGGCACTCACGTCCGCTGGCTGCCGACGATACGGTTGTAGGACGACAACAAAATAATCGCGTGGAGCTGCGTGTTTTACCGTAACTGGCGCAGACGTTAACACGTTGGCGGACTACCAGGGATTAAGAATGTTGGATTTCATCGCTGACAGCCTCGGCGCGTGCTGTCGAGTTGGCGTGAGCGGTGGATAGACTGGTAGCAGTCTGTGAGCGAGCTCTCAGTTTAGTCATCAAAAATGCATTCGGTGGTTCCTGAAGCTTAGTAAAAAATTCAATAAAAACATATATATAACTTCTTTTGAGTGGTTCTCAAGTTAGCAAAGCAGGTGTAGAAATTGCTTTGGTCGATGTGAATAAATTCGCCTGGCGAACACATGGATATCATTAAATGAGCACCAACCCAATTAAGACCTCGCTGCCAGTGATTGTAGTCTTGAGTTTGAGTTTATTTGGTTGTTCCTCAATGAAGACGCCTGACTCGTTGAAGAATCTCAGGCTGCCGAAGTCGATCAAACAATTTTCATTGCCCAATCTGGGTCTAAGCAAAAACGATCCCTCGTTTCGTAAACGTGTTTACGCTGGTGGTGGTTTTGGAAGGTCGGAAATAAAACCGGATACCAGTGGAACGGTTTTTAATGTGTCGAATTCCTCCGGGCTTGCCTCGCAGTTTCGTCTGGGTGTAGATTTGCACAATCAGTTTTCAGTTGAGCTGGATACTTCTGTGCTTGGTGAAGCACAGTTTGCTGAAGGTCAAAACACCGATGTCAGTTACACCTCTGCCTCGATCAACGCGTTGTTTTATGGACTCACAGGAAACAGAAATCGCTCAGTTCGACAAGGCTTTAGCGGGTACGGAAAGTTAGGTTATGGGGTCGTCCAACACGGCTCAATTGTAGAGCCGTTTGATTACAGTGAAAAATCCGTCATGCTTGGGATAGGAGCCGAATACGGTTTTCAAAATGGTCTTGCTCTTCGCACTGAAGTTACACGTCTGGCCAGTGATGCAACAGTACTCGGTATCGGCGGCATCTACCGCTTCGGTATGGCGCCGTCAGAAATAGGGCAAGTGTTTGCTAACGCAGCTGCACCGGCGCTTGGTGCTGCAAATGCTCGTACCATAGTGAGCAATGGCAAAGTAATCAGTGTCAATGATCGCGATACCATGTCAGTTAACAGCTTAGCTGAGCAAAAAAATGACAAACCGAATTGGCTACCCCAGGTCAGTAACAATGACCTCGACGGAGATGGTGTCAAGAATTCAAGCGATCTGTGCGAAAATTCTGCGCGGAATTCAACCGTAGCAAAAACAGGTTGTGGGTTGTTCGATGCCATACTATCCGACGTTACGTTCAAACCAGGATCTGATTGGTTAAGCCCGAGAGCACGGGGCTCGCTGGACAAACTTGCGATCACTATGCTTGCATTTCCTGAAGCACGTGCGCAGGTGCGCGCGCATACTGATAGCAAAGGGTCTGCCGAGGATAACTTACGTTTGTCTGCACGCCGGGCTAAATCGGTTGTAGCTTATCTGGTCGGTAAAGGCATTGGGCAGTTGCAACTTGAAACGATCGGACTTGGAGAAACGCAGCCACTCGATACAAACGATACTAAAGATGGTCGAAGACGAAATCGCCGTGTGGAGTTGCTTACCTTGTCGAACATCGATTCGCAGAACCTCGGTTCGCAAGACTTATCAAACTCTGTACCCGCGCTTGGTGCTGCGAATGCAAGCCCTGAACCTGAATCCACACCGCCGCAACCGAGTAACAAAAGCGTTGTAGCCACTCCTTTAAAACCTCAGTTTGGTGAACCGGTTTTTCCGTCAATGTCTGGTGTGAAAATTGAACCATTGCCGCGATCTGAGTATGTTGCTGGGTTGTCGCTAGGCGGTATTCTTAGCGGTGTTGAATTTGTTGACGATACAGCGACTTTAAGCGATGCATCGGGTGCAAAACTTCGCATCGTGAAACAAAAACTGGCAAATTTTCCAAGTGTTCGGCTGGTTGTCATGGGGCATACCGACAATCAGCTTTCTCCTGAAGAAAGTAAAGCACTTTCAGAAAAGCGGGCTAACACGGTTGTCAATTTTCTTGTAGCAGAGGGTGTCGACAAGTCCCGCCTGAGTGCGGAAGGGTTTGGTTCGAGCTTGCCTTTGGCCCAGAATGTGACCGCCGCTGATCGGCGCCGCAATCACCGAATTGAACTGCGCGTGATAAATTAATTTTTACTGAATTTGTCAAAACCCGTGAATCATTCACGGGTGTTACTTAAATTTCATAGTTTGTTGCAGTTGAAATTTTTGACCAACTTTTCAACGATCTTAGAATCCTGATTTCAACTAAATCCTTTGCAAGCCGCTGTTCTTCTTAACGGAGCACATTTAAACCTCCCTTTTGTGCTTAGTACTTTTGTTCGAACCTTACTTTGTTGCTCTATCTGATGGGTAATTCATCAAGACTCCGAGTTAGACATATAGCCGTTAATTGAACCTTTAACCTGTTATTGTTAGCCGTTAATTGAACCTTTAACCTGTTATTGTCAGCGGGTAGTTACGTCTAGAATAACCAGAAGTAAACAGATTGGCTAACTGTATCCCTCTGTTCTGATCTCGTAACAAATTTATTCGAATTCCAACTCTCAAGTTATTGAATTAGCCTTGTATCAAGGTTGAGCGCAGAAAAAATTATGGTGAAACGTATTAATACTCAAAGAAAAATCTTTCCACTGGTCAATTGTTTTTCTGACAGCGTTGCCAGTTGTTCATTTCCCCGTCGTTCATATTTAACCGTAGCATTACTGACAATACTCCTATTGTCTGGCAATGCAGTTCTGGCCCAAGACGGGCCTGACAATGATGCTGATGGTATCGCCAACACCAGCGATCTTGATGATGACAACGATGGCATTCTTGATGTTAATGAAGGCTTGGTCGATGCCAATTCAGACGGTGTTCCAGATGCGGATTCTGCCGACACCGACGGTGATGGAACGCCCGACGCACTCGATCTGGATTCGGACAATGATGGTGTGCTGGATAATCTGGAAACACAAACCGATCGTGCTGCTGTTGATGCGTTTGATCTGAATCCTAACGGTGCAATTGATATTAGTTTTGAAGTCGGTGCAAACGGTATCGCTGATGCAATAGAAACGTCGGTAGATTCAGGTGTGCTTATTTTTAATTTGCTCGACTCCGACAGCGATGGCATTCCAGACTTTCGTGACAACGACAGTGACAACGACGGTATTTTCGATCTGGTAGAAGCCGGTGGTGTTGATGCCGATGGCAATGGTTTAATCGACTCGTTCAGCGACTCTGATGGCAAAGGTGTGGATGATGTTGTGCAAGGTTCTGCGCTACCTGTATTCGATACAGATGGCGATGGCACACTCGATTTTCGTGATGTCGATTCTGATGGTGACGGCATACCCGATTTGGTGGAGTCGGGTGGCTCGAGTATTGAAGGGCCAGTCGATACAGATGCAGATGGCGCAGCAGACTACCGTGAAACCGATAGTGATAACGATGGTGTTAGCGACGATGTAGAAGCCGGTAGTAACCCATTACAGCCAACCGATTCCAACGGGGACGGCCGGCCTGACTTTCAAGACGGAAGTGTTCAGAACGGTGGTAACGGTGGCGACACCGACGCTGACAGTAACACCGGTGGTGATACTGAAGGTCAAAGCAATGATGATGCTGGCGCAACCGATAGTGCGACCGATGGTGCAACCGAAAGTAACGATGCCAGTGGCGCCAATGATGCCGGATCAACTGATGACAGTGATACAAGTGATAGCAACAATGACGGTGCAAGTAACGGAGGCGACGCTGCAGCCAGCGACGATGCCGGCGCAACCGATGACAGTGATGCTGTTGACGCTGCCGCAGACGGCGGAAGCAGCACTGATGGCAGTAACGATGCCGTTGTTCAGGATGACGAGGTAATTGTTGGTCCGGATATTGATGGTGACGGCATACCGAATCAAATCGATATTGATGATGACAATGATGGCATCCCGGATGAACTAGAGGACTTGTTTGATGATGACAAGGACGGCATCGCAGATGAAGATTCTCGCGACACCGATGGTGATGGCACTCCTGATGGACTGGATCTTGACAGTGACAATGACGGCATACTGGATAATCGCGAAGGGCATCCTGATGCTGAGATTGTCAGCGAGCTTGACCAGGCTGTAAATGGAGCTGTCGATATCGGACTCGAGGTTGGTGACAATGGCCTTGCCGACGTTCTGGAAACATCACCCGACTCGGGACAAATAAACTTCCCGTTGCAGGATATCGATGCCGACGGCATTCCTGATCTTCTCGATTTGGACAGCGACAACGACGGTATCCTTGATATCACTGAAGCAGGTGGTGTTGGTATTGATGAGGATAACGATGGCCGTATCGATAATTTTATCGATGCCGATGACAAAGGTGTGGACGATGCCATTCAAGCCAGTGCCCTGCCGATATTCGACACAGATGGCGACGGTGTCGCTGATTTCCGCGACAGTGATTCTGATAGTGACGGCATTCCTGACAGTGTTGAAGCGGGTCCATTGCCAACCATGCCTTTGGATACGGACGGTGATGGTGCGGCAGATTTTCGTGAACAGGACGCCGACGGTGACACAGTGCCTGATTTTGCTGAGGTCGGCGCAGACCCTGCAAATCCAATTGATTCCGATGGCGACGGTGTGCCGGATTTCCAGGATAGCGCTGTCAGTTCTGGTGCACCGATAGCCGATCCAGTGAGCGACGACGTTGACAATGATGGCGTGCCTAATGAGATTGATTTGGACGACGATAACGACGGGTTACTCGACTCGATCGAAGGTGACGGTGATTCCGATTTCGACACCACGGCTGATCGCTTTGATCTGGACAGCGATAACGATGGCGTAACTGACCTGACCGAAGCTGCGGAATTGGAAGCTGCGGAATTGATAGAAACCGTCCTGGCGCTTGATCTGGACAATGATGGGCGGCTCAATGCATCGGTGGGTGAAAATGGCCTTGCCGATGAACTGGAGTCGACACCTGACTCAGGTACGTCTACATTTACATTAGCGGATAGCGACGATGACGGCATCCCGGATTTCCAAGACCTCGATAGCGATAACGATGGCATTTACGATGCGTTTGAGTCGGGACAGGTCATGACAGATATAAATGGTCGGCTGATTGAGGCATCCGATAACAACGGCCTGGTACCCAGCGCAAGTAACGCTCTGCGCGATACCGATGGCGATGGCATAGTCGATATCCGCGATTTGGATAGTGATAACGATGGACTGGTTGACTTGCTGGAAGCTGGTGGCTCGGACAGTGACGGGGATGGTCGAATTGATGAATTTGACGATAGTAATGGCGATGGAGCCGATGATGGTCTACAAAGTGTAGCGTCAGTTGTAATTGATACTGACGCAGATGGGGTCCCTGACTATCTGGACTTGGATAGCGACCAGGACAGTTTGTCTGATTTGCTAGAGAGCCTGGGAATTGACGAGGACCCTGATAATAATGGTGTGCTGGATAGTTTTGATGATGGAAACTTTGACGGTCTGGATGACAATGTGGCGGCAAATCCAGCACTTTTGAGAGATACCGATCAGGATGGTATGCCTGATCAGGTTGATCTGGATAGTGATGGCGACGGAATGAGCGATCTTGAGGAGGCCGGCGGGCCGGACATCGATAACGATGGCATCGTCGACATTCTTGCAGACGTTGATAACGACGCTATTCCCGACATCGCAGACGCTTCGGCAACTGGCGGTGAAGACAGCGATCAGGATGGTATAGACGATATGTTTGATGTGGATTTTATAGGTGGTAACGACACAGATGGTGACGGAATCGCCGATGATTTTGACCCAGACAACGATGGTAATGGTTTCGTTGGTCCCGCAGAGGATATAGGTCAGGGGGTAGCGCCAGAACTACCAGACTCAGACGGTGATGGCGTACCCGATGTACTGCAGGCCGACCTGTCTGCTGTGGAGGGTCGAGTGGAAACGGGACTGGACGGTAACGGCTTTGGTTGTACGTTAAGTTCTTCTTCAAAAACGAACGACCCACTGCTACTGATGTTGTTGATTGCATCGGTTGCGTCACTGCTGTGGCGAGCAGCCGACAGAATTAAAAACAGACTTAGTGCAAAAGCCAAATCTGTGCGCAGAGCAGGTCTGCTATTTGCGGCTGTCTCAAGTCTTGCGTTATCGGGCTGCAATATTCTTATTCCGGGTGGGCTTAGTGAAGATCGTGGTGGTGATTCTCACAAGGGTCGTGTTTATCTGGGTGCTGGCGCTCTTGTCAGCGAACTTCAACCCAACGCCGACAAGCCCGATGGCTTCTCAGTCGATGAGACGCAAAGCGCCGGTGGTTCGGTACAGCTGGGGTATGACATCAGTAACCGATTTTCACTTGAGTTACATGGTTCAGAGCTGGGTGAGGCGACTTTCAATCCCAGGGGCTCAGTTGGTTATCAGGTTGGTGGTTTGAGTGCGCTGATATACGGTTTGAATGATCGTGACCAGCGTGGTCTACGCGAAGGTTTCTCTGTTTTTGGAAGACTTGGCGCAGGCACAATGCGTAATCAAGGCGATGGCGTAATGTTTGAACGATTAAACGACTTCCATGCACTTGGTGGACTCGGTTTAGAGTATGGGTTTCGCAATGGCCTGGCGGTTCGTGGGGAAGTAGTAGCCCATGATACCGACGCCAGATTCGGACAGCTGGGGTTGCTCTATCGTTTTGGCAGTGCTGGTGCTACCAAAGCGCGGAGCCCATCTCCACGAATTGAAGTGCCAGCACAGCCTGCGGTTGAGGTTGAGGCTGCACCTGCACCTGCACCAACCGTATCTGAACCATTGGATGCGGGCGCACCGCTGGATTTGGATGGAGATGGTGTCCTTGACGATGTGGATTCCTGTCCTAATAGCCAACCCGGTATACCGGTGGGCGATACAGGGTGTGCCTTGTTTAATGGCACAATTGAAGGCATCAACTTTGAATCTGGTTCAGATAAGCTAACCGTAAGTGCAGAGCAAATTCTTGTAGGTGTGGCTGGCACTTTGAACGACTTTCCAGACGTTCGTGTTGCCGTCGATGCGCATACCGATAACCAGGGTAGCGCTGAAAGCAATCTGCAACTGTCCAAACGTCGTGCAATTGCTGTAGCGAGATTTTTAGTCGAGCAGGGTGTCTCCGGGCCGAGATTGCAACCACGGGCATACGGTGAGTCTCAACCACGCGAAACTAATGCGACCGCTGCCGGAAGAGCAAGAAACCGTCGTGTAGAGTTTCAGGTTGTACAATAGGCCGGTTGGATAAGCGCTAAAACGAACAGGCCACCATTTATTGGTGGCCTGTTTTGCGCTGACTTCTGCGCAAGTTTACCGTTTTATACTCGAAACCAGTACAAGGTCATCTTGTTCGTTATATTCGATCAGGTTAAAGTTAGAGCGTGTTACCAACTAGCTGCAGCCAATGTCAATTCCAGTGTCGGATAATCATTTACCAAACTTGAATAAGCATCGTAAAGGCGTGCTTGCTTGTTTTGTTAGCCTGCTTGGCGTCTTATCAACTTTGGCTAGCGCTCAACAACCAGCTGTAGAGCGCTTAGCAGTCTTAGAGCGATCGCTTGCCCCCACTATCAGTCAAGTCGGTAGAACAGCTCCCCGGCCGGACTACCAGGCTAATGATGCCTACGGCGCAACCAGCGCTTACAAGGTCGACTATGGAATCCAGCAAAAGGCCGGTACTGATGGCGACTCTGATGGTGATTCAATCCCGGACCTTGTCGATGTCGATGATGACAACGATACTATTCCAGATGATGTGGAAGGAACGGCAGATGCCGATTTAGATGGTGTAGCCGACTGTCTTGACGTTGACTCCGACAATGATGGCATATCTGATTTATTCGAAACAGTGGTAGATTCCGGATTAATACTGTTGGTCGATGCAGATCGCGATGGCAGACTCGATGCAACGGTAGCAGTCGGTAACAACGGGCTTGCCAACGTCGTTGAGCTGTCTGCTGAATCGTCGACTTCACTGACCGGTACAGCGGACTTGGATGGCGATGGTATACCAAATCATAAAGACCTGGACTCAGACAGCGATGGTATCCCGGATGTTTTAGAGGCAGGAAACAGTGACGAATTTTTCGATGGTCGTGTCGATTCCTTTGAAGATCTTGATAACGATGGTCTTGCCGACCGCCTTTTAGCAATGCCTGTTGTTCCAATAGACAGCGATCAGGATGGTATCGAGGACTTTCGCGACTTAGACTCGGATGAAGATGGGTTAACCGATCGATTGGAAACATTTGGCATTGACACCGACGGTGACGGGCATGTAGATAACCCGGTTGATGCTAACAACGATGGGCTTGACGATGGTTATCAGAGCAGAGCGACACCTCTGCCTGATACGGACAATGATGAATTTCCAGATTTCAGGGATATAGACAGTGACGGTGACGGTATCACCGATACTGAGGAGGCATTTGGCAGTTCTAACCCGAACCCGTCGGTTAACCCATCCACCCCGGTTAATCCGCAACCGGGTGCGCAAGGTGTAGAAGGAGCGCAAAATGAGGATGCAGTACTGCGAACTGGTGAGAGTGGTAGCGTGTTTGGGTGTGCCTTGAGCGACGATGAAAAAATCCCACAAACATTTGACCCGATGCTCTTGCTTATGCTGATAGCGTCTGTTGTGATCGTGCTCCGTCGTCGCTTGGTTTTTATAACAAAAGGCCGGCATTTGGCTTTGTCTGCCATTGCATCAATTGTGCTGCTTGCTAACGGCTGCGCTGCTGTTCCACCAGTTGACCGGTCAGCGGACAATACGCGACAACCCTATGCCGGCATTGGTTTGGGAGCCAGTTTTCTCAATGCCGATACGTCAGACTTTGCGTTCGATCAGGACAAAAATTCCAGTATGGCGAGCCAGGTGACATTGGGACTTTCTTTGGGTAACGATCGCTTGGGTAACGATATTGGCGTGGAAGCGCGTGCTGCCGATTTGGGCGAGGCAACCTTTACTAATGGAGGTGCTGTGGGCTATCAGGTTGCTGATATCTCTGCAGCCTATAAGCGTCATTTCGGGAAATACTCAGGCCTTGCCCGGTTGGGTGTTGGTGCGCTGTTCAACGATGGTGATATTCGTACTACGCAACAAAACAAAACGCACTTACTGGTCGGTTTTGGTG
This sequence comes from uncultured Granulosicoccaceae bacterium, assembly GCA_964437945.1. Classification (GTDB taxonomy): domain Bacteria; phylum Pseudomonadota; class Gammaproteobacteria; order Granulosicoccales; family Granulosicoccaceae; genus Granulosicoccus. The sequence goes on from CAYTJF010000034.1 coordinate 17,357, forward strand.
CCGAATACAACCTGAATTCCCAAATTGGATTGCGCGCCGAGTGGCAGGGTCACGATGTAGATGTAATGCACACTCAACTGAGCATAATGTATCGCTTTGGAGCGAAGTCTAATCGTGCAAGTCCACTAGTTATAGCCAGGAACGGCTCAGAAAATACAGATGCACAGAAATTAACTGACGCTGAGTTTGCGGCCGTGCCTGACAAAAGCAACAATCCAGCGGAGGTGGCCATTGGCGAGCTGGCCATTGAGCGTGCGCTGCCCGAACCCAACAGAACTGAGCGAGAAGCTGATCAGCAGGATACTGCAACAATACCTGAAGCTACAACAACGGGGACTGAGCCTACTAATCCTGTAAAGACGATTCCTGACGTCGAGGTTGCGGCAACTGCCGATACGGTTGTGCCGCAGGAATCTCCTTCAGCTGAGGCTACTGCCGAAACACCTTCAGTGGCTACATCTGATGAACAGCTTGCGGTAGCCACTGCCCAGGACAATCCAATTGATTCAGAGGCTCAGCAGTCCGCGGACGGCTCCCAGTCAGTTCAGTCTGAAAGCCTCACAACACCTGCTGTCGATGTCAATCCTGCCGATGTCAATGAAGACGGCGCAAATGATGCATTGGACAATTGTGTGAGTACAAATGCCGGATTATCGGCACTTGGAAAAGGTTGTCCAATGTTTGAGGACTTAGTGCCGGGTCTAACATTTGTGCCCGATACTGATCAGCTGACAAATTCAGGCGAAGACGTGTTGGATACAGTGGCGCAAGGGCTGGCAGCAGAGGCAGGTATACAGGTAACAGTTGCAGTACATGCAGCGCCAGCGACTGATGCGAATGAAGCCATGTTTCTGACTCGGCTACGCACAATCGCAATTATCCGCTATCTTTCTGATAAGGGAATTGACGCAACCCGTCTTCGGCCGGAAGCGTATGGCGACACTCAGCCATTGGAGGATTCCAAAAATCCGACTGATAACGACCGTGTAGTTCTTTCAACGCGATAAAGCGGCGCGGTGTTTTAAACAATATCCGTTTTGTTGCCTTACTGGGCAGCAGAACGAAGGAATAAGGCATGTATAAACGAAATTATCTGGCTGTGGCAGTTTCAATTGCACTTTTTTCTCCACTGGCAGTGTTTGCATCTGACACAGGGGATGCTCCGGCTGACTATGGATTGGCAACGCATGAAGTAGTAGCGAATTCGCCACAAATTGGTGAGCAGGCACCCGATGACAACATGGCGATCAATACTGCCGATGCCCAGGGCGATGACACCGATGCAGCCCCGGATGATGAAGACGGTATTTCTGCGTTTCCTGTTTTGGTGCAAAACGCTAAATCTTACTCTGTGAACGTGTTTGTCTCTAACCCCTCCAGTCAAGCTGCAACGCTTGTTGGCTGGGTTGACTTTGATGGCAGCCAGGCGTTTGAACCCGATGAAGCTATTGTAATGCCGGTAGCGGCAGGTGCGGGGGCAGGTCCTGACGGTCCTGAGAAAGTCAAATTAATCTGGCCTGATAATTTTGCTCTGTCTACAGACTACTTTGGCGACACCTATGGACGCTTTCGCATATCCACAGACGCGCTGACCGCAAACGATGCAAGTGGGGCTGCAAGTGATGGCGAAGTAGAAGACTACCTGATAGAAATTGTGGAAGACAGTGATGGCGATGAAATTCCAAATACGGAAGATCTTGACAACGACAATGACGGTATCCCTGATCTTGTTGAAGGCCTAACGGCAGATTTGGATAATGATGGCCTGCCAAATTATCTTGATGTTGATTCCGACGGCGATACCGTTCCGGATTTTGCAGAAGCCGGACCTGATGCCAACAATCCTCAAGATTCAGATGGTGATGGCCAGCCCGACTATCTCGACATTGATTCCAACAATGACAATGTTGCCGATTCTGCAGGGGACGCCAGCGATTCGGACGGTGATGGCATCAGTGATGCAATCGAGGGTAATCAAGACAGTGATGGTGATGGTATTGTTAATTCACTTGATATAGATTCTGATAATGACGTTATCCCGGATGCAGTTGAACTTGGATTAACTGCACCAACGCCTGTGGACACTGATGGTGATCTTATTCCGGACTATCTCGATCTTGACAGCGACAACGACGGTATCCCGGATATCTATGAAAGTAATACAAACGAAATTAACATAGACGAAGCACTCGATGCTGATACCGATGGCAGGGTTGATAGTAGCCTGGTGTTTGGTGCCAATGGCTACGTTGATGATATAGAAACACAAACGGACAGCGGCGTGCCCATTTTCGCCATACCCGATAGCGACGGTGATGGTGTTCGTGATTTTCGTGACCTTGATAGCGATGAAGATGGAACAGCCGATGTGCTTGAATCAGGCGGAACCGACGCCGATAACAATGGACTGGTTGATGCGATCGTCGATGCAAACCGCAACGACATACCCGATACTTACGACTTCCTGTTAACTGGCGGTGCCGATACCGACTCCGATGGCATTGACGATTCAGTTGATCTGGATTTTGTCATGGGCGCCGATGTGGATAATGATGGAATACTCGACACGGTCGATCTGGACATCAATGCCGATGGTATTGTCGATAGCGTGATAGCAGATCAGACAAACGATCTTTTTCTCCTTGGTCAACTGCCAGATGTGGATGGCGATTTCATGCCCGATTTTCGTGACGACGATTCGATCGGTGCAACTGGTGACACAAACGCAGGTGAAACGACTGACGGAGGCACAACGGCTGGCACAACCGGTGGAATCACTGCAACCAATACAACGGCTGGCGTCGCACAGGTTGGCATGATAGAAACTGGTTTAAGTGGCAGCGGTTGCTCGACTGTTGGTCGCATTGGCAAGGACCCGGTGTTTCCAGGCTTATTACTGTTGGGTGCTGTGGTCATTTTTGTTCGACGTAAGCCAACAGATTGCCCGGTCAAGCGTTAACAGCGCCTCTGGTTCCAAAAACGTGTTTCAAATTTAATACAACCGGTTGGACGTTCGCACAGGCTAAGGATTGCCGGTGTGGGCGCAGCCTGGTTTTCAAGTTCACTATCCAGGGAATCGCGATTTTCTCAGCTTTAGTCGCACCCAAATCGGTACAAGAATTCTCGTTTTTAAGTACTGGGCCGAAAAGTTCTGAAATTACGCAAAAAAAATTACTTGAGCCTTTATTACGTGTAATTGCTCACGTTTTCATCCAATGGTGATATTCAAAGCGCGGTCTAGCGACGTAGGGCCAAGTTGCTCTTCCAGCAGTTGACGTAGCTAAACTACAAACTGCGCAGTATTGCTCCCAAAAGCGGTTCTTTGTGAACAAAAATTCAAGATTATCACCTTGCCTTTAACCGTCCCTCTTGTATAGTTCGCACCGTCACCGCCGCTAACGTTGATTGTTATGCGGGGCTACTGAATGCCTTTATTGCCCTAACGGAGAATGTGATGAGTGTGCCAGCCAGAGTCTTAACAACTACACCTGATCTGACGCAGTACGGAATACAGAATGTAAGCGAGGTTGTTTACAACCCGAGCTATGAGCGGCTGTTTGAGGAAGAGACAGCGCAAGGTTTGCAGGGGCTCGAGAAAGGCATAGTAACCAACAGTGGTGCAGTGGCTGTCGATACGGGTGCATTCACCGGTCGATGCCCGAAAGACAAATACATCGTTGAAGACGATACAACACGCGACACCTTATGGTGGGCCGGGCAGGGTAAAAACGACAACAAACCAATCAGTCAATCTGTCTGGAACGATTTGCTGGCCACATCTACCGAACAACTATCAGGCAACCGCTTGTTTGTGGTTGACGCGTTCTGCGGTACTAACGTCAATACTCGTTTGAGTGTGCGATTTGTTATGCAGGTCGCTTGGCAGGCTCACTTTGTGACCAACATGTTTATCCGACCTACCGATGCTGAAATTGATGAATTTGAGCCTGATTTTGTGGTTATGAACGCGGCAAAAACCACCAACCCAAAGTGGCAAGAACATGGGTTGAATTCTGAAAACTATGTTGCATTTAATCTGACTGAGAAAATCCAGATCATCGGTGGCACCTGGTACGGTGGTGAAATGAAGAAGGGTATGTTTGGGTACATGAACTATCTTCTTCCGCTGCGTGGCATTGCATCAATGCACTGTTCAGCTAACGCAGATGAAAATGGTGACACGGCTGTTTTCTTTGGTCTGTCTGGCACTGGAAAAACCACACTGTCAACCGATCCGAAGCGTCGTTTGATTGGTGACGATGAACATGGCTGGGATGATGATGGTGTGTTCAATTTCGAGGGTGGCTGCTATGCAAAAACCATTCGCTTGAGCCGCGACGCCGAACCGGAAATTTTTGGTGCTATCAAGCGCGATGCATTGCTTGAGAACGTTGTTGTTAACGATGATAATAGCGTTGACTATGACGATGGCAGCAAAACCGAGAACGCGCGAGTTTCATACCCAATTCATCATATTGAGAACATTGTAAAACCGGTTTCTCGTGCGGGCCATGCCAGTAAAGTCATTTTTCTTTCAGCAGATGCGTTTGGGGTACTGCCGCCGGTATCTATATTAACGCCAGAGCAAACGCGCTATCACTTTCTGTCAGGTTTTACCGCTAAATTGGCTGGCACCGAATTGGGTGTAACAGAGGCGCAACCGACTTTCAGTGCATGCTTCGGTAAAGCTTTTTTAAGCCTTCACCCGACCAAATATGCAGAGGAACTTTCAAAGCGTATGGAAGCGGCAGGATCAAAAGCCTATCTGGTTAACACAGGTTGGAATGGCACAGGCGAGCGCATCTCCATCAAAGCGACACGCGCGATCATTGATGCCATTCTGGACGGCTCGATTGAAGATGCAGACACAACGGTTATACCGATGTTTAATCTGAGCGTGCCTAAGGCGTTAAAAGGTGTTGACTCAGCAATTCTTGACCCGCGTGATACGTACGATTCTGCTGAACAATGGCAGGCGGGTGCTGCAAAGCTGGCTAAGTTGTTTGTTGACAACTTTGTCCAGTACACAGATACACCCAGTGGCCAGTCATTGGTATCAGCCGGGCCGCAGCTTTAAATTACGGCCCGTTTGTATGAACTGCGTAAACCGTTCATCAACCGTTATATACAAGCCCAGTGGTTATTTGGGCTTGTAGTTACGTTGTCGCGTGTAATCAGTTTTTTATAGTGGCTTGACACCTTGACCTGCGTAAATTTCGCACGGCGAGAATCACTGGCGTGCAAGTTCAGCTGGGAGCCCGAATCGCCTGGAGTGCTCCCAGCAAGACCACCTACCCACAAGACCGATATCATCAACACCTCCATAAAAGTCATTACATGACCTTTCTCACAAAAATGACTTCCCAAAAGTTTATGTGAATTGGGTCAGAGTGGATACTTGAAAAATTCAAAGCTGGCTTTGGCAGTTTGGCCAAATTACCAAAAAGTGACTGTACTATAACCGTCTGCGCGCATCCTTGTGCCGGCTAATATGAGTGGAATCTTAAAAAAATTGCTTGGAAAACTTGGCTCTCGTTTTCAAGCATAACAGGGTGAAGCGAAAAAGAAACACACAACCTACACCGCTGCTATATTTCCCGTAGTCGTATTGGTGACTACGATGTTAATCTCAGGTTGCACAAGCGCCGGTGTCGCAGATTCCGGTGTCGAAGATTCCGATGGTGCTGAATCGGTTGTTGGCTCAGATCCTTTAGAAGATCAAAACACCATGGAACCCCAAAACACCATGGAACCCGGTGAAGGCAATTCAACCGTCGGAATTGATGCGACCGCCATGGATGATGATGGTACTTCCGAAATCACCATCGAGCCGGATGATGTTCCACCTGACGAAGCTTCATCCAATCCTGGCGATACAGCGACCGCGGTGCCCGACCCAGTAAGCCCAAATACTGTTCAAGTTAACTTCGAAATTACGGTCCCCGCCTATCAATCCAACGAACTTCAGGTTAGCGTATTTTGGAACAACGAGGAGACAAATGCGACTTGGGTCGGCGATGAAATGTGGTCAGCTTCAGCTGAATTGCAGGCAGACTTTGAATTTGTAATTGATGTCGTATTCTATGACCGCAACGGAGCACTCAAATTAACCGAGTTTGAACAGCTTTACAGGACAGGAACGAATGGGTTCGAAACGCTTGTCATAACCGCGAATCAATTTGAAGCAAAGTTTGATGCTGATCGCGATGGCGTTAACAATCTGGAAGAAATGATCGCAGGGACTGATCCTCTTGTTGACGAAGATGCGTTGTTTGAAATCGTTGACAGTTACTCCCCACACACTATTTTCACCTCCCGTATGTCGGTTTCTGTGAACTTTGAATCGCTGTTACCCACAGAACGACCATTTTTTGAAAATGTGGAACGTCCGACCGAATCCACTCAATGGGATCTGATCACCAGCACCATTGACATTGACTCAGAAGGGAACGGCACACTCACCCTGAACCACTCGCTACGTGGTATTTACCGCCTAGACTACACCGGGACGCGAACACGCTCGGAGAACACCATTACCTGGGAAGGCACCCGCAGCGCCTACGATGGAGATTATGGACATGGCGTTGAATTCACAAACACAGTAACGCAGCATGACGAAAACACCAGCAGTTATGTCGAAGTGTTAATGGGCAGCAATGTTGGCACCTACAACGATAGCTGGGAAATGAGCAGCAATCGAACAGGTACGAGAATTGAAGGCACGTCTCTGTGCAAACCGGTTGCTGGAACGATTTCCTACACTCACCGAACTAACCGCGTTTTCGGAGAGCAAGCACCGTAACCACTATCAGCAAACACATTGATGACCCCTATTGGCGAGTCGCCTGGGTGAACAATTACTCGTTAGTTAGCGGTGAGTATTTTGCACGCGAACTGGAAATTTTTAGCCCCTCCGGCCCAGAGATTCCGAACAGTGAATACTACATTTGTGATTTCGTTGATTTTTAGTATTGACCCACAAGCCTACTGATCAATTACTCAATACAAAACCTCATAGTATTTCAATCGCCTTGAATAGCTTTCCTCACTCTCGGCGACTGTGATGGATTTTCTGGATCGTATCTCTGCCGCGATATCTGCGCAAGGTGCCCAAGCGCTGGATGTTGAGTAATTTCAACCGATCACAAAAAACATCTATTTAGTTTCAAATTCTTGTTCAGCGCCAGGCGGTATGCCTCGGAGTGAATTCACGCTTGCTTCAAGTCTGAGCTCATCATTTGAACCCGGTGTTGTGTGTTGAAGAGCAAGTTTTAGTTGACTCATAGCATGTCCGAGTTCATTGAGTGCAATAAAATAGCGGGACAGTGATTCATGACTGCCGGCTTGTTCGCCAAGCCGTTGTTCTAAGCTGGCCAGTTTGCGCCAGGCCAATGGGTTCGGGTTTGGGATGCGGCGCAAATACCGAGTTACTGTTTGTTTAGCAATTGTCAGACGGCGTTTTCGGGTTTGTAGATCAACCAGTTTTTCAACGACTGAATAGCGCTCAGGATAGTTTTTGTATAAAGACTCAAGTATTGCCAGGCTCGCATTGAAATCGCCGGATTCCTCTAATGCTTCGGCTCTTGTAAGCTCAGCGATAGGGTGAGCTGGCGCGATCTTTCTTAATTTGTCCAAATATTCTATCGATTTGTCGTATCGATTGGCGCCGAGTTGCAACAACGCCATACCATAAGTATTTTCAGCCGTTGGAGATCGGTCAAATTTGGCCTTATAAGTTCTTTGCAGCTGACTCTTGTCTTCGCTTGTTAGTACCGCCAATCGTGCCTTGAACAGCTGGAAGTCAATTTGTGGCGCCAGTGGTAGTTCTAGTCGCGCATTGGCTCGATCTTTGGCTTCGGCAATGCGATTGTTATCGAGTGGGTGAGTACGCAAGTACTGTAGTGCACCGGCCGAGGTGTTGAGCCTGTTCTCACGTCGTAGAATGTCGAAAGACTCAGCCATGGCCGTGGGGTTGTACTGGGCATTGGTCAAAATCTCAATGCCGATTCTGTCTGCTTCCATCTCGTTGGAGCGGGTGAAATTGATGGCCGACTGCTGGTTCGCTGCAATACCCGCAGCCAGCGCTGCTTGTCCAGCTTCGGCCGATGCCTGTCCGATCAGAACAGCAGCAAGGATGGTCGCTGCTGTTCTAACCGAATATTGGCTGCCCAGAGCAAAGGCTCGCGCGTGGTGTCTCTGCGTTACGTGTGCGACTTCATGGGCCACAACGCCTGCCAGTTGTTCTTCAATCCGCATGGCCTGAATCAGGCCTACATTGATACCAACGTACCCTCCCGGAATGGCAAACGCATTGATCTGCGAGTCGTTGATGACAAAAAAAGTGAATTCCTGGTCGGACGACTTGCCTGAAGCGTTTGCTAATCGATCACCCAGTATTTGAATGTATTCTGCCACTGGCACATCTCTGACGAGTGGCATCTGTGATCTGATCTGGCGCATGAACTGAGCGCCGAGCTGTTTTTCTTCAATCGGGGAGAGCGCATTGTCGGCAGGTTCTCCCATGCTTGGCAAATTCTGCTGCGCTAAAGCTGCAAAGCTGACCAAGCCTATTGCAAGCCCCAGACACACTCCATGCCGCCACACGTTCATAAGGCAGCGCAGTTTGCACTTAATATAGAGTCTGATGGCGGCTGGTATTGGGAGCGAATGTGACATTAGAGTTTGGACAATCCGTGCTGCTAAAGTTCTGTCGACCTGAAAGACGGTAATTACGCATGAACTTCCTGCTCAGTTCGTGCCAATTTACCACGGTATTCTATCCGTTTCGGGCTATACAGCACACTTCCTAACTAGATGCACCCGTAATGCATTCGATTCGCTATACTCGACGGTGTTAAGGGGCAAGACACAATCTGGCCTGTCGGCAAACCGGGTTACGCGTTCTCAACCCATAAGGGCGCGCTTTCCAGGTGGGATACCCACCCCCGCTTGGCTTTTCCCGGTTGTAATGCGTACAGACCACCTCGACGACATCGAGCAGATGTGCACAGACACTCGTTAATTGCGCGTGACTGTCACTTATCATAATTTATGCAACGATTGCTGATGGTATGGGCGCAACCTGATCTTGGAGCCCGACGCTCAGCGGTTTGGTGTATTTTTGGCGAGGAATATAAGGTGGAACTATCTGGTGGTGAGCTTCTAATGGAAGCTTTGAAAGAGGAAGGTGTAGAGCTCGTATTTGGTTATCCAGGTGGCGCGGTGCTGCATATCTACGATGCGTTGTATCAACAGAATTCAGTCAAACACATACTTGTGCGACACGAACAGTCTGCCACCCATGCAGCTGATGGCTACGCACGTGCAACCGGTAAAGCAGGTGTGGTACTAGTCACTTCGGGCCCTGGAGCGACAAATGCGGTAACCGGTATTGCAACTGCATTCATGGATTCGATACCCATGGTCGTTATTTCCGGTCAAGTGCAAAGTCGCTTTATTGGCAGTGATGCTTTTCAGGAAGTTGATTGTGTGGGCATTACGCGACCCTGCGTAAAACACAACTTTCTGGTCGAGTCGCTGGAAACCATGGCCGACACCATCAAGCAGGCATTTCATGTTGCCACCACTGGCCGGCCCGGCCCTGTGGTGATCGACATACCAAAAGATTTCACCACACCCGGTATCACAGTGCCGTTTGATTATTCCAAATCTGTTGAGATGCGTTCCTATAGCCCTCCCACGCAGGGACACCCCGGACAAATTCGCAAAGCGGTCGACCTTATCCTGTCGGCAAAACAACCCGTTATTTACTCAGGTGGTGGTGTCATACTAGGTAATGCATCGGAGCAGTTGCGCGCCTTTACCCGCGAGCTTGGATATCCAATAACGCAAACGCTGATGGGCCTGGGTGCCTATCCGGCATCTGATAAGCAGAACATTGGCATGCTGGGTATGCATGGTACCTATGAAGCAAACATTGCAATGCACGAATGCGATGTATTGATTGCTATCGGAGCGCGATTCGATGATCGTGTTACCGGTGAAATCGACAGCTTCTGTCCGAACGCCAAAATTGTTCATATTGATATTGACCCTGCGTCTATTTCCAAAAATGTCACGGTCGATGTACCCATAGTTGGTGATGTTGGTATGGTCCTGAACGTTATGCTCGAACAGATCAAAACCTCCGAAAAGCGTGCCGACCCTGCAGATATCGCCAGTTGGTGGTCACGAATCAATAAATGGCAGTCTGACAATTGCCTGGACTATAAACTTGATAACAAGCTTATAAAGCCCCAGGCCGTTGTTGAGGCACTTTGGCGAGAGACCAAAGGCGAAGCATATATAACTTCAGATGTGGGGCAACACCAGATGTGGGCCGCACAGTACTATGGTTTTGATTATCCTAATCGCTGGATCAATTCTGGTGGTTTAGGCACGATGGGCTTTGGTTTGCCTGCAGCGTTAGGAGTGGCATTGGCCAAACCGGACGAAACCGTTGCCTGCATAACAGGAGAGGCCAGTATCCAGATGTGTATTCAGGAACTGTCAACCTGTATGCAGTACAGTACGCCGGTAAAAATTATCTGCCTGAACAATCGATACATGGGAATGGTTCGTCAATGGCAGGAGTTCAGTTATGAAAAACGGTACTCGCATTCTTATATGGATGCGCTGCCCGATTTTATAAAGCTGACCGAAGCTTATGGGCACGTTGGTATGAACATAGAAAACCCGAGCGATGTTGAAGGCGCGCTGGCTGACGCATTTGCAATGAAAGACCGGCTGGTGTTTATGAATTTTGTAACCGATCAATCCGAAAACGTATATCCAATGATAGAAGCAGGCAAAGGACACCATGAGATGCGCCTGAATCCGGCGAGGGAGCTTGCCTGATGCGGCATGTCATTTCAATACTGATGGAAAATGAATCTGGTGCTCTATCGCGGGTGGCAGGACTGTTTAGCGCGCGTGGTTATAATATTGAGTCACTGACCGTTGCACCGACCGACGATGCCACACTGTCACGAATGACCATCGTCACCAATGGAACCGAACGAGTCGTCGAGCAGATCACCAAGCAGCTAAACAAACTGGTGTCTGTTGCCAAGCTAACCGATTTGACCGAAGTGCCGTTCATTGAGCGTGAAATCATGCTGGTGAAAGTGCGCGCAGTAGATGCTGGTCGTGAAGAAATCAAACGTTTATGTGATATTTTTCGCGGTAAAATACTTGATGTCACTGATGCAAGCTACGTAGTTGAGCTTACCGGTGATGATCACAAGCTTCGGGCATTTCTTGATGCGGTGGGTGCTGACAACGTTTTAGAGGTCGCCAGATCGGGCGCAACCGGCATTGCTCGGGGTGAAAAATCGCTAAAGGTTTGACGTGCGCTGAAGGCCGTTGGTTACATCGTACGGCAAAGTCATCTTGCGGGCCTGCATGCTGTTACCATAGCTGGTTACTGCGCAGGCCATGCAAACCAGGTGAATTATTGGCCTACTGATTCATCCAGAGGTTATTCATGAACACTCAGAGCCCGTCACCACAGACGCCTCATCGTGGAAGGGGTATCTATCTGTTACCCAACCTGTTCACAACCAGCGCGCTATTGGCAGGTTTCTACGCTATTATTGCTGCACAAAATGGTGAGTTTCAGACCTCCGCTATTACTATTCTGGTTGCCCTGATACTCGATGGTTTCGACGGTCGGGTAGCTCGCATGACTAACACTACCACCGCCTTTGGTGCCGAATACGACAGCATGGCTGACATGGTGTCTTTCGGTGTAGCACCTGCTTTTTTAATGTACACATGGTCTCTGTCAAATTTGTCAGTATCAGACTATGGCCAGCTGGGTTGGGTCGCCTGTTTTGTCTATACTGGCTGCTGCGGATTGCGCCTGGCCAGGTTCAATGTTGCCGTTGGCACAGCTGATAAACGTTTTTTTCAAGGCCTGGCCTGTCCGGCTGCCGCTACTGTTTTGGCAAGCCTTGTCTGGGTGTCCACCGAATTCAAAGCAGGTGGTGATGAGCTCATTCCACTGGCATTGTTTGCCACAGTAACAACAGGATTGCTCATGGTCAGCACGTTTATGTATTACAGCTTTAAAGATATTGGCGAGAGTAAAAAAATCCCTTTTGCAATGATGGTCGGTGTACTTTTATTGATGGTTTTTACCGCGGTCGATGCGCCTAAAATGATACTGATTGCATCCACTGGCTATGCAGTTGCCGGGCCTGCCTATGCGTTGTTCAGATGGCTTAGAAAGCGCAACAAACGCGGCGCATCGCGTACATGAGCCGCTAACCAATGCCTTACACTCAGAGCCAGCTTCGTTGTTTGCATGGAATGGGCATTGTGCCCTGGATCGAGCGTTCAAGTGTCGAGCGCTCACCCAGTCAGCTGACTACCGCCATTATCGAGCCAGAAGTCGGGCCAGAAATCGAGCCAGACGCCGCCACCACGCTTCGCGATGCAATCGTTGCGAATGAATTGCATCAGAAAAATGAGCCGGATAAGAATAGCGAGCCGCATCAGCGCAATCCGTTGGATAATAACAAAGTGGCGTTGCAACCTGGCTCAACTTCTGTTGCTGAACCAGCAGACTTCATGCAAACCCCCTTAGTGGAGATTCCGTTTCGTGGCAAACTTTGCACGCAATTAGGTAAATCCGATGCGCTATTACTTATATTGGTTGAAGCCATCAGCGCGCAGCAAAGTCAGTATCCGTTTGAACCCGCTGATGCAAAAGTATTTGACGACATGCTGCGTGCAATTGCATGGCGCCGGCAAGATGTTTGTCTGGGCGTCTTGCCGCCATCATCTACGCTTGCACTGATTGTTGGCAACAATGCGCCAACCGTGAGTGAGCCAACAGTGAGTGAGCCAACAGTAAGCGATTTGTGTAAACCTCATCGCGATGCCGTGCTGTTGTTTCGTCAATCTGTGCCTGATACACGCAACGTTGATGATTTAGTGGTGCCGCTGGAGCGAGTCGGCATGCTTGCCTGGCAATTGCCACACCCGGCACTTTTACGCGAATATCCAGAACGCAAACGCCAGGCGTGGAATGTGTTGAAGGCAGCACGTACTCAATTGGGCTAACCGTCGCATGTCTGCTAATTCCCAACCGGTCGCCCATCCCGGCATCATGCGACTCTCCGATCTGCGTGATGTGATGGTGCTGGAAAATCGCAACTACGCGTTTCCATGGACCGAGGGCATTTTTCGCGATTGTTTTAAAGCCGGGTACATCATGCAGGTTATGCGCCTTGACCTAAAGCTGGTTGGCTATGGCGTGATGCAACTGTCGACTGATGAAGCACACGTCCTTAATTTGTGCATCGATCGAGACTACAGTCGCCGCGGCTACGCCCGGCATTTGCTCGAAAAACTGCTCAATATCGCTGAGCAAGCCGGTGCGAAGATGGCTTTTCTGGAAGCCAGACCCTCCGTTCCTCGGGCAATTCAACTATACGAACGGGCAGGCTTTAACAAGGTTGGGCTACGAGAAGCCTATTATGAGAGCGTTCATGGTCGTGAAGATGCCATTGTTATGGCTAAAAGTTTAGGTTTACCTCGTTAGCGATCAGCGTTAACAGTTATAATAATCCGTTGTAACCCGTAAACTTGCTTCTGCATCATGAGTCCCTTAGACGAAATCCGGCGCAGGCGAACGTTCGCCATTATTTCGCATCCGGATGCCGGTAAAACTACCCTGACTGAAAAGCTATTGTTATTTGGTGGTGCGATACAATTGGCAGGTACTGTCAAGGGCCGAAAAGCGGCGCGGCATGCTACCTCAGATTGGATGGCCATGGAGCAGGAACGTGGTATATCGGTGACATCATCTGTAATGCAGTTCCCATATAAAGATTGTATCGTCAATTTGCTTGATACACCGGGACACGAAGACTTCTCTGAAGATACTTATCGCACCTTAACAGCGGTTGATTCGGCGTTAATGGTAATCGATGTGGCCAAGGGTGTTGAAACACGTACCGAAAAACTAATGGATGTGTGTCGTTTACGCGACACGCCAGTGATGACTTTCATCAACAAGCTTGATCGCGAGGGGCGCGAGCCAATTGAGTTAATGGATGAAGTGGAGAAAATGCTAAACATCCAGTGTGCGCCAATTACCTGGCCGATCGGTATGGGTAAACGATTCAAAGGCGTTTATCACTTGCGCCGCGATACCGTGCATTTCTATTCACCCACACACGGTGGAAAAGTGCAGGAAGGTGAGGTTGTCGAAGGGCTCGATAACCCAAAACTTGATGACATTCTGGGTGATATGGCGACCGAATTGCGCGAAGAAATTGAGTTGGTGCAAGGTGCTTGTAACCCATTCGACAAAGACGCCTACCTTGCCGGTGCACTAACGCCAGTATTTTTTGGATCGGCAATTAATAATTTCGGTGTTGCTGAGTTACTCGATGATTTTGTCGAGCATGCACCGGCGCCACAATCGCGACAAACCGTGTCACGAGAGGTATTACCGGAAGAGACCGATTTCACCGGTTTTGCTTTCAAAATACAGGCAAACATGGACCCGCAACATCGTGATCGTGTAGCGTTCGTTCGTATTTGTTCAGGAAAATACTCCAAAGGTATGAAGGCAAGGCATGTGCGTCTGGGTAAAGATGTTCGGTTTGCGGATGCGTTAACGTTTATGGCTGCTGATCGAGGTCACGTTGAAGAAGCTTTTAGTGGAGACATAATTGGTATTCACAATCACGGAACGATAAGAATTGGCGATACGTTTACCGCATCAGAAGAACTGATCTTTACTGGGATTCCAAACTTTGCGCCTGAGCTATTTCGACGAGCCGTATTGAAAGACCCTTTAAAAATGAAAGCGCTCCAAAAAGGTCTGGGGCAGTTGTGTGAAGAGGGTGCAACGCAGTTATTCAAGCCTTTAGTGAGCAATGATTTAATCCTTGGTGCTGTTGGCGTTTTACAATTTGAGGTGGTCGCTCAAAGACTGCGTGACGAGTATAAGGTTGAGTGCCAGTTTGAGGCTGTTGGTGTGCAACAGACTCGATGGGTTAAATGTTTAGATGAAAAAATGTTGTCAGAATTTCGAGCTAAGCTCGATAGTAATCTTGCCATCGATCATGCGGATGAACTGGTTTATCTGGCACCAACGCGAGTCAATTTGCAAATGACCCAGGAGCGCTGGCCGGATGTTGAGTTTATGTCTACTCGCGAGCAAGTATTCAACTAAACGTTGGCTGGTTCTAACGTTGACTGGTTGTTCAGTAAGAAGCAAAGAATTTAGTCGCCAGTATGGCTGGTTAGATAATCACGATTCGAATTAAAAAAATTTGATCGAGTTTAGTAGTAAGGAGAACGGCCGTTTTTAGGAACGCGCCTTTAATTATTAACTTGGAATAGGACTTATCAAGATGAAAAAGTTTGGTTTTTTATGTGTAGTTATATTTAGTTTGGTTGCACAGAATGCAATGGCTGATTTCTTAGGACTGGCGAACGGACGCAGCGCAAACCTTGACAACATGGCTGACTTGTCGGTTGATGGTGGCGTTAATATTGCTTCAGATGGAACGCTATTCGGAGCGCGTGTAAATTTCAAGGTATCTCCAGATCTGATGGTATTTGGTGATATTGGACAGTTATCACTAGACGATGATGGTGTTGACGGTGACGGCCTGGTGTACGGAATTGGTGCGTTCTATCAATTGCGCAATATCAACTTGTTGGAGAATACTGATCTTGCCGTTAAAGGTGCCTATCACCTGGGAACAATCGACTTTGGTAGTGGTTTTGACGGAGACTTAACTGAAATCAGTTTAGATGCCCTGATCAGCGGTGATCAGTTGGGTGAAACAGACTTTGGTTGGTATGCGAATGTTGGGCTACACATAGTCGACAGCGAAAGTAATGGTGTCACTGTTTTTAATCCTATCACTGGCGGTGCTACTACTGTTGGTAGTGGTAGCGATAGCGAAACCGAGTTACTTTTTGGTGGTGGTATCACAGGCCCATTGTCGTTTGGTGAATTTTTTGCTGGCGTTGACTTTTTAGACGGTGCACTATTGGTTGCTGGTGTACGTTATAACCTGTAAC
>CAYTJF010000035.1:0-2503 GCA_964437945.1 uncultured Granulosicoccaceae bacterium
CTCTGGCTCTGGCTCTGGCTCTGGCTCTGGCTCTGGCTCTGGCTCTGGCTCTGGAATTGTATTGTCATCCGGTGATGGAATTGGTCTGTTAGGTTCAGTGACAGTTTCAAGCGGACTGTTTGCACTACGCCGCAGAGGGTAAATATTGGCGTGTAACAGGTTGGGATAGCTGGAAGATAATAACCTGGCATTGCAATCACCAAGAAGATTGTCACATCTGCTGGCCTGGTAGTCGGCTCTGTCAGTGGTTAGGTACAGATCTTGTCCTTGTAATCCGTTGTAGTCGTAAACCCAGACATCATTTCGCTTGTTGAAATTAGTTTTGAATTCATTACCCGGAAGTGCCGGCGTATCGCGAATGTAAATGTGCGCCTTTTCCAACGCATTACTATCCACACTTGGATAGTCAAAGCTTGTATTGCGCACTACCGTGGTCTGCTCAGGTAACTCCAACACTTTTTCTGGCGTGTTTGAGTTTTGCGACGATGGAGGCCAAACATTGATGCCGTGGGTTGCGACTATATAGCTGTCTTGCACAAGATTGAAACCTGATTGAGGGCCACCTTCCCCTCTTTTATCTCTCAAGGTTGATGCGTTGATACCAGTGCGCACGTTCTGAATATCGGCATTCAGAATGACAACATTTCGTTGCATGTAGTCACTAAATTCCAAACCAATCGGATTTTCAAATTGGTTTGTCAGGGCGTTACGATCACCACGGACAACGAAATTAACCAATGTCATATTGTTGTTAGGGTAGTTGAATACTCCCCATCGGTGATGATGCCAAACCTGAAAGTTATCAACTCGGCTACTGCAATCGTTAACGTAAGACTCTCCGAAGGTGCATTCCCACCAAATGGTTAGACCGCTTGGAACTGCATAGGCTTCGTTGCTTAGGAAATTACTAAAACCAACTCTTTCGGCCTGAATGCTGTAACCACCGCTGTCTGTATGGGGGTTGGCACCTTTGGTTGTTGGAAATCTTAATTCACCATTTCGTTTATTGTCGAACTTGAAGCCATAACAATACCTACACTCGAAAACGGCTGCAGCCACATTTTCTTCGAAGGTGTTAAGCCCACCGCCATTGAACCAATAGCCAACCCCAGCACGGCCTAATTTACTATCGTCACCAGAGGTGGGGTTTCGATCAATTTCTCTACCGATGCTCGAATCTCCGATACCACCGACAACGCGAACAACGAAGTTCCTGCGAAACAGGTTGCCGGCCTCAGAGCCGCTTTCAGTGACAATGCCAGCACCAGAGGCACGGTCAACCACGTTCCTTTCAATCAAGCCGTAATGGCTGCCATGAATAGCAATACCCCATTTTCGATCCTGGCTATCGTTCTCGACACCAAAATCAACGACATTGCCAGTAAGTGTGAATTGCGGTGTGGTTTCGGGTAGTGATTCTGGTCCCAGCAGATGGTGTGCGTGTATTGGGTAACGGCCTTTCTGGTTTGATGAACCGAGCACATCGATATTGGTTCGCCCCATGCTTTGCATTGCTGCGTAGTGAATGTTGACATTGGTTCGGCCGTGGAAGAGCAGGTGACCGCGGGTGCCGTTCGGATTGGCGGATCTGAAAACCACGTTACGACTTTTATTAATGACGTGTGGCGTAAATTCCAGCTCACCGGCGTGATTGCGTGCACCTGGATGATCGTATGCGAGAGGGCTATTGAGAGTAAGGGTTAATCCGTTGGAGGATATACCAGTGATTTGTCGATCTTCACTTTGATCGACGCAGCTTTCACTGGCAACACTGCATTGCTGAGATGTAGGAACAACAATGGTGTCCCCTGAGCGCCAGCCTGCATTTAACGCAGAGTTTTGCAAGTTAATGGTTGTGGTGCCACTGAGTGGCTCGACTTTTGTTCGCAAAAAGCTTTCACTAATTTCGTGCCCTTCAACTGTGACTTGACCACCAACCGCCACCAAGCCGTTTAGATGCTGTTCTTCATCCAGCGGATAGGACCTTGCACCAGTAAAAACAACTTCTGCATTGTTAGTAGCTTGAATTGGGTTACCAGCGCGTCCGATCTGAAGTGTTCCGCCGTTAAAAACCAACAGGTTGTCTATTTGTAGTCGGGTATTTCTGTTTTGCGCAAACGTAAGTTTGCCGTTAGGGTAGATACCAACACTTTCCGCCGTCGCGTTTCTATCGCGAATCTGCACAGTGCCATTAATTCGAATTTTGGAATTGGCGTTTGGTACTACACCGTTTTGCCAGGTGGCAGGGTTGTCCCAATGACAAGGGGTCGACGTGGCTTGACACTGAGATGAGACACTAACAGCGCCGGTGTGTACCGGATTCCAGAGCGTTTCACCCATATGCAAGCTAACGTACTCTCCAGGCGTCCCATCCTGTGCAATTGCAACGGGTAAAATAGTGCCTTGGTATAGGATCTCAACTGCGACTGTTAAGGCCAAAAAACAAGCCGCTAGCATTAACTGCCTGCATCTCAACAAAGTTATGTTCGGCGCTGTGTTCGGC
>CAYTJF010000035.1:2603-33360 GCA_964437945.1 uncultured Granulosicoccaceae bacterium
TGTTCGGCGCTGTGTTCGGCATTGCTTCTTCCTGATTGGAACAGCTGAATTGGAACAGCTGATAGCGATTGACGCTAACGAAAGGTATTTTTTAACAACCAAGATAGTAAACAAGCAACACAAAGCTTGTCGCTTACGAAAGGATAATTATTTATGTAGCGTGGCTATACGAATGAATAGCCATAAAGAAAACTACTGGTAAGTCAGGTTGAAAGGCAAGTAGACGTTTTTGTATTACCGGATAAATCGTCGGCTGCACTGGTAGTCGCAATGACTATCAGTGCAGTGCTGCGGCAAGCATTGACGCTCGTTAAGTTTGTGAGCTTTTATTTGCAGGCTTGGTGAAGGAGTATTTTGTTTTCGCGGTGCAGCCGCCGTATCCCACTTCAGCGATACCGTACGTAATAAAACCTTTTGAATTTTTACCATCCGGAACGAGTGTGCCCGAGAGTATCAGTTTTCTGGATCCATTAGCCATCGTGGTAGCAGAGCTCCCACTGGCTGACGCCTTAGTCTTCAGTGGGTGTGATAGTTTGAAAGCACCGTTGGCTGATACGTATGCTTTCGTTGTGTCTTCGGCATTACCAAACAATATTGTTCCATCATCTACACGTATGTTAAAGGTTTGTCTCATATCCCCACAGTGCATGTTCCATTTGCCAACGTATTGTATGCCCGCTGCTTTTTGCACATCGACTTTCCAAATACCGTCATAGATACCCGAGGTATCCCGATTCTCTTCCTTGATACTGCCTAGTGTGCCTGCACAGCCGACGATAACGGTTGAGAGTAGAATGACGGTTGCGACTTGCACTTTCTTTTTAAATAACATGTGATATCTCCTTATCTGCAATGTTCCACTGTTGAATAGAAGTGTATAACTTCTTCAGTTCAGTTAGGTCTGTACTATTACCAGTATCAAACGTAGCTTTCACTTCAACATTATGCACCTTGCAAAGGCAGAGTTATACGAAGTTCTTACTATTAAATGGATAGGTTGATAGTTATTTAGAACTACTTTGATATACCCATTTGGTAGTAGCTAGTTATAAGGCTATCTTAATTTTTCTTTGCGTAATGGCAGCTAACTTGTCTGTCGCACAGCACAATTTCAAGAAAAATTGTGTGCAATGTATCACCGAAAATTCACAAACAAAAAATAATCGACCTTCATCGTACCGTCGATAATTCGGATGATGCGTGTTCGTAAACTGAGAGTTCGCCAGCGCCTGTGAACGGGTAGCTGATTTTTGAAGGTGGGCCACGAGTTGGGCAGCGCTTGGGGTTAGCAAATCATCGCGCCATTGCGTCAGCGGAGTCTGAAAACTGACCTACCTCCACTTAATTTGAGAGATCATTTGCAGTCCGGAATCAGTTGCAGTACACTAGTTTCTGCAACCGGTTGCAAAACACGGTGTTTTGTCGGTAGCATTATAAAAACGATTGAGATTTTCAGTCTGAATCTGCGGCAATACCGCTCAATACAGCACGAATTCATGTCCGTTGGAGGAATGTCGGGTGCGAGCAGAATGCCCGAAACACAACAATACTGGAGAATATTATGTTTAAGAAAACCCTACTGGCCGCAGGTTTTACAGCCATGCTGTCTACTACAGCGACCGCTGAAACTGTGGGTGTGTCGATTTACTTGTTTGATGACGTTTGGACCACGGTCATGCGCACCGGCCTGACCGATCATGCAGACACCCTGGACGGTGTTGATGTGCAAGTGGAAGACGCGCTTGACGATGTGGCGCGCCAGCTTGATCAAATTAATAACTTTATTGCCTCAGGTGTTGACGCTATCGTGGTTCAGCCGGTTGATACGTCGGCCACGCAAGCGATGTCCGATGCAGCAGAGGAAGCAGGTGTACCCTTGGTTTATGTGAATCGTCAGCCAATCAATCTGGATACCTTGCCAGACAATCAGGCGTTTGTTGCGTCAAATGAGATTGAGAGTGGAACACTATCAGCATTTGAAGGCTGCAAGCTTCTGCGAGCTGCGGGTAAAGGCGGTGGTGCGAAAGGGTATATCGTTATGGGTCAGCTTTCGAACCAGGCAGCTGTACAGCGAACCAAAGATGTTGAAGACGTCATTGGTATGGACATGTGTAACTTCATTGAAATCATTGATAAGCAAACATCAAACTGGCAGCGTGATCAAGCCCAGGATTTGGTGACTAACTGGATTTCGTCCGGCGAAGATTTTGATGTGATATTCGCTAACAACGACGAGAGTGCAATTGGTGCGATTCAAGCGATGAAGGCAGCTGATATCAGTATGGACGACGTAGTGGTTGTTGGTGTAGATGCAACTCAGGATGCACTGGTTGCAATGCAAGCTGGTGATCTCGATGCTACGGTTTTCCAGGACGCGGCAGGACAAGGCGCTGGTTCTCTTGACACCGCATTGAGTTTGGCCCGTGGTGAAGATGTTGATAATGCGGTATTCATTCCATTCAAGCTGGTAACGCCTGCTAACATGGAAGAGTACCTCGACAAGAACTAAATCTCAGTCTCTTGTACGATAGTTGCTTTATCTGTAGCCACTAGGCTTATTCGGTGAGCCTACAATTGAAAGCTGTACACGCGGACCGGTGCCAAGCGCCGGTCCGTTTTATTCTCTTCTAAAAATCTTATTTAAGGCTGCCAAAGCGTTTGTTTTGGTGATGGGTGTTTGATGGCCAAGAATCCTTATGGTACCGGTGGAATAGAGCAGGGCAAGCACAAGTGGTCCTGGCCTACTGAGCTCAATATTTTCATTGCGCTTGTTCTAATCATTTTACTGTTCGAAGCACTGGGACAGTTGCTCCCCTACATGAATGGGCAGAGCATGCTATTTGATTTCAATTTGAAGCGTGATGACACCATATTAAATATGGCACGCATCAAAATTATTATTTTACAAGTCGCCATTATCGGAATAATTGCGCTTGGTGTTACGCAAGTCATTATTCTGGGAGGGATTGATTTGTCCTCCGGTCCTCTGGTGGCTGCTACTGCAATGATTGCCATGTCATTCGCGCAAACCGAACTGGTCAACGGCAATCCGAATCCGAAGGCGGTATTTGGTTCCTGGTCCATGGATTTACCAACCATATTTCCGGTTTTAATCGGGTTGGCATTCGGGGCATTTATTGGTTTTATCAACGGCTCGTTAATTGCCCGTGCGCGGCTGCCACCTTTTATTGCAACCCTGGGTATGTTTCTGATATGTCGAGGGATAGCACAGTGGTGGACCCGAGGTAACCCGATCTCATTCCCAACAGAAGGGTATGCATGGATTGGAAAAGGCATGAATCCGGTTATCTGGTTCGTGGTGTTAGCGGTGATACTGTACTTTGTTATGCGCTATACCGTTTATGGCAAGCATACCTACGCTATAGGATCGAACGAAGAGGCAGCCAGAACCTCCGGTATTAATGTCAAACGACACAAAATTCTTGTTTACACCATTGCCAGTATGCTGGCCGCGTTTGCTGCAATCACGTTGAGTGCGAAAGGGCAGACGGCACAATCAGGTATGGGGCAGTTCTATGAGCTTTATGCCATAGCTATGGCGGTTATTGGTGGTGTGAGTTTACAAGGTGGCCGAGGTTCCATTATTGGTACTGTACTTGGTGCGATGGTCATCGGTGTGATTCGTACCGGATTTACCTATCTGAAGCTTGATGCGTTTTATCAAATGATGGCAATGGGTGCGATTATAATTGGTGCGGTTGTATTAGACCAATGGCGACAAAGTCGTGCAGCAGATAAAGTTTAGGAACAGCGAAAGGCGTGTGAACCATGAGTGAATTTATTCTTGAAACCCGCGACTTGACCAAGCACTACGGTGGTGTACATGCACTGGAGGGAGCAAACTTCAGTCTGCGCAGCCATGAACACGTGGCCATTATGGGTGACAATGGCGCGGGTAAATCCACGTTTGTGCGACAAATTACCGGTGTGGAACAACGCACGCGCGGGGATGTTATTTTTGATGGTGAATCGGTCAATTTCAAGGGCCCATTAGAGGCTCGACAAGCAGGAATAGAAACCGTATTTCAAACTTTGGCGTTAGCCGACGATCTTGATGTTCCAGATAATTTATTTCTCGGTCGCGAGATGACGTTTATGAACTGGCTTGGCCCGTTTCGGTTGCTAGATTATCGGGGGATGCGCGAAGCCACACTGGCAGGTCTTGAAAAAACAGCCGTAAAAATCCCTAACATCAAAAATAAAATACGCAACATGTCTGGTGGTCAGCGCCAATGTGTGGCGATAGCCCGCACGGCGACATTTCATTCGAAACTGACTGTAATGGATGAACCAACCGCGGCGCTTGGTGTACAGGAAACCGCACAGGTGGAGAACATTATTCGTCAGTTAAAAGAGGCTGGCGAGCCATTGATATTGATTAGTCACAATATGCGCCAGGTTATGGATTTGGTTGATCGCATTATTGTTTTTCGTCGCGGGCGTATTGTTGCGAATTTGAATCGTGATGAGACCGATGGGCAGGACGTCGTTGCTTATATAACGGGTGCGAAGACCAGTGCCGAGTATGAAGGAGCGCCATAGGAGCTTGCGCTACGACGCCAGCGCAGCGAAAGCGCATTCGCATCCAGGGTTTTTTTACGATCTTTTGGTTTGATGTAAAACGGTTGATGTTAATGAGTTAATGAAAAAGGGATGATGTAACGTGCTGTCTTTTGCTCTTAATCATATGACTGTGAAAGCTATGCCATTTTCGAGTTTGCTCGAAACTGCAAAGACGCTTGGTTGCATTGGTGTCGAATTACGTAATGATT
This sequence comes from uncultured Granulosicoccaceae bacterium, assembly GCA_964437945.1. GTDB lineage: Bacteria > Pseudomonadota > Gammaproteobacteria > Granulosicoccales > Granulosicoccaceae > Granulosicoccus. The sequence goes on from CAYTJF010000035.1 coordinate 7,397, forward strand.
TATCAACTCCACTTTTTGACGGTGCCACAGCAAAGCTTGGTCACGTCTCAACAGCGAATGCAGGGTTACGTGTTTTCGCTATTGCAGAAGTGCGTGCCTTCAATAATTTCACTGACGACACCCGAACCAGGGCGATAGCTTTAATGAATACCGCTGCCGCATGTGGCGCACAAGGTATTGCGCTTATTCCTCGATGTGATGGTCAGAATACGGATCAATCAATTCGAACCAAGGCACTGGAACATGCCCTGACTGAGTTAAAACCGTTACTCGCTGAACGTGGTCTTGTTGGGTTTGTTGAAGCACTTGGTTTTGAACAGTCATCTTTGCGCTTTAAGTCAGAAGCCGTCGACGCTATTAATGCGTGTGATGCTCACCATGAGTTTCAACTGGTGCACGATACCTTCCACCATTATCTTGCTGGGGGTGGTCCGGTTTTTCCAGATATGACCGGCATGGTGCATGTGTCTGGTGTCACTGACAATTCACTTGCATTGCAAGATATCAAAGATGAGCATCGCGTTTTGGTTAATAAACATGATCGTTTGGAGAATATTAAGCAACTGGAGACGCTGATAAACGGTGGCTATACAGGCCCAATATCAATGGAAGCGTTTTCTCCTGATGTTCATGCACTGAAAAATCCAGCTATCGCCTTGCGTGAATCGTATGACTACATCACCAGCGCTATTAAGGAACAAGCTTATGTGGTTTGATTTGCAGACAGACTTTTACAGACCATTATGGATTCGGCTTAGTATCGTTATTGTTTGTTTTGGTTGGTCAGGCCTTGAGCTATTTACCGGAGGTGGTCTATGGGCGGCCTTGTTTGCCTTTCTTGGTGCAGTCGCATTACAGCAGTTCTTTTTGGATGGGTGGCCAGCATCGGAAGAATCGACAAGTGAGAATAGAGCGGATGAAAATGAAGCCAGAGAAAATGAAGTGAGCGAAGATGAAGTGAGCGAAGATGAATCGCGGGATTAACTTGTGATACTTCAGTCGAGTCAACGGTATCATGCCAGTAACGCTTAAAGAGGTAGCTGAACGAGCAGGTGTGTCTCGCTCTGCGGTGTCACGCACCTTCACTGATGGTGCCTCGGTATCGCGAGCCATGCGAAGCAAAGTTGAAGCCGCTGCTAAAGAGCTTGGCTACACTCCTAACGCGTTAGCGTCTAGTCTAACCACCGGCAGAACTCATCTCATTGGGTTGGTATCAAATAATTTTCACAACCCTATATTCCTTGAAGTGTTCGACTTGTTCACCAGAGGGCTGCAAGAACGAGGGCTGCGCCCGCTATTGGTGAATTTAACTGATGAAACTGATCCCGCGCAGTCGGTCAATATGTTGCGCCAATATTCAGTAGACGGGGTTGTAGTAGCTTCATCAACACTGACTCCTGAATTTTCTTCAGCATTTAAGGATGCCGGTTTACCCGTTGTACATTCATTTGGCCGTCATACCAGCACGCCCGATGTACACGTAGTAGGCATTGATAACGTTGAATGTGGTCGAATGGCAGCGGTTGAACTGATTCGACACGGTTACAAACGTATTGCTTTCATGGGGGGGCCTGCTGGTGCCAGCTCAACGCAAGATCGTTTTCAAGGGTTTTCGGCCGAAGTAAAATCGCACAAAGGCATTAAATCGTCACATTCTTTTGCTGAACACTATTCATTTGATGCCGGCCGAAAAGAGATGTTGCGTTTATTATCGCGTGAGCCTGCAGAAGCCTATTTTTGTGGCGATGATGTTTTGTCGATTGGCGCTTTAAGTGCAATTACTGAATCTGGTCTGCAAGTACCCAAAGATGTTGGCTTGATAGGATTGAACGATATGGAAATGGCGGGGTGGGAGAATATTGGCCTTACAACCATCAAACAACCCATTCGGCAAATTGTGAGTTCTTCGATTGAACTGATCGTTGCGATGCTGGATGACCCAACGCGTTATCCTGAAGCACGGTTGTTTCCGAGCAAGATTGTCCGGCGTCAAACTCTACGCCAGCAATAAGGTTGTTCGAATCGTGTCTACTTTAGGGCAATCGTCCCGTTTGAAACAGCTCAACGAAACATGGGGGGCCGTGCGTCAACCCATGCTGCATCGCTTGCACCGGATTTCGCAACTGCACTAACCGCAGCCATTGAACGCAATCCATCTGCCGCTCTTGGGTATAAATTGGCGGCGGGGTCTATCGTGCGATTGTCTTTGATTGCGTGTATTGCTTCTGCCAGATCTTTATAGATATTGGCAAATGCCAAAGGCATACCTTCGGCATGACCAATGGTGACACGGGTGGTGCGATCAGCTTCGGGTGACAAATTAGCTTCACCACGCTCGATTATTTGCAGGCGCTCGTTTAAAGGCATCCAGTAAAGTTGATTCGGATGTTCTTGAGACCAGCGTAGCCCGCCTTTTTCGCCGAACACCTGAATCCCCAAGCCGTGCTGGCGACCGATGGCAACCGAAGAAGTCCACAATCTACCAACAGTGCCACCATCCATACGAAAATTCACCATGGCATCGTCTTCGAGTTCACGTGATGCGATACAGGAGACGATATCCGCCGATAATCTGGCGACCTGTTGTCCTGTAACAAATGAAGCCATGTGCATTGCATGTATTCCGCAGTCAGCAAATTGCGCTGAAATACCGGCTTGCGCTGGGTCGTAACGCCATCGAACCCGTGGGTTATCGGCATCTGCTGCATCGGCGTGATGCCCGTGTGCAAACTCGCAATTAATTAATCGAATCTTGCCCAAATCGCCACGTGTAATCATTGCTCGCATGTGTCGAACCAATGAATAACCTGAATAGCCATAGTTAACCGCACAGATCGAACCAGTGGACTCTGCAGTTTTAACAATGTCTTCACCTTCTTCAACCGTCATGGTCATCGGCTTTTCGCACAACACATGAAATCCAGCTTCTAAAAAAGCTTTGGTTATCTCAAAGTGGGTTGAATTAGGCGTAGCAACCGTTACTAAATCGATGCGATCATCGCGATGACGCTCGCCTTCAAGCATCTCTTTCCAGTCACCATAAGCGCGATCAGCAGCAATGCCTAATCGCTGTGCATAGGCGCGGCCTTCGTCCGGCCGATGATCAAGAGCACCTGCGGTAAATTCGAATAAATCATCCAGGCCGGAACCCAGCCTGTGAGCAGGACCAATCTGTGAGCCTTCACCACCGCCGATCATGCCCCATTTTAATTTTGTCATTTTCTGGTACTCAAATGGACGCGTTGTTTAGGAAAAACCAATTGATTGCAGGTACTCACGATTGATTCGTGCATCACCAACCGGGTCTGGGTCGAGACTCGGGTCACAATCCTGCTCAATAGTGCACCAGCCCGAGTAGCTGGCATCAACCAATAGCTGACGGACGGCAGTTAAGTCCACTTCGCCGTCACCAAGGTTGCAAAAAATACCCTGACCGCAAGCATCATAAAACCCGGTGCGTTTGGCGATAACATCAGCTTTAACGGTTGCATCGGTGTTCTTGAAATGAACGTAAGTAATTCTGTCCATATGCCGCTGCATAAATGTCACCGGGTCGAATCCTGCATACGTGCAATGACCGGTGTCTATACATATTTTCAAAAGGTCGGCGTCAACCTCAGACAACAATCTTTCTACTTCAGGTTCGAAATCCATAAACCCGCCAGCGTGTGGATGAATTTCCGGGATCAGTCCGTATTCTTCGGCACCCATTTTCGCAACGGTTACGATTCGATCGCGATAGGCTTGCCATTCCGAGTCATCCATTTGCTCAGCCTCATTTGCACGACCTGCCGTAGGTGCTCGGCGTGGTGAAATTGAATCGATCAATACAAAGTGCTTTGCACCGTGGGCAACCAGCGCTTCACAAGTGCGCTTTGCGCCGTCGAGCACATCGTCCCATTGAGATGGATCGTGGAAAGCCCGAAACACAACGCCACCAATAAGTTCGAGTGAGTATTTGTTTAATGCCTTTTTCAATACGTCTGGATCTTCTGGCATAAAGCCAACCGGACCAAGCTCAATACCAGTGTAGCCAGCCTCACTGCATTCTTTGAGCACGGTCTCCCAACTAGGGTTACGCTCGTCTTGAGCGAATTCCACACCCCACGAGCACGGGGCGTTTCCGATTCTGATGGTCATGTTAGTCAGCCTGATATTTGAGTAATTTGAATGCAGTGAATTCGAGAGCAGGAATGGTCTGTTTTGCTGCGTAGTGGGCGATTTATAGGTTTGCAACCGGTTGCATTTATTGTATCCTCGGTACTGCCAAATCGTCAACACGCTTTTTGCGTGATAGCGTAACTACTTCGCAAAAGTGATCGGTTAATTGATCGGTCAAAGAGATCGGAAGAGATCAAACATGAGTTCGCCTACAAGCACACAAACCATGACCACCGCCCAAGCAATTGTGCGTTGGCTGGCAAATCAATTTATTGACATTGATGGCAAAGAACACCGTATTTTTGGTGGTGGCTTTGGCATTTTTGGTCATGGCAATGTGACCTGTCTCGGTGAAGCATTGTATGAGCACAAAGAAGCGCTGCCATTGTATCGTGGACAGAACGAACAAAGCATGGGTTTTGCAGCCGCGGGTTACGCAAAATATCATTTACGCCAACGCATGATGTTCTGCACAGCCTCTGCAGGGCCGGGCACTTCCAACTTACTCACCTCAGCGGCTTTGGCTCATGCCAACCGACTGCCCATGCTTATGTTGTGTGGCGATACCTTTTTAACGCGATTACCCGATCCGGTTTTGCAGCAAATGGAAAATTTTGGCGACCCCACGATGGGTGTTAACGATGCGTTTAAGCCAGTGACCCGCTACTGGGACCGTATATGTCATCCAGCGCAGATTCTTCAATCGTTACCGCATGCGCTTGCAACCATGCTGGACCCAGCAGAGTGCGGACCTGCGTTCATTGGTTTACCGCAAGATGTACAAGGTTGGGTATATGACTACCCTGAGGTGTTTTTTGAAAAGACCACTCATCGTATTCGCCGTATTGGCCCAGATACACAAGAAATAGCCGAAGCGGCTCAGATACTTAAAACTGCTAAACGCCCCATGATCATCGCCGGTGGTGGAGTACAATATTCTCGTGCTGTACAGGAACTGACATCGTTTGCCGAAACCCATCAAATTCCGGTGGTCGAAACCATTGCAGGTAGAGCGAATATGTTGTCAACACATGCGCTGAACATCGGCCCAATCGGTGTCACCGGATCTAATTCAGCTAATACAATAGCTGAACAGGCTGATGTCATCGTATCGATTGGCACTCGGCTTCAGGATTTCACCACAGGTTCCTGGACAGCCTTTGCTGCAGATGCGCAATTTGTATCGTTGAATGTGGGTCGCTACGATGCAACCAAGCATCGATCTGTGCCGGTAGTCGGTGATGCAAAGTTGTCAATGGATGCATTGTCGGTTGCCATCAGCGGATACAAAGCACCAGAATCCTGGATAACATTAGCGCAAGCTGAGCGAAAGAAATGGGATGCTTATGTAGCACAAAACGTTGCATACGGAAATCGTCCGAATTCCTATGCACAGGCAATAGGTGTCGTAAACGAAAAGTGTGACCCCAATGATCGAGTAGTTGCTGCTGCTGGCGGGTTACCGGCTGAGGTTACAGCAAACTGGCGAACACTCAGTATTGGTTCGGTCGATGTTGAGTTTGGTTTTTCCTGCATGGGTTATGAAATCTCCGGTGGCTGGGGTGCACGGATTGCTCAGTCAGAAAACGCGCCTGATCAGGACACCATAATATTCATTGGCGATGGCTCTTACATGATGCTCAACTCGGATATCTACTCAGCCGTTCTGACACAGAAGAAACTGATTATTGTGGTGCTTGATAACGGTGGTTTTGCAGTCATTAATAAACTCCAGAACAACACCGGTAACGAAAGCTTTAATAATCTAATAAAAGATACCCCAACGGCTACGGCTGATGCGTTCTCGGTAGATTTCGAGGCGCATGCAAAATCCATGGGCGCGAACGCTATTACCGTTGCGAATCCAGATGAGCTTGGTGATGCGTTCATCGCGGCGAAGGCCTTAGATAAAACCACCGTGATTGTGATGCAGGTAGACCCATACGAAGGTTGGACTAATGAAGGCCACACATGGTGGGAGGTCGGAACACCACACGCGTCGGCTAATAAAAAAGTCACTGATGCACATGTTGAATGGGAATCCAGTCGATCAAAACAGAGAAAAGGTGTTTAGTTTTATGTCGATCACTAAACACATCGGTGCACTATGTCTTTAGCGTTGCAGCGGCGATTGGCGCAGAATAATTTTGTTGTTATTGGTCGTGCCGGTATGGATTTCTATGCCGATCCACCGGGAACGAAAACAGAAGAGGCGAAAAATTTCTTTACCAGCCTCGGTGGTTCATCTGCAAACATTTGCGTGGCAATCTGTAAACAAGGCGGTAAAGCATCCCTGGTCACCCGTGTGTCTGACGATGCCATTGGCCGGTATTGTTTAAATCAGCTTGACTACTATGGCATTAACCGACAACACGTGCATGCGCAGGGTGGTGAATACCGTAACTCACTTGCTGTGGTTGAATCGCGTATGGAAGATCATCAATCGGTTATCTATAGAAACGGTGCGGCTGATTTCCAAATGAGCATCGAAGATGTGGAAGCTGTGGAATACTCGGCCTACGCCGCATTGATCACCACCGGTACCGTGCTGGCAGCTGAGCCATCTCGCGCTGCCGCTTTTCGTGCTTTTGCGCTAGCAAAAGAGGCGGGTTTGCCGTTGATATTCGATGTGGACTACCGACCATACAGCTGGGTGTCGGCTGAAGATGCCGCACAAACGTATTCTAAGGCCGCTGCACTGTGCGACATCATCATTGGCAACGATGTTGAGTTTGGTTTTGTGGCAGGTGACTACGACAAAGGCTTGAACAAGGCACGCGAACTTGCCCATTCCAGTGCCAGTATTGTCATCTATAAAATGGGCGAGCTAGGGGCCGTGACTATCACACCAGATGAAGAGATTCGCACTGGTATCTATCCAGTTGAAGCCTTAAAGCCTACTGGTGCAGGTGATAGTTTTATGGGTGGGTTTATTGCGTCCATGGCGAATGGTTATTCACTGGAAGAATCCGTAATGCGAGGTTCCGCATGCGCATCCATTGTAGTGGCTAACGTGGGTTGTGCGCCAGCCATGCCAACGGTTAATGATTTAGAAACGTTTTTATCGTCCCACCCAGGCGCAGCCATTCCTGAATGATCGCCCAGATAACCGCCCAGATAATTGCTTAAAAGAGGAACACAATAGTGCATATTGCTCCGTTTGATAATCAGAACAAACCCATTGTTGATGTTGACAACAAAACGGTTCCGCTAAACTATTTCAATATCGTCAAGCTTGGAAAGTCTCAAGCTTTTGAATGCCAGGTACCCGGCTATGAAACCTGTATTGTGCCAGCCACAGGTACAGTGGATGTCGAAGTAGAAGGAGTAGTTTATAGTGCGCTTGGCAATCGTGGTGAAGACGTTTGGGACGGCGAACCCGAAGGTGTATACGTGCCAGTTGGCGCCAAAGCCACTATTGTTTGTCAATCGGAAAATGCGGAAGTGTTCGTTGCTGGTGCAAAGTACGACAAGGTCCTGGAGCCGTTCGATGTTAGAGCAGATGGGCTTGATCTGGTTCAGTATGGCTCGGACGATACTAAAACGCATCGTAAAATCAAACACATTTTAGGACAGAAGCAGCATGACAAGGTAGGACGCTTGTTAGTCAGTGAACTGTTCACGGTGGGCGAGGGTGGTTGGTCGGGTTTTCCATCGCACAAGCATGATACCAATCGTTTGCCTGACGAAACCCGTCACGACGAAACCTATAATTTTCGTTTCAAACCTAATCATGGTTCAGGTGTGCAAATGCTTCAACGCGAAGATAATGAACCGGGCGACGCTTACCATATTGTCGATGGTTCAACTATTTGTCTGGACAATGGTTACCACCCATGTGCAGTTTTGCCTGGATACCAAATGTATTACTTCACCATTCTCGGTGGGTTAACTCAGCGATCGTTAGTGCAGTACTTTCAACCAACACATGCCTATCAGATAGAAACCATTCCTGGCATTAAAGACATGATAGCGAAGTTTAAATGACCCTGAGCACGTTAGCTCAGGTTCTGCAGCCTGCGTTAAAGGATGGATACGCTGTTGCCGGTTTGGTTTGTTTGGGTTGGGAAGACATGCTTAGCTTTGTTGCAGCAGCAGAAGCCGAGCGTTGCCCGGTAATTTTGCAAGCGGGCCCTGGCTGTCGCGAACACACACCCGTGCCAATATTAGGAGCCATGTTTCGACATCTGGCAGAACAAGCATCAGTACCTGTGGTTGCACATTTGGATCATGGTTATTCAGTTGAGGAATGTGAGCAAGCAATTCAAGCCGGATTTACCTCCGTTATGTACGACGGGTCTCGAAAACCGCTACAACAAAATATTGATGAAACTGCACGCATTGTTGAAATGGCGCATGCGGCTGGGGTTTCTTGCGAGGGCGAAATAGGGTTTGTTGGCTATGCCGATGGTGAACAATCCAATGGTACCGACCCTTCGGAGGCAGAGAAATTTGCGTTTGAAACCAAAGTTGATGCCATGGCGATTTCGGTTGGCAATGTACACTTACAACAAAACGAGGGAGATGGTTTAAACCTTGAACGTGTTCATGCTATTCAGGCGGTGACTACAGTGCCATTGGTTATTCACGGTGGGTCGGGTGTGCCAGTGGCCCAGCGTCAATTGCTCGCTTGTGAGTCGCATGTATGTAAGTTCAATATAGGTACTGAACTGCGTATGGCATTTGGGCAGGCTTTGCGTGATTCGTTGAGCAGTGACACAGAACGGTTTGATCGAACAGCTATTCTGAAAGACACAATTGAACCATTAACCGCAGTAACACAGGATGTATTACGTTCCATGGGGCATGTGCAACGTTAACGTCATTGTGAGTCATTCACTGGGTCGCTTTAACAAAGCATACACAGCACCAGTGCCACCATCGTTCGAACGTGCCGAGCAGAATGCCAGTATTTTTTTACTACCTTGCAACCACTGGTTAACCGCCGGTTTCATGCGCGGTGTTTTCTCGACGGTTTTGCGTCCTTTGCCATGTATGATTCTTACGCAAAGCAGTCTGCGTTGCTGGCAATCAAGCAGAAATGCACTCAGCTCGTTTTTTGCCATGGCCAACGTCAGGCCGTGTAAATCCAGCTCTGCTTGAATAGCGTATTTACCTGATTTAAGCTTGCGCAGCACCGCTCGCTGCACACCGGGGGCGGTATAGGATAGATGTTCACCCGTTTCGAGCAGATCATTTTCGCTGAGCTCATCTAATAAAGACTCCATAACTGAGCGGTTGTCATCCTGTGAAGAGGTGACGCGCGCAGTAGGCTTTTTAGCCGTGTCGGGTGCTTTGTCATTGACTACACTCTTGACTTCGCCAACGGCGTCCCGAAACAGTGCTTTATCGTCCTCGCTTAGTTGTTTTTTATCACTCACAACCCATTATACGAGGCATAGCAGGGAACTCAACCGACACTGGTGGTCAAAATGTGCAGGCTGTGTTGAAATGAATAGAAACGTGTGAAAAAGGTGCAAATCTTATGAGCAGAAAAGTCGATAAATCCGACAGTGAATGGGCCAGAAAACTCAGTGCCGAAGCATACGCAGTGGCCAGAAACAAAGGCACTGAACGGGCATTTACTGGAAAGTACAACGACCACAAAGGCGATGGACAGTATGTCTGTGTGTGCTGCAGTGAGACCCTGTTCGATGCCAAGGCCAAGTACGATTCTGGTAGCGGCTGGCCAAGCTTCTTTCAACCGGTTAACAAAGACAACATTGAAGAAGAAAGCGACAGTACATTGGGAATGGTGCGCACCGAAGTATTGTGCAATTCCTGTGGAGCTCATCTGGGGCATGTATTCCCCGATGGACCACAGCCAACCGGTTTGCGCTATTGCATCAACTCAGCGTCGTTGAATTTTATCGATCGGGATAAATGCGAATGAATAGCTTATCGAGCAGTAAAGTGTGCAGTAAAGTGAGTCGTAAAGTATTACCCATTGTTGTAACATTCTGGGCCTTAATATTCTGGGGTGCCGGAAGTGCCTTCGCCACTGAACCTACATTAAAACCAGTTGATCGAGACATACCACCCTTTAGTTTGCAAGGTGTTGACGGCACGGTTTATCAACCCGAAACTTTAATAGGCAAAACCTGGCTAATCAATTTCTGGGCGGTATGGTGTGCACCTTGTCTCGACGAATTGCCATCGCTAAACAAAACGTGGGCACAGCTTGAAACTGAAAACGTGGGCATGCTTGCGATCAATATTGGTGAAGATGCTGACCAGATCGAACAGTTCCTGGACGAGCATAATTTACAAATAGATTTTCCCATTGTAGTTGGTGATAAAATTCGATCGCTGGGTAACTGGTCTGGTGTGGGCTTGCCGTTCACGGTCATTGTCAGTCCGGAAGGCAAGGTTGTATACGAAGCTGTTGGGCCACGCGAATGGCATGAGCCGCAGTTTGTTGATGCTATTCTGGCCTTGAATAATAAACCTGAATAACAAGTCTATAAAATAAAGTCATAAGCGCAAAGTTACTCAGGTAGCAATTGACTGCCGATAACTTTCAGCTTCCCAGTTTAGCAATTGATATTCTTCATCTATGCTCAAATAACGAATTGATGCATCAGCCGATACTCGTATGCACACATCGGACAAGCAGCGCGCCATTGCGTGTTGTGAAGCATTGGCGTCCGTGTGTATTAGTACCCCTAATTCGGGCACAACAATTGACATAGGCTGCGATTCGAGTTGCGCTACCACGCCTTCAATGGACACATAGGGGCTAACTACCTGAGTGCCGCTACCAAGAAATATCACATGATCGGGGTACATGCTGCCGCCAGTGGCAGTAGTAAATGCAGTTTCATCCATTGCTACCGCATGCGTTGCCAGGCACTTTGAAGGTTCGTATTGTGTGTTGTTGCAAAGTGCCAGAAGTGCATCTGATTTAAACGCAGGTGCGTCTCGATCAGGTTGCTTGACAGCAACCCTAACACGCTCAAGCAAGTCAGCTGCTTCTTCGACCGAATCTGCTGCAACCACCAGGCCATGATTGCCAAGAACAATCACGTTCGTATTGGAATCCAGATGACTAGCAATATACCGTGACAAAGGCAGACCGGGTCTGTAATAAGGCACCCATAGCCAATTGAATGCTTTTAATAGTTTCTTGAATTGCTGCTCTGCTTGGTTTTGTACGGCTAGTGCGATCGTGTCTACACAGTGGATATGCACCACCACCTTTTGCGGTAGTACAGCGTGAACGCTGGTTTCAATTGAAGGTCGCAAATTGTTCGCATTAAGACTTTCTCGAACGAAATCAATCGATTTCTCGGCCCGCGGATCATCCGCTTCTAAAGCCAAGAGCAGTGGGTCGAGTTCGACGGGTACAAACATTTCCGTATCGTTGGCATTAGCCAACCAGGTCCCCGAAGCCTTTATCCACATCAAACCATCTTTTTTAATCGATGTATTGCCACCAGCACCTTGAACCTGCCATGGGTCATTTCCAAGCAGGCTAGATAGTTTGCATAAACCATTGTAATTATTGTGGTAAATGATTTTCTCTCTCAGCTGTTAGCACGGCTTTTAAGTATTTTCAAAATCAGTAGTACTTGACATGCTCCAAAGTATATTGAAATAATTATCTTCAATCTATAAAAATATCAAATTGACGGTGAGCGCTGCGAAATCAAGAACAGTTGAAACCGTGGATCTATCGGTTAGAGCCGCGTGGCTTCACTATGCCGGCGGCTATACACAAGCTGACGTAGCGAAAAAGTTGGGAGTAACCAACCTCAAAGCTCACAGGCTAATCACACGCGCGAACAAAGATGGTTTGGTTAAAGTTTTCATCGATGGTGAGATCTCGGACTGCGTCGAGTTGGAGAACGAACTCTCAACTAAACACGATCTTGACTATTGCGAAGTTGTTCCCGATCTTGAAGAAGTGGGGCTTCCGTTGCGAGCGTTGGGTAAAGCTGGTGCGCAATACCTGAAACGAGCACTTGAAAATGTCAATACACCATTAATTGGCATTGGGCATGGCCGAACATTGGCTTCCTGCGTAGAGCTTCTACCAAAAACAGCGGTGCTGGATAAAACCATCGTATCCTTGCTTGGTGGGTTCTCTCGAACCTTTTCAGCCAATCCACACGACGTCATATACAGTCTGGCAAAAAAAACCGGGGCAACGGCATTTGTTATGCCGGTTCCATTTTTTGCCAACACGATAGAAAATAAGCGGATTATTCTGGAACAGTACGGCATTGCAGAAGTGCTCGATATGGCGCGTAAAACCACGTTGAAGGTGATCGGTATTGGTTCGGTAGATACCGAGGCATCTGTGGTCGCAAGCGTCATGATGGAAAGCGAAGAGATGGAAGAAGTGCAGCGCAGTGGCGGAGTCGGCGAAATGCTGGGGCATTTTTTTGATGAACATGGTGTACTGGTTAAAACCGATATCTCGGATCGGACAATGGGTTTGGCGGTTGAAGACTTGACCGATACCAACATTCTTGCCGTAGCAGGTGGGAATACAAAAATCGAAGCAGTAAGTGCAGTATTAAAAAGTCGCCTGCTAAGCGGCTTGATTACAGATGAGAGCACAGCACGTGCGCTTGTTACTACGGACGGGGTTTTATAACAGCAATAAGTGCTAAATAAGTACTATATGAATCCCGCTTTCTTTATGGCTTGTAGTTATTGGAAGAGGAACTTGATATGCATGAGAAGGAAAAAGGTTTGGCTCGAGACTTTCTCGAGGGAAAACTATCGCGACGTGAGCTGATTAAACGGTTCAGTGCGTTGGGTCTTACGGCATCGTCTGCCGGCGTATTGTTGAATATGCAGGCAACGAATGCGCTTGCTGCCGATTTTGACTGGAAAGCGCATTCGGGTAAATCGATAAAAGTACTGCTTAATAAGCATCCGTATGCCGATGCCATGATTGCCAATCTTGACAACTTCAAAGAACTCACTGGCATGGAAGTCACTTACGATATTTTCCCTGAAGATGTCTACTTTGACAAAGTAACCGCCGCACTGTCGTCAGGTTCATCTGAATACGATGCGTTCATGACGGGTGCTTACATGACATGGACTTATGGCCCGGCAGGTTGGGTTGAAGACTTAAATCCATGGATTCAGGATGCTAGCAAAACCAATCCGAACTACAACTGGGACGACATGCTGGAAGGTGTACGTGCATCTTGTGCCTGGAGTGGTGTGCCGGGTGAAGAGGTTGGTACAGGTGATGCGAAGCAGTGGTGCATTCCTTGGGGCTATGAGCAAAATAATCTTGCCTATAACGCTGAAATGCTCGATGCAGCCGGAGTGGCCGTACCTACCAACATTGATGAACTAATGGCGGCAGCCACCGCTTTAACGAAAGACGATGTTTATGGCATAGGCGTCCGAGGCTCACGAAGTTGGGCTACCATCCATCCTGGGTTTCTATCCGGCTACGCTAACTTTGGCCAGAAAGATCTGAGCCTGGAAGACGGAAAGTTAAGTGCTGCTATGAATACCGACGTATCCAAGGAATTTCATGGTAAGTGGGTGAAGATGATTCAAGATTCTGGTGCGAAGGATTGGGCAACCCATACCTGGTACCAGGTTGGAACCGATTTGGGTGCCGGAAAGTCTGCGATGATTTACGATGCAGATATTCTTGGCTACTTTATGAATGGAGGTGATAACGCAATGGCTGGCAAGCTGGCTTATGCGCCATTTGCTGCCAACCCTGAAGCTTCTGCTCCCACGCCTAATATCTGGATATGGTCGCTTGCCATGTCTAAGTTCTCCAAAGACAAAGATGCCACCTGGAACTTCCTGCAATGGGCGTCGGGTCCTGAGCACGGTCTGTTTGGCGCGACAAAAATGGACTTTGTTAATCCGGTTCGTAAATCAGTCTGGGCCGATGAGATGTTTCGTGAGCGCCTGGATGCAAGTTATCCGGGTTATGTTGAAATGCATGATATATCGGCACCGGGTGCGAAAATCCACTTTACACCACAGCCATTGTTCTTCGATCTGACGACTGAATGGGCTTCTTCGATGCAACAGATGGTGGCTGGTGAAATCCCGGTTGATGAAGGGTTGGATAAGTTAGCAGAGAGCGTTAATGATCAGTTGAAAGACGCTGGTCTTGGTTAGCATTGCATGTAGGCTTTTTGTGTGAAGGCTTCTTTCTAAAAGCTTAGTGAAGGAACCCCGGGTTTTAATCGACCCAGGGTTCCAACTTTAAACTTGGGCGAAAGCTTTTTTGTTTAACTTTTTAGTTATATGTCCAACCTTGGCAAAACGGTTAAGTGTCTGATTCTGTAAACAGCAACTCAAAACGTAATCGTCGATTCATCAGTCGACGTGCCTTGCCTTATGTTCTCAGCTTGCCAGCCTTGCTGGTGTGTGCCGGTATTCTTGTTCCGTTTGTTACCGCCATCTACTACTCCCTGCAACGCTACCGTATGAGCCAACCCTGGGCCAGGGAAATGAACTGGGGAGAGAATTACGTTAAGTTTTTCAGTGATTCTGATTTCTGGAATACGCTGAGTGTGTCGTTGCAGTATGCGTTCCTGACAGTGGGTTTTGAGCTACTGTTAGGACTTGGCGTGGCGCTGTTGCTGGTGCGCCGAACACGCGTTAACAACATTATTTCTATCTTGCTACTAATGCCGCTAATGACCGCGCCTGCGTTGGCAGCACTGATGTGGAAGCTGATGACCAATCCCGGTTTTGGCATTCTGAATTATTTTCTTACCTTGGTCGGGATTGAAGATTTTAAATGGGGTGCCTCCCCCAGCTCGGCCTTGTTTACCGTAGTGCTTGTAGATATTTGGGTGTATACACCGTTCATTATGATTCTGCTATTGGCTGGTTTACGTTCCCTGCCAACCCAGCCCTTTGAAGCGGCAGCGCTTGATGGTGTACCAAGGTGGCAACAGTTTTACCGAATTACGCTACCGATGTTAATGCCTTATCTATTAACTGCCGCCTTGTTTCGACTACTCGAATCTATCCAGCAATTCGATATTATTTACGCGATGACACAAGGAGGGCCAGGGGACACGCTCACGGTTTTTCAGGTAGAGGCGTATTTGAACTTCTTCCAATCAACCAATGTAGGGCGATCGGCTGCTTTGTTAATGGTGCTTTGGGCTATTACGTTTTTTATATCGAACATATTCATAAAAAACTGGCTTCGTTTGCGAGAACGAGCGCGCGGGGAAACTTAATATGCAGCATCACCAATCCAAATTGGAAACTGTACTGCGCGCACTGGCATTAACGCTGGTTGTGCTTTTCTTTATGTTTCCTATTTTCTGGATTTTATTAATGTCTCTGCAAACCAATGAGACAATACTACGGGTGCCGCCATCTGTTGTGTTTGAGCCAACACTTGCCAATTACAAAGGCATCATTACCGGTCGACTGGAAACCTCAGCTGCTGCGCTTGAAATCAATTTTCTCGGCAACCTGTGGAACTCTATATTCTTGTCTGTAACGTCGGTCACTGTGGCGTTGTTATTAGGGGTTCCAGCCGCGTACGCTTTTGCCCGGCTTAAATTCAGAGGTTCAGAAGATATCGCTTTTACCTTGCTGTCATTTCGTTTTGCACCACCTCTGTTGGTGTTGCTACCACTGACTTTATATTTTCAGCAACTGGGTTTGGCAGATACCTATATCGGATTAATATGGGTGTACCAATTGATATGTTTGCCTTTAATTTTGTGGATAGTACGTGGTTATTTTGAAGATATTTCCCCTGATATAGAAAACGCCTATCGAATCGCAGGGCATTCCTGGTTTGCAACGTTTAGAAAAATTGCATTGCCACTGGCAGGTCCAGGCATTGCCGCAGCCGGATTGCTGGCGTTTATTTTCGCTTGGAACAATTTTATATTCGCCCTGGTTTTGGCTTCTGCTGATAAACAACCAGTCACAGTCGGAGCCTTGGCCTTTATCACCGCCTCTGGCATACAGTATGGTCAAATCGCGGCAGCCATTATCATGTCAATCACACCAACGCTTGCCTTAGCCTTGTACGCTCAAAAGTACCTGGTTGAAGGCTTGTCACTGGGTGCGGTAAAAGGCTAATGAGCACTTTAGAATTACGTGGCGCAAGCAAGCGCTATAAAAAAGTCACGGTGGTAAACGATGTATCGATCCAGGTTGCTCATGGAGAAACACTGGTGCTGTTTGGTCCTTCAGGTGCCGGAAAAACGGTGCTGCTAAGAATGGTCGCAGGTGTTGTAGAGCTTGATGAAGGGGCGGTGTTTATCGATGGCATAGACATGAGCGAAACGGAAGCTGAAGACCGAGGCGTTGGTATGGCTTTTCAAAACTTTGCCCTTTTTCCTCATATGAGCGCATTCGATAATATAGCGAGTCCTTTGACCGTCGGTGAAAACTCGAAACAGATGATTAAAACTGGCGTAGAAAAGGTAGCCAAACTGTTAAAAATTGATCATGTATTAAGCCACGCGCCGCGAGAACTCTCGAACGGCCAAAAGCAACGAACAGCACTTGCACGCGCATTGGCCGCATCGCCGCCACTGTTGCTACTTGATGACCCATTGCGAAATGTGGACGCGAAACTGCGCTTTGAAATGCGATTAGAGCTTCCACAATTGTTGGCTAAACAGAGTGCTACCGTTATTTATGTCACTCAGGATTACAAAGAAGCGATGGCTCTCGGCGATCGAATTGCCGTTTTGGAGGAAGGAAAAATACAACAAATTGGCACACCGGAGGAAATCTATCTGTCGCCACAAACAATAGACATCGCTCGATTGTTTGGCGATCCGGTCATTAACTTATTCGATGTCGTTGGTCAGCGTGATGAGCAAGGCACCTATGTGGAGTTATCAGGTCAACGATTAGCACTCAGTGATGATAAAGCGGCGTGTATCGATACCGACTCTGTGCTCGGTGTCCGTCCTGAAAGCATAGTCTTTGTTCCGGAGGGGACGAACCACGCCATTCCCGTATCCATTGAAGCAGAGACTCCACTAAATGAAAAAGTAGTGACTTTGGCGCTGACAGAAGGCAATAGAGAGGTACTTATCTCTCGCCCGGCAGGCACGGATGCTCCCGCATCTGGACAGGCCTTTGTGCGCATTGACCAACGCGCCTTATTGATCTTCGATAAACAATCCGGAATTGCAATTAATGAATCCAACCCGACCAGCAATAACGATGGAGTAGCGGCATGAGCCAGGCCTTACTCAATATTGAAAATGTTGACAAAATCTACGGTTCAAGTGCCAGCGGCATCTATGCTGTAAAAGGTCTGTCCATGGCCGTGGAGCGTGGAGAAATAGTTTCTCTGCTGGGCTCATCGGGCTGTGGCAAAACATCAACGCTGCGGATGATTGCAGGATTTGAAGACATCACTAAAGGACAAATTAGCATTGCCGGTAAAACCATCAATAATCTGGCTCCGGTAAAAAGAAACGTGGCAATGGCATTTGAAGGTTATTCGCTTTATCCACCACTCACCATTGCCGATAACATAGCGTTTGCGTTAAAGGCCACAAAATTAAGCGCAACAGATGTAAAAACCAAGGTCACTCAAATAGCAGAGATGCTGGAAATTAGCGATATTCTGGATAGCTACCCAAGTTCAGTGTCCGGTGGGCAGCAACAAAGGGCATCACTTGGGCGGGCATTGGTTCGAGATGCAGATGTACATTTGCTGGATGAGCCAATGGGCCAACTGGAGCCGCAGCTGCGAGCCCTGCTAAGAGGCCGTATCAAACACTACATTAGAGAAAAAGGAATAACAGCTATTCTGGTTACTCACGATCAGGCTGAGGCGAATGCCTTGTCTGATCGTATAGCAGTCATGGAAGATGGCTACCTGCAACAGTTTGAATCCCCCGTTGTGCTAAAGAATCAACCCGCCAATCTATTTACCGGGACTTTTATTGGTGAGCCTCCAATGAATGTGTTCAATGCAACGGTCACTCAAGATTCAGGCAAAGTTCAATTTCAGTTAGACGAGGACGTTTCATTGTCTTACAACATTTCCGATTTTACCGAATCGGTTATTCAAGCTGCGCTAAATCATGAAACTATTACTATCGGGGTCAGACCTTATGCTGTTAAGCGCAGTAATGACGGTGTCAATGTGACGGTTTTGGTTAATCAGTGGCTAGGGGATCAAACCCATATTGCGGCACAGCTTGCTGGACAATCGATTGTGCTTGTAGAGCACGACAGGGCCGTTGATAAAACGGGTGAATCCATAACGGTACGATTAGCACCTGACAGCCTGCACCTGTTTGATCGTGATAGTGGGGCGGCTATTTCACATGGGATGGACATGGCCTGATGAAAGATATAATCATTGGCATAGACGCTGGCACGTCAGTCATCAAGTCGGTCGCTTTTACTTTAGATGGTGAGCAGCTAGCGCTCAGTTCAGTTGAAAATGTTATCCAAACCCAAGTTGATGGTGTTGTCGAACAGGATTTAGATACAACCTGGTCGAACACGTTGGATACCTTGCGTGGACTGGTAACGCAAATCTCTGATCTTCCCGAGCGTCTGGCAGCGATTGCTGTGACCGGGCAGGGCGATGGCACCTGGTTAATCGATAAGCAGGGAAAACCGGTAGGTCCTGCATGGCTTTGGCTCGATGCGCGGGCAAGTGGGGTAGTGACTGAACTGCTTGGCGCTGATACCGAGCAAAAACGCTTTCAAACAACTGGTACCGGACTAAATGCCTGCCAGCAAGGTGCGCAACTGTTATGGATGAAACGCCATACCAAAAACCTGCTCGATAAAAGCGAAACTGCTTTTCATTGTAAAGATTGGATCTACTTTAAGTTGACTGGCGAACGTTTTACAGACCCATCAGAGGGTTGCTTTACCTTCGGCGATTTTCGCACCCGTAGCTATAGCGATGATGTTCTGGAATGTCTAAATCTGACTGATCAGAAACGACTATTGCCGCCCATGCTTGATGGTGTTGATGAGGCCAGACCACTATCTGCAGAAGCTGCGAGCGCATCAGGATTAGTTCAAGGCACACCGGCCGTACTTGGGTATGTGGATGTTATCAACACCGCACTGGGTGCCGGGCTATACGATGCGGTTACCGATACAGGTTGCACCATTGTCGGGTCAACGGGTATGCACATGCGTTTAGCTCGACAAATTGAAGATGTTTCACTTAACGCTGATAGTACCGGTTACGTAATGGCGATGCCGATACCTGGTGTGAACGCGCTTATCCAAAGCAATATGTCATCGACATTAAACATCGATTGGTTGATGGACTTGGCGGTGGGGCTGATCGGAGACTATAAGAAAGATATATCGCGTAGCGAACTTATTGCCCGTATTGATGAATGGGTTGAACGTTCTGAACCATCAACAGTGTTATACCAACCCTACATATCAGATGCAGGGGAACGAGGCCCCTTTATCGACAGCCATGCCCGCGCAGGCTTTACTGGATTGTCGACCAAGCATCAATTTGGCGATATGGTTAGAAGTGTTATAGAAGGACTAGCGTTCGCAGCCAGAGATTGTTACGAGGCCACTGGCAGCATCCCGGCAGAGGTGCGATTAACCGGCGGCGCGGCAAGAAGCAATGCAATACGAACCATTTTCGGTAGTGTGTTGGGCACGGTTCTAAGAACCACTACAAGAGCAGAAGCTGGGGCTGCTGGTGCGGCCATGATGGCAGCGGTTAATATCGGTCACTTCGATTCCATGGATGCCTGCGTTAATCAATGGGTGAATCCACTACTCGGACCTGCAGAGCCATTCGATACATTGCTGCACGATCACTATAACAGCGCCTTTTTAAATTACGTTGAAGCCAGAAAACAGCTTGCTCCTGTATGGCACCGGCAGGCGCAGCTTCGCACTCAAAAGAGTGCTGAGTCGTGAGAAAAATAGCCATTATCGGTGATCACTTTATGTTGCCCGAGGCATTCGAAAAAAGCCTTAAGGCAACCTGCGATCATGAGATTGAATTAAATTCCCATACCCAGCCATGGCCGGACGAGCCAATGGAGCATGGTTACGCGGTAAGTGGTATGGAGGGACTGAAAGAGTACATGGGTGACCCGGATGAGGTTGTTAAATTCATTGGCGATGCAGAAGTGTTGATTACCCATCTGGCACCCATGTCCAGACAGATGCTGGAACAACTTCCACAGTTAAAATTCATCGCAGTTTCGCGCGGCGGTCCAGTTAACATCGATATCGAAGCCGCGACAGAACGTGGGGTAAAGGTAGTCAACACGCCGGGACGAAACGCATCGGCAGTTGCAGAATTTACCCTGGGGGCCATACTGGCTGAAACTCGAAAAATTCGTGTTGGACATGAATCACTTAGAAACGGTGAGTGGCGCGGTGATTTATACCGTGCCGACACAACTGGCCGTGAGCTTAATGAGTTAGTCGTCGGTGTTATTGGCTACGGAGATATCGGCAAACGAGTTGTAAAACTGCTGAAGGCGTTTGAAGCAAAAGTACTGGTTGCTGACCCATACGTTCAATTAAGCGCTGCTGATGTTGCCGATGGAGTCGAACTGATAGAGCTGGATAAGCTTTTAGCACGTGTTGATGTTGTTAGTTTGCATGCGCGAGTAACGACAGAAACAACCCAGCTGATTAACAAAGACACTATTGCCAAGATGAAGCCAGGAGCAATATTGGTGAATACTGCCCGTGGACCACTGCTTAACTACGACGACTTATACGATGCACTAGTTTCGGAGCATTTATCTGGTGCCATGCTCGAGACGTTTTCAGTTGAACCAGTGCCTGTTGATTGGCCACTGATCAAACACCCGTCGCTAACAATGACCCCACATATTGCTGGCGCCTCAGTCAAAACCGTGACCTATGCGGCCGATCAGGCAGCTATTGCAGTAAATCAATATTTGAATGGCCAATAGCTAACAGTCGTTGTGGACACCTCTAGCCATCTGAGTCCTGAGCCAATATACGACCTTTGCATTGTTGGTGGTGGTATCAACGGTGTCGGCATTGCACGTGATGCTGCTGGCCGTGGTTTATCGGTTTTGTTAATAGAGAAAGACGATTTAGGCGAAGGAACCAGCTCGCGGTCCGGAAAATTGGTTCATGGCGGGTTACGCTATTTAGAGTACTACGAGTTTCGTTTAGTACGCGAAGCATTAATAGAACGAGAAGTCTTGCTTGAGACTGCCCCACACATCATATGGCCAATGCGGTTTGTGTTGCCGCACAGTGCAGAAGATCGGCCCGCCTGGTTAGTTAGAGCAGGCTTATTTTTATACGATCATCTTGGTGGCCGAAAACGGCTTCCTGGTACGCGAGCATTGAATTTGGCAAAATCGCCCGAAGGCAGCTGTGTCAAATCGCAGTATAAAAAAGCGTTTGAATTCTCCGATTGTTGGGTAGATGATGCTCGGTTAGTTGTGTTAAATGCGGTGGATGCTGTTGAGCGAGGCGCTGTCATTAAGAGCCGTACAAGGTTTCAGCACGCAGAGCAAAAAAACAAGCTGTGGCATATCAATATCAGTAGCCATTCGACGGACAACACCACCGAGGTTCAAGCCAGGTGTTTGGTTAATGCTGCCGGACCTTGGGTAAATAATATAATTGATGGTATCGATGGCACAACAACACGGCGTCGTGTACGCTTGGTTAAAGGTAGTCATATCGTTGTGAATAAATTCTGGGATGGTGAGCAGGCTTACCTTGTGCAAAATTTCGATAAGCGCGTTATCTTTATCAATCCGTACGAGAATGGAAAAGCGCTAATTGGCACAACCGATATTCCGTTTGAAGGTGAGCCAGATGATGTGCAAATCGATGATAGCGAGATTGACTATCTGCTCGCAGCGGTTAATCGGTATTTCAATGTCGAGCTTAAACACAATGATATTTTGCAGAGTTTTTCAGGTGTACGACCGTTGTACGACGATAACTCGGATAATCCGAGTGCTGTGACGCGAGACTACTTATTTGATTTTGATCAGAGTCAGGACGGCAGTATATTGTTGTCTGTATTTGGCGGCAAAATAACCACGTATCGAAAGCTGGCAGAACATGCGCTGGATAAACTAAAGAATACTTTTCCTACAATGGGTGAGGCATGGACAGCACGCTCGGAGCTACCAGGTGGTGATATTGACGACGCTGATTTTGAAGCCTTTGTAACGAAACAATTCGATCAATATCCTTTTTTGGCGCCAGAACTTATTAGGCATTACGCAAGGCTTTATGGAACGCGAATAAGTTCTGTACTCGATGGTTCTACTAGCCTGGCTGATCTCGGCCAGCGATTTAGCGAATTATTCTATGCAATAGAAGCCCAGTACCTGATCGACCACGAATGGGCGAAAACTGTAGACGATATTCTGAGTCGCCGAACAAAACATGGTTTGCACATGAATCATGAAGAGATAGAAGTATTTAAACGCTGGTTCGAAGATCATGGCCGATAATTCTCATGGATGAAACCCAGGCACTTTTTATCGGTGTTGATATTGGCACCACTGGAGTTCGTGCTGTTTGTGTTGACACTGATATGCATGTCCAAACCATGGCGTCCATTGAATTTAATAATGTTACAGGTAGTCGAGCAGATCCAGCCAGTTGGGGAACGGCGGTGGCCACAGCACTAAGTGAACTTATCAGCAATGTACCAATAGATAAAATTAAAGCCATAGCCATTGACGGCACATCTGGAACCATGATCGTAACAAATGATCAGGGGCTGCCATTGTCGCAGGCTTTAATGTACAACGACACCTGCGATGATCAATCAATATTATCTCAAATCGAAGCACATGCACCTGATACATCAGCCGCTCACGGAGCCTCATCAGGCCTTGCCAAAGCAATAAGGCTTTCGAAAATCACCGGCACTTCATATATTCAACACGAAGCTGACTGGATAGCATCGGCTTTGTCTGGAAAACAAGGCTTAAGCGATGAGAACAACGCACTTAAAACTGGCTACGACCCTATAACTCAATCATGGCCCGACTGGATTGAACAAACAGGCATGGACACATCATTATTACCTAAAGTGTTGCGCGCCGGTCAACCAATAGGCATGGCCTATGGCTGGTTAGCAAAACAAGTCGGTCTATCGGAAAATACGCTGGTAGTTGCAGGCACCACCGATGGTTGTGCCTCCTTTCTGGCAACTGGTGCAGCTGAACCAGGTGATGCTGTTACCGTGCTCGGTAGTACTTTGACTATAAAGCTATTATCAGAGACGCCAGTCTATGCGCCATCGTTTGGTATATACAGCCACAAAATTGGAGACACCTGGTTAGCTGGTGGTGCGTCAAACACTGGAGGTAAGGTATTGGCGCATTACTTTACTCCAGCCGAACTCATCGAACATTCGGACAACATGAACACCAGCGTGGTTACAGGTCTGGACTACTATCCCCTGATCAAACCGGGTGAGAGATTTCCTATAAACGACAGCAACCTGCAACCACGTCTGGAACCACGACCCGAGTCCGATGCACTGTTTTTACAAGGCATGCTGGAGGGCATCAGTGTTGTGGAAAAGTTGGCGTACAAACGTCTTAATGAACTAGGCGGATCGCGATTACGCTCGATACGCACCGTTGGCGGTGGTGCAACAAACAATGCATGGACGATGATAAGAAAATCACAACTTCCCACTATCCCGTTCAAAAAAAGCCTATCCGAGCACGCTGCAACCGGTACTGCAGTACTCGCAAAACGCGGCGCAGTTGAAGCAGGATTGATTGACACAGGTTTGTCGAATTGAAATCCAAAAAGGTCAGTGGCCTTAAGCCACTTATTAACGACTTTGATTTGTTTCTAATTGATCAGTATGGCGTGCTGCACAATGGCAATGAGCCATACCCAGGTGCTGTTGAGACGCTCAAGAAGCTTAAATTATTGAATAAGCGTGTTGTGATTATATCCAATTCCGGTAAACGCGCCAGTGTCAATATCAGCCGACTAGCAACCCTTGGGTTCAATGACTCCTTATTCGATAATGTCATTACATCTGGAGAAGTTGCGTTTAACCGTTTACAGTCTCGGCTACATGGCTCGTCAACCAAATTGTGTTATTTAATTGCTCGCGATAAAGACTTGTCGGCGATAACAGGTCTTGATCTTGGACTGGCTGAAGATGCAGCCAGCGCTGACTTAATATTAATAAGCGCAAGTGAAGCTGAACGATACAGCGAAGATGCGTATCGTGAACAATTGCGCGATGCAGCGAAACACAGTATTCCTTGTGTTTGCACGAACCCCGATAAAAAAATGCTCACAAGCACGGGTCTACAGTTTGGCGCTGGCCGCATAGCTGAAATCTACGAAGAACTGGGTGGATTGGTGGAATGGATTGGTAAGCCCTATCCGGCAATCTACCAGAATATTTTAAATTTGCACGGGGATTGTAAAAAAGAGCGCATATTGTGCATTGGAGATAGTATTGAACACGACATTGCTGGAGGGCAGGGCGTTAATTTAAAATCACTGCTGGTGATGACTGGGATCAATACTGGATTAACCATGGATGAGTTGCAGAGCCAGTTTCGACAATACAATACAACACCGGCGTATATCGCTGCCAGGCTAGCGTTTTAGTGCTAACAAAATCGCAGTGCCTGTTTAGCAAAGTATGTGCTAACGTGTTGACTACGACGCGCGGTCTGCAACGCGTCGTCAGGTAAAAAGTACAAATCATAAGGTTGGGTCAAGGATAAGGAGTAGGGTAAGAATTTTCTGCGCATCCTCAACTTTATGGTAGTCACACGATCGACGTTAGTCCCCTTTTATGTACAATCGCCCATTATTTATAAGGTATCCCCTAGTTGTGAGTGTCCTTTCCACGCGCTAGCGTGACGCCGAATTGGAATTTACAGAGATGGAGATATTCTCTATCGAGAAGTGACTCAAAGCGGAGTAATAGATGATTCGATACCCACCGCATTGAATTTGTCGAAGCCCTGGCGATTAGTTAACTGAATCAAGTCTGTGATCACAGCCAGCTTCAGGCTGGCTTTTCCTATTGTCTGACGCGTACCGACTCTTACATTGAAATCTGACCGGACGCTTTCTAATGCTGATTGAATGATGACTAAGGAAACTCTGGCAACGCCACCCAATCAGCAATGACCTTTAGGTTCACAGTGTCGAGACTCTTAGCTGCAATGAATAGATCGACTGTTGTAGATAACTACCATGCTTTGCTGATCGAATCTGGTCTCACTGAAGAACAAGCCATTGAACGGATTCAGGATGTGCTCAGTTTGGAAGCTTCTTGAATCAGTGATGATCAATTCGAACCATCTGATAAGTGCGGCGCGATTTTACGCGATATAGCTATTACAAGAATTGAGTCAGGCGACCGCAACCCAGCAGCAAAATCGCCACCGAGCCACAAACCAATCCTTAAGCCTCAGCCCGATTCTCAACCAGCCCATCAACCACACCAGGGTCAGCCAGTGTCGAAGTATCGCCTAGGTTCCCCAAATCATTCTCAGCAATCTTGCGCAAAATTCGGCGCATGATTTTACCGGAGCGAGTTTTAGGTAGGCCCGGTGCCCATTGAATAACATCGGGTGTTGCGATAGGGCCTATTTCAGCGCGTACGTGTTTTACCAATTCAGTTCGAAGTTCTTCGGTTGGCTCCTGATCGCTCATTAGTGTTACGTATGCATAAATGCCCTGACCTTTGATGTCGTGCGGATACCCAACCACTGCTGCTTCGGCTACTGCGTCGTGTAAGACAAGCGCGCTTTCAATTTCAGCGGTGCCAAGACGGTGTCCGGATACGTTGAGCACATCATCGACTCGACCGGTAATCCAGAAGTAGCCGTCTTCGTCGCGGC